>DASTDJ010000206.1:0-8520 GCA_035710425.1 Nocardioides sp.
TGCCGACCACGATCACCGAGAGCCGGCGGCGGTTGGCGGGGTTGGCGATCCGGGCCTCGAATTGCCGGGTGCCCCAGCGCTCCTCCAGCGGACCGGAGGGTGCCTTGGTGTCGGCGATCGGGTCGCCGTCGACGTAGTAGCCGACGGCGTCGTCGTAGGCCTCTTCGGCCGAGGTGGTCTGGGAGGGGTCGAAGGTCGTGGTGGTGTCGGGCATGTCGGGCTTGTCGGTCATGTCAGCCTCACTTCTCGATGACGCCGGCGAGGACGAAGATCGGCACGAGGGAGAAGCCGCCCGCGATCAGGATCGCGAAGCCGTAGCCGAGCACGTTGGCGTTGCGGCGGGCCTTCTCGTTGTTGGTGAGCCCGAGCGTCTGAGCGGCACTCCAGACGCCGTGCCGCAGGTGCAGGCCCAGCGCGAGCAGCGCGGCCAGGTAGATCAGCGTCATCCACCAGAGGTCGAACGTCTCGACCAGCAGGTTGTAGGGGTCGTTCGTCTCCCCGCCCTGCGGGTTGACCTTGACGATGGTGAAGTTCAGCAGGTGCCACACGATGAAGAGCAGCAGCGCGATCCCGCCCCAGCGCATCCAGTGCGAGGAGAACGTCGAGTGCTTGTTCTTCTTCACGACGTACGGCACCGAGCGTGCGGCCTTGGCCCGCCGCCACAGGGCCAGCGCGCACGCGATGTGCACGACCACCGAGACGATCAGGGCCGCGCGGATGATCCAGAGGAATCCTTCGTACGGGAGCAGCGGTTCGCCGAGCACCCGCAGGTGATGTGCGTACTCGTTGAAGGAGTCGTGACCCGCGAAGGCCTTGAGGTTGCCGTACATGTGCGCCAGCACGTAGGCGATGAAGATGATGCCGGTGACGGCCATCAGCATCTTCAGGGCGATGGTCGACCGTGCAGCGCGCGAACCCTTGACCAACGACGGGCGGGTGGGGGTGCTTGGCGTAGCCACGGTCGCACGCTACCGCTGCCGGGGCCTCGACACCGACCACGGGCGTGTGAGAAACGTCAGGGATGAGGCGTCCCTCACGTCCGGGGACCCCTAGGCGAGGGCCCCGGCCAGCTCGCGGCGGTTGCCGATGCCGAGCTTCGAGTAGACCCGGCCGAGGTGGTTCTCGACCGTCTTCGGGGACACGAACAGCTCCTGGGCGATGTCCCTGTTGCTGCGTCCCTCGACGGCCAGGCTGGCCACCCGCCGCTCGCTGGCGGTGAGCGACTCGGCCCCCAGCGCGACGGCCCGGCGGGGCCGGTCGCCGATGGCCTCGAGCGCCGCAGCGATCCGGTCGCGTACGGCGGGGGAGCCGCACGCCTCCACCATCTCGGCGGCGGCGTTGAGCCCGGCGCGCGCGTCGGTACGCCGCCCGAGCGCCCGCCAGGTCTCGGCCTGGTCGGTCAGCGCCTTGGCGTGCTCGAGCCGGTCATGCCCCGTCCCCAGCACCGCGACGGCCTCGGCCAGTCTCTCGGCGCGCACCTCGGCGTCGGGCTCGAACCTCGCGGCCACGCGGAGCGCGGCGCCGAGGTCGGTGGGCGACCCCCAGCGACCCGCCAGCTCGACCTGCTCGGTCAGCAGGGTCCTCGCGGTCTCGTCGTCCCCGGTCCTCGACCGGGCGATCGCCGCGGGCAGCCGCCAGGCCAGCGTGGCCGGGTCGACGCCCAGCTCGTCGAGCTCGCGCTGCAGCGTGTCGAGGTGCCGCAGCGCCCCGTGGGGGTCGTCGGCGGCCAGCGAGACCCGGGACCTGATCTCGTGGAGCCAGACGCTGGGGACCACGTGGACGTCGCCGTCGGCGTCGTCGAACGCGGCGAGCAGCCGCTTGGCGCCCTCGAGGTCGCGCCGCTCCATCGCGGTGTAGCAGGCGAAGTTCGTGGCGGTCGCTCGGAGCGACACCACCTCCGGCCCCACGGGCTCGTCGCGGATCGCGGCCAGGATCGACTCGGCGTCGGACTCGGTGGCCGTCACGTCACCGGTCCGCCAGGCCAGCAGCATGCTGGCGTTGACCACCATCGCGAAGTCGACGGGGGAGCCGCCGCGGTTGACCCGGAGCCGGGCGCGGGCGTACTCGGCACGGCCCTCCTCGATGCCCTCGGCGGTGATCAGCGACATCATCGCCAGCACCCAGCTCACCAGCCCGCCACCCCGGGCGGCGTCGTCGAAGAGCGCGCCGTCGGCGAGCGCGCGCCGGGCGTAGTCGGCGACCTCCAGGTGCGGGTCGCTGTGGTAGCGCCCCCGCTGGGCGAGCAGGGCGAGCAGAGACCGGGCCTCGGGGCTGTCACCGGCGAGCCCGGCGAACTGGTGGAGGTGCTCGGCGGCGACCCGACGCTGGGCCGGCACGAACGACCTCAGCACCCCGAGCCGGGCCTCCAGCACCAGCCGCGCCGGCTCCTCGGCCACCGACGGCCAGCCGCCGAGCGTCGTCACGAGCTCGGCCACGGCGGCCTCCGGTCCGTGCTGCTGCGGGGTGGCGGTGGCCGCGCCGGCGAGGAGCTCGGCGCGCTTCCGGGCGTCGTCCGCGGCCTCGGCGGCGGCGAGCAGGTGGGTGCGTGCGTCATCGGGGCGCCCCGAGTGCAGCAGGCTCGGGCCGAGGCGGGCGCGGATGGTCGGGTCGCCGGGGCGTTCGGTCAGTGCGCGCTGCAGGGCGGCGGTCGCGGCTTCGTGGTCGCCCGCGGCCGTGGACTCGGCGGCGGCGTGGACGAGCACGTCCGCTGCCTCCGGGAGCGTGCCGACCGGCGCGATCAGCAGGTGCGGTGCGAGCTGCCGGGCCGGCGCGTGCTGGGTGTGCAGCGCGGCGACCGCGCGTCCGTGCAGCGCAGCGACCTGCAGGGGGCCCAGCGCCGCCAGGGTGGCCTCGCGGATCACGGGGTGCACGAACGTGACCCCGTCGACCCCGCCCACGAAGACGTTGGCGTGGACCAGTGCGTCGACCGCGTCGCTGAGCCCGTCGGCGTCGAGCCGGGCCACCTGCCCGGCCAGCCACGGGCTGGCGTGCAGGCCCAGCACGGCGACGGCCCCGGCCAGCGTGAGGGCCGGCTCGGACAGTCGGCTCAGCATCGCCCGGGAGATCGTCGCGGGCCCGAGACCGGTGATCGCCTCGGCCGTGGCCGGCAGCCCGACGTTGTGCCCGGCATTGACCAGCTCGTCGAGCAGCGCGCCGGTGAGGAACGGGTTGCCGCCGCAGGCGGCGTGCATCGCGGCGACCACCTCGGGGCACGGCGTCACGCCGTCGGGGGTGTGGAAGGCCGCCACCGCGACGGGCGAGAGCGCCTCGGGCAGCAGGCGCTCGACGTACGGCGAAACGGTGAGCTCGGTCAGGGGTCCGGTGCCGCCCTTGGGCGGACGGGTGGCCACGACCAGCGCGATCGGCAGGTCGGCGACCCGACGGGCCAGGTAGCCCAGGAACCGCAGCGACGGCTGGTCGGCCCACTGGGCGTCGTCGACGGTGATCAGCAGCGGGCGGGAGGCGGACAGGTCGATGGCCACCCACCAGAGCGCGTGCAGGGTGCGGGCGATCTCGGCGTCGCCTGCCGTGGCATCCGGCGCCACGTCGAGCGCCTGCAGCGCGGCGCCGGCCGGCCCGGCGAGGATCGCCTCGCGGACCTCTCCGCTGTAGCGCGAGACCGAGCGCTCCACCATCTGCCGGACGACGCCCCACGCCATCGAGGTCTCGGTCTCGTCGCCGGTGGCCTGCAGCCGGCCGAAGCCACGCAGTCGCGCCAGGTCGCGGGTCTCCTGGACCAGCCGGGTCTTCCCGATCCCGGCGACGCCCTCGACCACCACCACCCGGCCGGCGCCCTTGCTGGCGGAGTCGAGCGCGGTGGCGATCCGCTCCAGCTCGGTGTCGCGTTCGAGGATCTCCGAGGCCGAGCTCACCCCCGGATCATAGAGAGAGCCGTCCTACCGGGCGGGGACGCTGACCGCGTAGTGCGCCGTCACGAGCTCGTCGACTGCGTCGGTCCAGGTGCGCAGCTCCGCGAGCTCGCGGCCCCGCTTGCCGAGCAGCGACCGGTGCCGGTCGGCCACCACGGCGGTGACAGCTCGGCGCAGGTCGCGGGGATCCCGCGGGTCGTAGAGCAGCCCGCTCTCGAGGTGACGGACGACATCGCGCGCGCCGCCCGACCTCGGCGCGACCACCGGCACCCCACTGGCGGCCGCCTCACGGAGCGCGTGACAGCAGGTCTCGTGCTCGCCGGGGTGCACCACCACGTCGAGGCTCGGCAGGGCGATCGTGAGGTCGCCGGTCTGCAACGGGCCCACCAGCTTGGCGTCGTGCGCGCGGGCGTCGAGCCAGTCGCGCTGCGGACCGCTGCCGATCACGACCAGGCGGACGGTGGGGATCGTGGCCACCTCGGCCAGCCGGCGTACGCCGTGGCGCTTGTGCAGGCCCCCGACGTACCCCACCACGACCCGGGGACCGTCCACCGACCGGCTCAGGGACCAGGCGTCGTGCAGCCACTGGTCGCGCAGCGCGGGGGTGTAGGCGTCGGTGTCGACGCCGGGCTGCCAGAGCCGCGCGTCGACCCCGAACTCGGCCATCCGGTCGACCATCCAGGACGACGTCACGAGCACCGCGTCGGCGCGGTCGGCCACCTTGGCGCGCCAGTAGTCGGCGGCCACGTCCAGCGCCGCGCCCTGCTCGACGACCACCGACGCGATGCCGTTGCGGCGGGTGTGCTTGAGGGCCTTGCGCCCCAGCGTGCCGGGGGAGGTGACGTGCACGAGGTCGGGGCGGAAGCCGTCGAGCGCGTCGCGCACCTGCGTGCCGGCCGGCTCCAGGGGACGGATCCGGACGACGGGGCAGCCGCGGTACGACCCGATGCCGGGTCCGGGTGCCACGACCATCACCTGGTGGCCGGTGTCGACCAGCCGGTCGGCCACCGCCTTGAGGGTCGTGGTCGTGCCGTCGGTGGCGGGGTAGAAGGTCTCGGTCACCAGCGCGATCCGCATGTCCCCAACGTGCCTCCGGCGGGCGACGCGACCGCGACGCCGGAGTGGCAGCCACATGAACAGCGAGAAATGTGGGCACTTTCACACCGGGCTGTGTTCCCTTTCACAACCGGCCCCGAGTGTGCAGACTCAGCACGTCTCACCGACGGAAGGGTGTCAATGACGACTGGGGTGCACGGCCCGACCAGGGCGCAGATCGAGGAGAAGACCCTCCGAGACGACCGCTGGTGGCTGACCCCGCTGACGACGTTCGTGGTGTTCTCGGCGTTCGTCGTCTACGCCACGGTCCGGGCGTTCATGGGGACCGACTACTACTCGTCGCCCTACCTCTCGCCGTTCTACTCACCCTGCCTGGGCGACTGCGTCGAGGGCTCCTCGGACTTCGGCCAGCCGTTCGCCGGATGGCCGCTCTCGGCGGCCCTGATCATCCTGATCTTCCCGCTGGGCTTCCGGATGACGTGCTACTACTACCGCAAGGCCTACTACCGGGCCTTCTGGCTCTCCCCGCCGGCCTGCGCCGTCGCCGAGCCGCACGGCTCCTACTCCGGTGAGAGCCGGTTCCCGCTGATCCTGCAGAACGTCCACCGCTACTTCTGGTACGCCGCGGTGGCGGTCGCCTGCATCCTCACCTTCGACGTGGTGCTGGCGTTCCGCAACGAGGACCACGAGTGGGGCCACATGGGCCTGGGCACGGTGCTGATGGCGATCAACGTCGTCTACATCTGGCTCTACACGCTGTCCTGCCACTCGTGCCGGCACATCACCGGTGGCCGCCTGCGGCACTTCTCGAAGCACCCGGTCAGGTACCGCCTGTGGACCTGGGTGTCCAAGCTGAACGCCAACCACGCGAGGTACGCGTGGGTCTCCCTCTTCTCCGTGGCGCTGGTCGACCTCTACATCTTCCTGCTGGCCAACGGAACGATCGAGGACGTGAGGTTCTTCTGATGTCGACCGAGAGCACTCGGCACCCCATGACTGGCAACGAGATGGCCGGCGACGCGGCCGGTGGCCCGGAGCGGCACCAGTACGACGTCGTCGTCATCGGCGCGGGCGGGGCGGGCCTCCGCGCCGCCATCGCCGCGCACGAGGCCGGCGCGCGGACCGCCGTGGTCTGCAAGTCCCTGCTGGGCAAGGCCCACACGGTGATGGCGGAGGGCGGGATCGCTGCCGCCATGGGCAACCGCTGGCCGGAGGACAACTGGGAGGTGCACTTCCGCGACACCATGCGTGGCGGGAAGATGCTCAACAACTGGCGGATGGCGCAGCTGCACGCGCAGGAGGCGCCGGAGCGGGTCCAGGAGCTCGAGGACTGGGGAGCGCTGTTCGACCGCACCGAGGACGGCCTGATCTCGCAGCGCGACTTCGGTGGCCACCGCTACGCGCGGCTCGCCCACGTGGGTGACCGCACCGGGCTGGAGATGATCCGCACCCTCCAGCAGCGCACCGTCCAGCTCGGCATCGACGTCTACATGGAGTGCACGGTCACCGACCTCCTGAAGGACGGCGACCGTATTGCGGGCGCCTTCGGCTACTGGCGCGAGACCGGCCGGTTCGTCACCTTCGAGGCGCCGGCGGTGATCCTGGCCACCGGCGGCATCGGCAAGTCGTTCAAGGTCACCTCGAACTCGTGGGAGTACACCGGCGACGGCCATGCCCTGGCCCTGCGCGCCGGCGCGGCGCTGATCAACATGGAGTTCGTCCAGTTCCACCCGACCGGCATGGTCTGGCCGCCGTCGGTGAAAGGGCTGCTGGTCACGGAGTCGGTGCGCGGCGACGGCGGCATCCTCAAGAACTCCGAGGGCAAGCGGTTCATGTTCGACTACATCCCCGAGTTCTTCAAGGCGGAGACCGCCGACAACGAGGAGGAGGCGGACCGCTGGTACGAGGACAAGAAGAGCAACCGCCGGCCACCCGAGCTGCTGCCTCGTGACGAGGTCGCCAGGGCCATCAACTCCGAGATCAAGGCGGGCCGCGGGTCACCGCACGGCGGCATCTTCCTGGACATCGCGTCCCGGCGCTCGCCGGAGTTCATCCGCAAGCGGCTGCCGTCGATGTACCACCAGTTCAAGGAGCTGGCCGACGTCGACATCACCCAGGAGCCGATGGAGATCGGTCCGACCTGCCACTACGTGATGGGCGGCGTCGAGGTCGATGCCGACACCCAGGAGAGCGCGGTCACCGGCCTGTACGCCGTCGGCGAGTGCTCGGGCGGCATGCACGGCTCCAACCGGCTGGGCGGCAACTCCCTCGGCGACCTGCTGGTCTTCGGCAAGCTGGCCGGCGAGGCGGCTACGGCGTACGCCTCCGGTCTCGGGGACGCGCGGCCGACCGTCGCCGACGACGACGTCAAGGCCGCGTCCCACAGCGCGCTGGCGCCCTTCGAGGTCGACGGCGGGGAGAACCCCTACACGATCCAGCAGGACCTGCAGCAGTCGATGAACGACCTGGTCGGGATCATCCGCACCGGCGAGGAGCTCGAGCAGTCCCTGAAGGAGATCGAGGCGTTCAAGGAACGGGCCAAGTCGATGGTGGTCGAGGGTCACCGGCAGTACAACCCGGGCTGGCACCTCGCGATCGACCTGCGCAACATGCTGATCGTCTCGGAGTCGATCGCGCGGGCCGCGCTGGCGCGCGAGGAGTCCCGCGGCGGCCACACCCGCGACGACTTCCCGCAGACCGACCACGACGTCTGGGGCAAGAAGAACCTCATCGTCACCCTCAACGACAGCGGCGACGGGGTGGTGCTCGACGAGAAGCCACTGCCGGTGATGCCGGACGAGCTCAAGAAGTACTTCGAGGAGAGCTGAGCGGCCATGGGCTACGACCTGAAGATGCGCGTCTGGCGGGGCGACCAGGACAAGGGTGAGCTCGCCGACTACACCGTCGAGGTGTCCGAGGGCGAGGTGGTCCTCGACGCCCTGCACCGGCTCCAGGCCACCCAGGCCGGCGACCTCGCGATCCGCTGGAACTGCAAGGCCGGCAAGTGCGGGTCCTGCTCGGCGGAGATCAACGGCAAGCCCCGCCTGCTGTGCATGACCCGGCTCTCCGACTTCGAGCCGTCGCAGACGATCACGGTCACCCCGATGCGCACGTTCCCGGTGATCCGCGACCTGGTCACCGACGTCTCCTACAACTACGAGAAGGCCAAGGAGCTGCCGTACGCCGAGCTCGGGCCGCGGGACGCCGACGGCAAGCGCCGGATGGCGCAGATCGACGTGGAGCGGGGCCAGGAGTTCCGCAAGTGCATCGAGTGCTTCCTGTGCCAGAACACCTGCCACGTCGTCCGTGACCACGAGGACAACAAGAAGTCGTTCGCGGGACCCCGCTTCTTCCTGCGGTACGCCGAGCTCGACATGCACCCCCTCGACACCCACGACCGCCGCCAGCTCGCGCAGGAGGCTGCCGGCATCGGGATGTGCAACATCACCAAGTGCTGCACCGAGGTCTGCCCCGAGGGCATCAAGATCACCGACAACCCGATCATCCCGATGAAGGAGCGGGTCGCGGACCGCAAGTACGACCCGCTGGTCTGGCTCGGCAACAAGATCGGGTTGCGCAACAAGGACAACGACGG
>DASTDJ010000207.1:0-17333 GCA_035710425.1 Nocardioides sp.
CGTGCGGATCGGACACCCCTGCTCCCCGCAGCGCAGGTCGCTGCGGTCGAAGCTGCGGGTGTGCCCGCGGTCGAGGGTGCCTGCGACCAGGTGCGGCAGCTGCTCGGCGTGGTGGTCACCCTGCCCGTCCCACGCGAGCACGCCGGCCGTGTCGGTGAGCGCCACCGCCGGCGTACCGAGCAGCACCCGCAGGTGCCGCACCGACCGGTCCGCGCTCTCCTCGGTCAGCCCCTCGCGCAGAGCCGGCGAGGCGAGGGAGGCGCGGTGCAGGGTCCGGAACGTCGCCCGATCGGCCTCGGTGCCGAGGTGAGTCCTGCGCCATGGCCGCGCCATGCGACGTACCCTCCCAGAAATCTCGGGACCGGGAAGTCTCCGCAGGGCGCCGGGGCATGCACGGGCCGGCGCGTGGGCGTTGAGCGTCATGCTTGCGAACGACGTTGATCAACCGATGAGTTGAGTAGCTCTGCCGGTCTGACCTTGCGCCCACCCACTCAACGAGAGAAGGCATCAGCATGGACATGACCCTCGAAGTGGTCGTCCTCCCCGTCAGCGACATCGACCGGGCGGTGGAGTTCTACCGCGACAAGGTCGGGTTCAACCTCGACCACGACACCAAGAACGAGCACATGCACGTCGTCCAGCTCACTCCGCCGGGCTCGGGCTGCTCGATCGTGTTCGGCGACCTGCCCCCGCAGACGCTGATGGAGCCCGGGTCGATGAAGAGCCTGCAGCTCGTCGTCGCCGACGCCGCGGCCGCGCGGGCGGCGATGGTCGAGCGCGGCCTGGAGTGCTCCGAGATCCAGGTGATCGCGCCCGACGACGGCGGCACGTTCTTCGGCTTCGCCGACCCCGACGGCAACACCTGGGCCGTGCAGGAGATCAGCGCCCGCAAGGAGAAGCCGCTGATCCCGGTCGAGGCGCGGGGGCGGTTCGGGGCCTGAGGTCGGCTGCCGGAACGCCGCGATCGCGCTGTTTGAGACAGGTGGGGAGCGCGCGGCCCGTCCCGGACCGCGCGATCGCGCTGTCTGAGACAAGTGGGGAGCCCGCGGCCCGTCCCGGACCGCGCGATCGCGCCAATTGGGGCGGTGCGGGGGTCGACCTCAGCGGAAGTCGATGAGCAGGGTCCCGCTGTCGTCGTCGGTCGGCGGCTCGGCCGGCGCCTCGGAATCGGCCGCCGGCTCTGGCGCCGACTCAGCCCGGGTCTTGATCACGCGGGCGCGGAAGCAGCGGGTGAGGTAGGGCAGCTGCATGCCGTCCATGCCGCGGCCGTACTCGTCGTAGAACGCCAGCAGCTCCGCCAGCTTGGCCGCGCGCGACTCCTCATCCAGTACGGCGATGGCCGAGCGGGAGCGCACCAGGTCCTGGATGGAGTCGCGGTCGACCTGCTGCCAGTGCTTGAACGTCTCGGTCTCGACGTAGAGGAACCGCAGCGACTGCTTGAGGATCTCGCTCGGGTCGTCGACCTGTTCCGAGGTGCCGATGATCTTGCCGAGCCGGCGCACCCACGGGATCCGCTCGTCACGCTGGTTCCACACGAGCGCCACCGAGCCGCCGGGCTTGAGCACCCGCACGATCTCGGGCACCGCCCGGTCGAAGTCGAACCAGTGGAAGCACTGCGCGCCGACCACGACGTCGTACATCCCGTCAGGGCCGGGGATCTCCTCGGCGACCGCCTCGCTGGTGCGTACGCCGGGGAGCCGCGACTTCAGGATCTCGAGCATCGCGGGGTCGGGGTCGGTGGCGTGGACGTCGTGACCGAGCGCCACCAGCTGCTCGGTGAGCTTGCCGGTGCCGGCGCCGAGCTCGAGCACGGCCAGCGGTTCGTCGGAGGTCAACCAGGCGGCCGCATCGCGAGGGTAGGAGGGCCGTCCGCGCTCGTAGGCCTCGGCGACTCCGCCGAACGATCGGGCCTGTCGCTGCTGGTCGTCCATCACCGCGAGGTTACCCGCTGAAGGTCGTCGCTAAGGTTCCGCCATGCCCGCGGATCCCCTTGCCTGGTTGGTGAATTTGGAGGGCGTGCCATCGGCGTACGCCGCCGCGCGGGACGGCATCGACGTGCTGCTGCGCGACCGCGGGCTCCGCCGTACCTCCCCCGACCTGACCGCCGAGTCGCTGCTCAGGGGCGCCCACGCCAGCGCGGTGCTGGAGGGCTCGGCATCGTCGCTCGCCGCGGTCCGTGAGGGCGCGGGCGACGACACCGCACAGGCCGCGCTGCGGGTGTCGACCGAGCTGTTGTCGCTGGTCCCCGTCGTCAACCGCTCGCCGCTCCAGGCGCTGGCCCGGCTGCACGCGCTCGCCGGGGCGGGGTCCGTCGACGAGGACCAGCTCGGCCGCCCACGGGGCGACGAGGCCGCAGAGCGGGTGCAGGGCGTCGCCCAGGCGCTGGTCGCGAGCACCGAGGTGCCGGCGCTGCTGACGGCTGCCATGGTGCACGCGGAGCTGCTCACCGCCGCGCCGTTCGCCTCCCACAACGGCATCGTCGCCCGGGCCGCCGAGCGGCTCGTGCTCGCCGCGCGCGGCGTCGACGAGAAGTCCCTCGTGGTGCCGGAGGCCGGGCACCTCGCCAACCGGGCGGCGTACGAGTCCAACCTGCAGGGGTACGCCGAGGGCGGTCGCGCCGGCGCGCACGCGTGGGCGCTGTACGCCGCGGAGGCGTTCGCCGCGGGCGCCGAGGCTAGCCCCCTTCGCGACGGGGCGTGAACCTCCAAAACTTGCAGGTGGCACCCGAGCTCTCACAGGAATCTCGAGTGCCACCGCTGACACGTGAACCGATGGCTACCAGGCGTGCATCTCTAATTGCTGCCCCGGGCAGTTCCCGGCGTGCAGGCTCCCTGTAGGAAGGGTGGATCGCCGCGTGGGTACCCGGATCACGTGCTGCTCTTGGAGTTGTGACTCCGTTTCTACGCCCGTCCGGGGGCGGGTTCAAGGGTTGACTTTTGGGCCGAGGACGAGACGCCTCAGGCGCCGAGTCGGCGGCGCCGCGCGTTGGCCCAGAGGACGCCTCCGACGGCGACCACACCACCCACTGCGAGAGCCGCAAGGGTGGGTTTGGCGGGCGGGAGCGGCACCCTGCTGCGGAGCGCGACCGGCTTCGTGAAGACCAGCACCGGCCACCCCTTGGCGGCCGCGATCCGGCGTAGATCCCGGTCGGGATTGACCGCGTGCGGATGGCCGACCTCCTCCAGCATCGGTACGTCGGTCACCGAGTCGCTGTAGCCGTAGCAGTCGGCGAGGTCGTAGCCGCGCTGCTCGGCGAGGTCGCGGATCGCGCGGGCCTTCTCCTCGGCGTACGCGTAGTAGCTGATCTCGCCGGTGTACTTGCCGTCCTCGATCTCCATCCGCGACGCCACCACGTCGTCGGCGCCGAGCAGCTCGCCGATCGGCTCGACGACCTCAGTGCCGGACGCCGACACGATCACCACGTCACGACCCGCGAGGCGGTGCTCCTCCATCAACGTGACGGCCTCGTCGTAGACCAGTGGGTCGACGATGTGGTGCAGGGTCTCGGCGACGATCTCGCGGACCGTCGCGACGTCCCACCCGGCGCACAGCTGCGACATGAACTGCCGCATCTTCTCCATCTGGTCGTGGTCGGCGCCGCCGACGAGGTAGACGAACTGGGCGTAGGCGGAGCGGAGCACGGCGCGGCGCGAGATCAGCCCTCCGGCCTGAAAAGGCTTGGAGAAGGCGAACGTGCTCGACTTGGCGATGATCGTCTTGTCGAGATCGAAGAAGGCCGCGGTCTGCGCCATGCCGGCAATCGTAGAGGCCCACCCACTGTCCCCAGCCCGGCCTCGCCAGAGAGCGGCACCCCTCGTTCCGGCGCGCACTGATCGCGAGGACCAGGCGGACGGTGCCGTCAGATGAAGAACTTGAACTGCGACTTCACGAACCAGTTGCCGGCCTTGCAGGAGTAGGTGACCTGGCTGAACCGGAAGGATCCGCACTGCCGATACTCGCGGATCTGCTCGGCCTTGATGCCCAGGGCCGGGTAGCCAGGCATGAGCATCTTCTGCTTGCCGGCGCCGCCGATGATCTTGTGGGCTCGTTGATCGTCATGCCCTTCTTGACGTGGTTCGACTCCCACGCGTGATGCACCCGCTGTTGGAGGCGGCGGCATCGGACTGGGTCGCCGACGCGACGAGGATGGCTCCGCAGAGGGCGGCGGTGATCGCCATCGCGATGACCATGCGGCGCATGCCGGTGTTGTGCATCGGGGAAGCTCCTTGCGGTGGCGGGCAGGTGTCCTAGCAAGGCAAGGCGACTTCGTTGGCACTATGCTAATAAGGCTGCTGACGAATCGCCAATTCCACGTACGCTGGCGTCCATGAGCGCACCGCGGAGGTACCAACGCCTCGACCCGGCCACCCGGCGCGACCAGATCCTCGACGCCGCCAACACGCTGTTCGCCGATCGCGGCTACGACGAGGTCACCATCGAGGACGTAGCAAAGTCCGCCGGGGTCGCGCGCGGACTCGTGCACCACTACTTCGGCGGTCGCAAGGACGTCTACATCGCGCTGCTGCAGCGGCTCGCCGCCGGGCGTGAGGATCAGCTGCGGCCGCCCGTCGGCCGCACCGCTCGAGCGCGGGTGGCGGACTCGGTCTCGCGCTGGCTCGACTGGACCGAGGCGAACCGCACGATCTACCTCGGCACCATCGCACCCGGCGAGGACATCGCCGACCCCGACGTGCGGCGCGTGGTTGCCGACCTGGTGCAGCGCGCCGTCGCGCTGGTCGTGGCTTTCCACGCCGACATCGCCCAAGACTCACCGCGACTGCGCTACGCGTTGGAGTGCTGGACCGGCCTGAATCGCGCCGCGACCCGACGTTGGTTGCGGGGTGAGGCCACCCGGGAGACCACCGACGAACTGCTCGCCTCCACGCTCGAACACGTCTTGCGCAGGTTCGGCACGCTTCCCGACGCCCACTAAACGTCCACAGGCCGGCGCCGCCGCTGAGTTGTCCACAGAGCTCGGCCTTGTGCGATGGGCCATCCCACGATCCGGGGATCGTCGACGACATGACCCCACCGCTCTTCGTCACCTCCGACCAGACCTTGCTCGACGAGCTGCTCCGGCTGGCGGCGGCCGCAGGTGTGACGCCGGAGGTCGCGCCCGATCCGGCGACGGCCCTGCACTCCTGGAGCACAGCACCACTGGTGCTGGTCGGCGTCGACCAGGCCGCGCCGATGCTGCAGATCGACCCCGGCCGGCGATCGCGGATGCACATCGTGGCCGCGGGTCCGGTGCCGGACGAGGTGTTCCGCATCGCCGTCGCGATCGGCGCGGAGGCCGTCGACGAGCTGCCGCGTTCGGACACCTGGCTGGTCGAGACGCTGACCGACCTCGGTGACACCGGACCTCGGCGGGGCCTGATGATCGGCGTGCTCGGCGGCTCGGGCGGCGCCGGTGCCACGACCCTCGCGTGCGCGATCGGCCAGGTCGCGGCGCGGTCCGGCGACGCCGTGGTGATCGACTGCGACCCGCTCGGGCCGGGCATCGACCGGGTGCTCGGCCTGGAGATGCACGACGGTTTCCGCTGGGACGCGCTGTGCCAGACCACCGGCCGGCTCAGCGCGCGGTCGCTGCGCGAGGCGTTGCCACGCCGAGGCCCGCTCGGCGTCCTGTCGTGGTACGCCGGCGCGTCCGGCAGCCTGCAGGCGTTCGCCGTCCGCGAGGCGCTGTCGGCTGCCCGGCGCGGCCACGACGTCGTCGTGGTCGACCTGCCGCGCAGCACCGATGCGCTGGTCGCCGAGGTGGCGGCGCGGTGCGACCTGCTGCTCGTCGTGGTGATACCGACGGTGGCCGGCACCGCCTCCGCGGCGCGGCTGTGCGCGCGCTTCCCCGACCACCCGGGGCTGCGACTCCTGGTTCGCGGCGACGGGCTCGATCCGAGGGAGATCGGACGGGTGACCGGCGTCGGCGTGGTCACCGCGATGGCCGACCAGCGCCGCCTGGCCGAGGCGATCGACCTCGGGCTCGGGCCGGTCCGGTCCCCGAGGGGTCCGCTGGGCCGGGCCAGCTCGGCCGTGCTCGCGCACGCCTCCTCGATCGAGGCCGTCGCGGCATGACCGGCTCTGCGGGTGAGGTGCCCACGGCGCTGGTCGACGCCGTGCGCGACCGGTTGGCGAGCGATCCCGGCGAGCTGACACCGCACCGGGTCGCCCTCGCGCTGCGCGACGCCGGCCGCCCGGTCGGCGACTCGACGGTGCTCGCGGTGCACGAGGCGCTGCGCCGCGACGTGGTCGGCGCGGGGCCGCTCGAGCCGTTGCTGCGCACCCGTGGTGTCACCGACGTCCTCGTCAACGGCGCCTCCGGCGTCTACCTCGACCGCGGCGAGGGGCTCGAGCCGAGCGAGGTGACCTTTCCCGGCGAGGAGGCCGTGCGTCGGCTCGCGCAGCGGCTTGCCGGGCTCGGCGGCCGACGGCTCGACGACGCCACGCCGTACGTCGATGTCCGGCTCGCCGACGGCACCCGGTTCCACGCCGTGCTGGCACCGGTGGCCCGGCCGGGCACGGTGATCTCGCTCCGGGTGCCGCGGCGGTCGGGCTTCTCCCTCGACGAGCTGGTCGCGTCGGGGACGATCACCGACGAGGTGGCCGAGCTGTTGCACCGGATCGTCGACGCCCGGCTGGCGTTCCTGGTCAGCGGCGGCACCGGCTCCGGCAAGACCACGCTGCTGGCCGCGCTGCTCGGACTCGTCGGCACCGCAGAGCGACTGGTGCTGGTGGAGGACTCCTCCGAGCTCCGCCCCGACCACCCGCACGTCGTCGGGCTGGAGGCCCGGCCGCCCAACATCGAGGGTGCCGGAGAGATCACCCTGCGCACCCTGGTCCGGCAGGCGCTGCGGATGCGCCCCGACCGGCTGGTGGTCGGCGAGGTCCGAGGCGGCGAGGTCGTGGAGATGCTGGCCGCGATGAACACCGGCCACGAGGGCGGGTGCGGCACACTGCACGCCAACTCGGCGCTCGACGTGCCGGCCCGGGTCGAGGCGCTCGCCCTCGCGGCGGGCCTCGATCGGGCGGCGGCGCACAGCCAGTTCGCGTCGGCGGTCCACGTGGTCCTGCACCTGGCGCGCGGGCCCGACGGGCGGCGCCGGCTGGCGCAGGTGGCCGTCCCGGAGCGGAACGAGACGGGTCTCGTGACCATGGCCTGCGCGGTGGCGGTCGACGCCGCCGGCGTCGTACGACCCGGGCCCGCGGCGAGGGCCCTGGCCCGGATGCTCGACGACCGGGACACAGGGTGACGGCGTTCGCCGTGGCTTGCGCCGTCGCGGCGGTGCTGACGGCGATGCCGGCGCCACCCCGACTGCCGGCCGGATCGTTCGCCGGGCCGCCCCGCTGGCTGGCCGGGCCCGCTCTGGGCGGTGTCGTCGTCGTGGCGATGGCGGGTGGATCGGCCCGGTGGCTCTTCCTGGTCGCCGTCGCCGCCGCGACCGCCTGGGTCGTGGTGCGGCTGGTGCGGCAACGGGTGCGTGGTCGCGAGGCGCGGGTCAACGCGGCGCGGGTGCTCGAGGGATGCGAGCTGCTGGCTGCGGAGCTCGGCACCGGCCGAGCGCCCGGGCCGGCGCTCGAGCGCGCAGCCGCCGACTGGCCGCACCTGGGCGGCGTGGCCGAGGCGTTCCGGGTGGGCGCCGACGTCCCTGCTGCGTTCCGGTCCGCGGCGACGCTCCCAGGGTCCGGCGACCTGCGCATCCTCGCCGCGGCCTGGCAGGTCGCGCACCGGACCGGCCAGGGGCTCGGCGACGCGGTCGAGCGGGTGGCGCGGGATCTCCGCGGCGCGCAGGTGACCCGGCGGATCGTCGACGGCGAGCTGGCCTCGGCCCGGGCCACCGCCCGGCTGGTCGCGGGGTTGCCGGTCCTTGCGCTGCTGATGGGCTCGGGCGCCGGGGGCGACCCATGGGGCTTCCTGCTCGGCGAGCCGGTGGGTCTCGGCTGCCTGGCAGCCGGTCTGGCCTTCGGGCTCGCCGGTCTCTGGTGGATCGAGGCCATCGCCCGCGACGTCGATCGGGCGCGATGAGCGCGCTCGCGGTGGGGCTCCCCGCGGTCGCCGCAGCCACGGCGGTCGCCCTGCTCGTCCCGCCTCGCCTCCGGCTGCCCGAGCCGGTGGTGCCGGCATCCTCTTCGACCAGGCCGGGCTGGCTGATGCGCCACCGGCTGCTCTGGTCGGCCCTCGCCGGCGTGGGTGCCTCGGTGTTCGTCGGCGGTGCTACTGGGCTGGTCGCTGCCGCGGCCGCCGGGGTCGCGACCTGGGTGTCCATCGGCCGAGCCGAGCCGCCCGAGGAGCGACGGCGAAGGGAGTCGGTACGTCGCGACCTGCCGCACGTGGTCACCCTGCTCGGGTCCGCACTGTCCGGCGGAGCGGCGCCCGGCGCGGCGGTGGCGCTGGTGTGCCAGGCGCTGCCCGGCCCGGCGGCTGCTCGGCTGGAGCCGCTGGCCGCCTGCCTCGCTCTCGGTGCCGATCCTGCTCAGGTCTGGGCGACCCTCACCCACGACCCCGAGCTGGGCGCGCTGGGCCGGAGCCTGGCCCGGGCGCACGCGAGTGGCACCCCCGTGGTCGCGGCCGTCGAGCGGCTGGCCGACGACCTCGCGAGCCGAGCGCGGGCCGAGGTGGAGGACCGGGCGCGGGCGGTGGGTGTGAAGGCTGCGGTGCCGCTGGGGCTGTGCCTGCTGCCCGCGTTCGTGCTGATCGGCATCGTCCCGTTGGTGGCGGGGCTGCTCGCCGAGCTCTCGTTCACCTGATCAGCGGACCAGAAACCGTCCACCGGCGCCGCTGTGACACCCCTTTCCACAGCCCCGGACCGCCGGGTTCGCGCGCGGCGGGCGGCGGCCGGAGAGTCGGAGCGGCGGGCCGCAACCGGCGGCCCCAGACGAGGAGGTTTCCCTTGCAGATCACCCGCGACGACCGTGGCATCACCACCGCGGAGTACGCCGTCGGCACGGCCGCCGGCGCCGGACTGGCCGGCCTGCTCTACAAGCTGCTCACCGGCGGCTTCGGCGACCAGCTGTTGAAGACGCTGTTCGACCACGTGCTCGGCCTGCTCGGCATCGGATGAGACGCCGAGCGTCGGACCGCGGCGCGGTCACCGCCGAGCTGGCGATGGGCCTGCCGCTGCTGCTCGCGGTCACGGTCGGCCTGGTCTGGCTGCTCTCGGTGGGTGCCGCCCAGATCCGCACCGTCGACGCCGCCCGCGAGACGGCGCGCGCCGTGGCCCGCGGCGACGACGTCGGTGCGGCGGTCGACAGGGGCCGCCGGGTGGCGCCCGACGGCGCCGAGGTGTCGGTGAGCCGCGGCGGCGGCCAAGTCGTGGCGACCAGCAGCGCCACGGTCGACGGGCCGGGCGGACTCTTCGGGTTCCTGCCCGCCGTGACCGTGCGGGCCGAGGCGGTCGCCGCCGACGAGGAGTCGGAGTGACCACCCGGCGCGACGAGCGCGGGGCGGCCACCGTCCTGGTGCTCGCGTTCCTCGGCCTGCTCCTGCTCGTGGGGGCGGCCCTGGGCGTGGTCGGGGCGATCGTGCGCGCCCATCGCGCCGCACAGTCCGCCGCCGACCTCGCCGCCCTGGCCGGGGCATCGGCCCTCGCCCGTGGCGAGGATCCGTGCGCCGCCGCGGCCTCGGTCGCCGCCGCCAACGGGGCGGCTGTGGTGAGCTGCGCACCGGACGGACGCGACGTGCGCGTCACCGCAGAGGTGGCCGGGCCGCACTGGCTCGGGCAGACCGCCGACCTCACCGCCGACGCGCGGGCAGGGCCAGTCGCCTAGACCGCCGGAGTGGCGGTCAGAGGTGCTCGTGCTTGTCCTCGTCGGGGTCCTTGCGACGCTCGGCCTCGACCCGGTCCAGCTTCTCGGAGAGCTCCTCGAGCCGCTGGTTCTCCTTGCGCTGCCGCAACGACCGACGGGCGCCGAACTTGCCGATCGAGAAGCCCCACAGGATCGCGATCGCCGAGGCGACGCCCAGCACGAACAGCGCGACTGCACCGACCTCGATGCCGATGATCTCGATGTTGCCTCCGGTCACCTCGGCGGTGAACACCGCCGCGATGATCACGGCGGCGCCGGCCGCCACGAGGAGCAGGCCCAGGATCAACATGGCCCGCAGGCTACTCCTCGTGCGGCCTGGCGGCGCCGAGCAACACGTCGAGCAGCAGAGTGGCGGCGTCCTTGTCGAGGGGGTGGTTCTGGTTGCCGCACTTGGGGGACTGGATGCACGAGGGGCAGCCCTCGGCGCACTCGCAGGACCGGATCGCCTCGCGGGTCGCGGTCAGCCACTCGAGGGCGGCCCGGTAGCCGCGCTCGGCGAAGCCGGCGCCACCGGGGTGGCCGTCGTGGACGAAGACGGTGAGCCGGCCGGTGTCGGCGTGCCGGGCGGTGGAGACCCCGCCGATGTCCCAGCGGTCGCAGGTGGCGAAGAGCGGTAGCAGGCCGATCGCGCAGTGCTCGGCGGCGTGGGCCGCGCCGGGGAGCACGTCCGGGCTCAGCCCGGCCTCGGTCAGCGCGTCGTCCGGCACCGTCCACCAGACCGCGGTGGTGCGCAGGGTGCGGACCGGGAGGTCGAGGGGCTCCTCACCGATCACCTCGCCGCTGGGCTGGCGGCGCTTGAGGTAGGAGACCACCTGGTGGGAGACATCGACCTCGCCGCACGAGAGCCGGCACTCGCCCCACATCCGGTGGGTGCGCTCCTGGACGACGCTGATGTCGGTGATCTCGCGCGCCGACGTGCTGTAGTCGGGGTCGGCCCGGGCGATCACGGCCACGTGGTCGTCGAGGTCGAGCGACTCGACCAGGTAGGTCTCGCCGCGGTGCACGTAGACCGCGCCGCGGTGTGCGCTGCTGTGGGCACGGCCGCCATCGACCGTGCCGACCACCCGGCCGGTCTGGGACTCGACGAGCTGGACCTGGGTGCCCCCGGTGGAGCGGATGTCGGCGAGGTCGGCGGCGCGGCGCCGGTCGGTCCAGTACCACCCCGAGGGGCGGCGGCGCAGCAGCCCCGCCTCGGTGAGCGAGTCGACCACCGAGCGGGCGTCGGGACCGAAGAGGTCGAGCTCGGCGGCGGTCAGCGGCCGCTCCTGGGCGGCCGCGCAGAGGTGGGGGCCGAGGACGTAGGGGTTGCCCGGGTCGAACACGGTGGCCTCGACCGGGCGCCCGAGCAGAGCCTCGGGATGGTGCACGAGATAGGTGTCGAGCGGGTCGTCGCGGGCGATCAGGACACCGGCGGCGTCCTGCGCCCCACGGCCGGCCCGGCCGAGCTGTTGCCACATGGCGGCGCGGGTGCCGGGGAACCCCGCCATCAGCACCGCGTCGAGCCCGGACACGTCGATGCCGAGCTCGAGGGCGTTGGTGGCGGCCAGTCCGAGCAGTTCGCCGCGGCGCAGCGCCTGCTCGAGCTCGCGACGCTCCTCGGGGAGGTAGCCGCCGCGGTAGGCCGCGACCCGGTCGGGCAGCGACGGGTCGACCTCGGCGAGTGCGGCCGCCGCGCTGAGAGCGACCTGCTCGACCCCGCGTCGCGAGCGCACGAACGCCAGCGTGTGCACGCCCTCGGCGACGAGATCGGCCAGCAGGTCGGCGGTCTCCGACGAGGCGGCCCGGCGCACCGGCGCGCCGTTCTCTCCGACGTACGACGTGAGCGGCGGCTCCCACAGCGCAAGCGACACCTCGCCGCGGGGCGCGCCGTCGCCGGTCACCGGCAGCACCTCGAGGCCGGTCAGCCGCGCGGCCGCGACCTCGGGCTCCGCGACGGTCGCCGAGGCGAGCACGAAGGTCGGGTGGGCGCCGTAGGCAGCGCAGATCCGGCGCAGCCGGCGGAGCACGTGTGAGACGTGCGCGCCGAAGACACCGCGGTAGTGGTGGCACTCGTCGATGACGACGTAGCGCAGCGTGCGCAGGAACATCGCCCAGCGCACGTGGCCGGGCAGGATCGAGCGGTGCAGCATGTCGGGGTTGGTGAGCACGTAGTCGGCGTGGTCGCGGACCCAGTCGCGCTGGTCGAGCGGACTGTCGCCGTCGTAGGTGCCGGCACGCAGGTCGACGCCGAGACCGACCAGTGAAGCGAGCTGGTCCTGCGCGAGCGCCTTGGTGGGCGCGACGTAGAGAACGGTGGCGCCGCGTTGCCCGCGCGGGCCGCGGCCGGCCTCGATCGCGGTGAGCGCCGGGAGCTGGTAGGCCAGCGACTTGCCCGACGCGGTGCCGGTGGCGACCACGACATGGGTGCCGGAGTGGGCGGCGTCGGCGGCCGCTGCCTGGTGCCACCAGGGCCGGGTCACGCCGCGCCGGGCCAGCGCCGCAACGACGTGTGGCGAGGACCAGTCGGGCCACTCTGCATAGCGCGCGGGCCGCCGGGGCAGGACCTCGAGATGGGTCAGGCGGTCCTCGCGCCCGGGCACCGAGGCCAGCCGACGCACCGCGCCGGCGACCCGGGATCCTGGCTGCTGAGCCACCTGCGTCACGCTCCTCATTGTGGCAACCGCCACCGACGTTGAACCGAACGGAGATGGTTCACGTCTTTACTTCTTGTGCACTGTGTGGGGCGGCGTGGTTACATATTCCCGGCCGGGGTGTCGGGTGACGTGTGTGTCTTCCGGCGACGTGGGCCCCGCCAACAAGTCTTTCCAGGAGAGAGCACGTGGACCTGACTCTTGAGACGCGCGATGTCGATGGGCGCACCATCGTCTCGGTCGGCGGCGAGATCGACGTCTACACCGCTCCCAAGCTGCGCGACAAGATCACCGAGCTGGTGGGGGGCGGCACCTACAACCTGGTCATCGACATGGCGGGTGTCGAGTTCCTCGACTCCACCGGCCTCGGCGTGCTGGTCGGCGGCCTGAAGAAGGTCCGCGCCCACGACGGTTCGCTCGAGCTGGTCTGCAACCAGGACCGGCTGCTGAAGATCTTCCGGATCACCGGACTGGCAAAGGTCTTCGTCATCCACGAGTCCACCGACGCCGCTTTCGCCTGATCGGGCAGGCGGCCTCGGTCGCCCCACGTGACCCGGCTCACACCTCCTGTGTCACGCACGTCACGCCGTGCGTAGACTGCGCGCGTTCCATGACCTGAGCCGTGCCCACGACGTAGGCCGGCTTCTCCCTTGAACTCGCAGGAGGAAGCACATGACCGGGATTTATCCCGCTGTCGTGGAAGTCTCCGGCGGCAACCTCGTCCTGGTCATCGTCGTCGCACTGATCGCGCTGGGCGCGCTCGCGATGGGTCTGATGTTCCGCCAGGAGGTCCTTGCTGCCGGTGAAGGCACCGACAACATGAAGAACATCGCCCAGGCGGTACAGGAGGGCGCCAACGCCTATCTCACCCGCCAGTTCCGCACCCTCGCCGTCTTCGCGGCGATCGCCTTCGTGGCCCTCCTGGCACTGCCGGCCGACGACGCCTGGGTGCGCATCGGCCGCTCCCTGTTCTTCCTCGCCGGTGCCGGCTTCTCGGCCGCCGTGGGCTACCTGGGCATGGGCCTCGCCGTACGCGCCAACCTCCGCGTGGCGGCCGCCGCCAACGAGCAGGGCCGCGACCCGGCCATGAACATCGGCTTCCGCACCGGTGCCACCGTCGGCATGCTGACCGTCGGGCTCGGCCTGCTCGGCGCCAGCGTCGTGGTGCTCCTCTTCCAGGACCACGCGCCCGACGTGCTCGAGGGCTTCGGCTTCGGTGCCGCGCTGCTCGCGATGTTCATGCGGGTCGGCGGCGGCATCTTCACCAAGGCTGCCGACGTCGGCGCCGACCTGGTGGGCAAGGTCGAGCAGAACATCCCCGAGGACGACCCGCGCAACGCCGCGACCATCGCCGACAACGTCGGCGACAACGTCGGCGACTGCGCCGGTATGGCCGCCGACCTGTTCGAGTCGTACGCCGTGACCCTGGTCGCCGCGCTGATCCTCGGCTCGCAGGCCTTCGGCGACGCCGGCCTGGTCTTCCCGCTGCTGGTCCCGGCCATCGGCGCGTTGTCCGCGGTCGCCGGTGTCTACCTCACCAGGCCTCGCGCCGGCGAGAGCGGCCTGACCACGATCAACCGGGCGTTCTACATCTCCGCGGCGATCGGCGCGGTCGCCAGCGTCATCCTGGCGTTCGTCTACCTCCCCTCGGAGTGGAGCGACCTCGAGAACGCGGGCGGCGGCATCGGCGACGTGCTCGCCAGCTCGGTGCCCGATCTCGGACCGGCGGCCTTCGCGGCGGGCGCCGTGGTCATCGGCATCGTGCTCGCCTGCGCCATCCTGGCGCTGACGGGCTACTTCACCGGCACCGAGCACAAGCCGGTCAAGGACGTCGGCAAGACCTCGCTGACCGGTCCGGCGACCGTCATCCTGTCCGGTCTCGCCGTCGGCTTCGAGTCCGCCGTCTACACGGCGATCGTGATCGGCGCGGCCGTCTTCGGCGCGGCGCTGCTCGCCGGTGCGGGCGGTGTCTACGCCCTGTTCGCCGTTGCCCTGGCGGGCTGCGGCCTGCTCACCACGGTCGGCGTGATCGTGGCGATGGACACCTTCGGCCCGGTCTCCGACAACGCCCAGGGCATCGCGGAGATGTCCGGCGACGTCAGCCCCGAGGGCGCCCAGATCCTCACCGAGCTCGACGCGGTCGGCAACACGACCAAGGCGATCACCAAGGGCATCGCGATCGCGACCGCGGTGCTCGCCGCGAGTGCGCTGTTCGCGTCGTACGTCACCTCGGCGTTCGAGAAGCTCGGCGAGTCCGGTGCCAGCGCCAGTGACGCGGCCGACGTGTTCGGCGGGTTCCTGGTGTTCGACGCCAAGCTGCTGGTCGGGGCCCTGCTGGGCGCCGGCGTGGTGTTCCTCTTCTCCGGCCTCGCGATCAATGCTGTCGGCCGGGCGGCCGGCGCCGTCGTCTTCGAGGTGCGCCGCCAGTTCCGCGAGATCCCCGGGATCATGGAGGGCACCGGCCGTCCGGAGTACGGCAAGGTCGTCGACATCGTCACCAAGGACTCGCTCCGCGAGCTGGCGACGCCCGGCATCCTCGCGATCCTGGCTCCGGTCGCCGTCGGCTTCGGCCTCGGTGTCGGTCCGCTTGCCGGGTTCCTGGCCGGTGCGATCGCCACGGGCACGCTGATGGCGGTCTTCCTGGCCAACTCGGGTGGTGCCTGGGACAACGCCAAGAAGCTGGTCGAGGACGGCAACCACGGCGGCAAGGGCTCGCCGGCGCACGAGGCGACGATCATCGGTGACACGGTCGGTGACCCGTTCAAGGACACCGCCGGGCCGGCGATCAACCCGTTGCTCAAGGTGATGAACCTGGTCTCGCTCCTGATCGTCTCCGCGATCGTCGCGCTGTCGTACGGCGAGGACGAGAACGACGTGGTCCGGATCCTGATCGCGGTGGTGGCCGCACTGATCATCGCCGGCGCCGTCTACATCTCGAAGCAGCGGTCGGTGGTCATCGGCGGCGACGACGCGGGCACTCCCGCCCCGCCGCCGGCGCCCGCTCCCGAGGCCTCGGACCCGACGCCGACGGAACCGGTCGACTCGTCGACCCCGTAGCACCGTAGGAACCGCTGACCCGTCACTGAGTGAGTGACGGGTCAGCGGTTTTTTCGGGGTCGTTCAGCGGAGTACGACGCGGACCGTCTTGGACGCCGAGCGCTTCAGGGCCTTGTTGCCCAGGTAGACCGCGCGGACCTGGTGGACGCCCTTGCCGAGCTTCGGGAGCCGCACGGTGCGCCTGCCGTTGTCGGCGAGCCTGAGCTTGTAGGCCTTCAGCAGCTTGCCGCCCTTCATCAGCCTGACCTTGCCCGTCGGGTGCGCGGCACCCGGCGAGACCTTGAAGAGGACGACCCGGCCGTCCAGCTTGCGCAGCTTGGTCTTGCTGCCGACCTTGCCGACCTTCACCTTGTTGGTGATCCCCAGCCCCTGGAGGAAGCCGGTGAGCTTGGCCGTCACCGTCGCCGCGAGCGGCTTGCCGGCATCGGCCAACCTCGGGACGTACTCGCGGGCCGTGGCGCCCGGGATCGCACCCGCGGCGTTGTACCACTGGTACTCGAAGAGCGGCGTGACCAGGTCGGATCCGCCCAGCCAGGTGCCGGGGTCGATGCTGAGGATCCCGCCGACCTTCTTGGCGCCGCTGATCGTGGGCAGCACCTGAGCGACCAGTGTCTCGGGCGCCTCCTCGTCGACGTCGATGACGTTGGTGAGCAGGTCGAGTGTCAGCGCCAGCAGCGTGGTCACCACCTCGGCGGTGATCTCGCAGCCGGCCTGGGCCGCGGTCGGGACGAACGCCAGACCCTCGGCGTCCGGAATCGCCACGCCGTCGCACAGCCAGGTCACGTCGGTCTGCAGCAGCAGCTGCAGCGCCGGGTCGAGCAGTCCGAAGACCGGCTTGGTCACCGTGAGCGGATCACCGATGTTGCCCGTCCCGGACAGGATCGGGTTCGCGGTGAGCACCTCGAGCAGGCTGCCCGGCAGCTCTGGCTCCTCGCCGTCGCCGGTGATGCCGATCAGGTCGGTCACCAGGGTCAGCGGCACGAAGCCGAGGAGCGTGGTCACCGTCTCGACCGCGACCTGGCAGCCCTCGAGAGCCTCGGTCGGCACGAACTCGGTCAGGCCCTGGGTGCCTGGGATCGGGTTGCCGTTGCAGAGCCAGGAGATGTCGGTGTCGAGAAGGCCGAGCAGGTCGTCTCCCAGCAGTCCGAAGACGGGCTCGACCAGGGTGAGCGGCTCGCCGACCACCCCGGTCCCGAGCAGGTCGGACTCCTCGGTCAGGCACTCGGCCAGCTTCAGCCCCAGCAGGCAGCCGACGATGTCCTTGTCCTCCGGTGGTGCGGGCTCGGCGTCGGCGGACGCGGCTGCGCCCACCAGTAGTCCCGAGCTGATCAGTACGGTGGCGACGGCAGCGCTGAAGGCGCACGTCAGTGAACGCTTCTTCACGGTTTCCCTCCCATGACGCGCGGTCCCTCAACCGCACGGTTCTTGCGAGGCTAGGGGCGGGGGCGGGCTCGACCTCGGCGTACCCGGGATCCTTTGCTCAGTGGTCCAGACCGCGGGGGCCGCGACTAGGCTCGCCCGGTGAGCAGCGCCCTTCCCGCCCGGCTCCGCGAGGCGCTGGTCGCGTCCGGCTTCACCTACGCGGCGGTCGCCGACCTGCTCGGGCCACGGGCGCACGAGGCGCTCGGTCGCAACGAGACCACGCCGGCCCTCCGTCGTACGACGGGAGGGTCGCCGCTCGAGACCCTCGTCCGGTTGTTCCTGCTGCAGCGGCCGGTCCCGCTGGCCGCGGCCGAGCAGGCCCTGCCGGGTCTCGTCGACCGGATGGCCGCGGAGGGCATCGTCGAGCGCAGCGTGAGCGAGGTCGCGGCGCGCCTCGACTGCCGGCCGTACGCCGCGGACGAC
>DASTDJ010000208.1:0-4474 GCA_035710425.1 Nocardioides sp.
AACGCTGCGGCGATGCCCATCGCTGCGAGACGCGTTCGGCCTGTCCTCACGGGGCGATTCTCGCCCACCGCCGGTTCAGCACCCGGGCAGGCGCGCCGCGAGCCACTCGCGCACCTGCGTGAGCGCGATCCGCTCCTGGCGCATCGAATCGCGGTCCCGCACGGTGGCCGCGCCGTCGTCAATGCTCTCGAAGTCGAGCGTGATGCAGAACGGGGTGCCGATCTCGTCCTGGCGGCGGTACCGCCGGCCGATGGCTCCGGCGTCGTCGAACTCCACGTTCCAGTAGCCGCGCAGCTCGGCGGCCAGGTCGCGAGCGGCCGGCGACAGCTGCTCGTTGCGCGAGAGCGGGAGCACCGCGGCCTTGGCGGGTGCGAGCCGCGGATCCAGGCTGAGCACCACGCGCTTGTCGACGCCGCCCTTCGTGTTCGGGGCCTCGTCCTCGGTGTACGCGTCGACGAGGAAGGCCATCATCGAGCGGTTCACGCCGGCGGCCGGCTCGATGACGTACGGCGTGTAGCGCTCGCCGGCCGCCTGGTCGAAGTAGGTGAGGTCCTGGCCGGAGTGCTCCGCGTGCGTGGACAGGTCGAAGTCGGTGCGGTTGGCGATGCCCTCGAGCTCGCCCCACTCCGAGCCGGTGAAGCCGAAGCGGTACTCGATGTCGACGGTGCGCTTGGAGTAGTGGGAGAGCTTCTCCTTGGGGTGCTCGAAGTGGCGCAGGTTGTCCTTGGCGATGCCGAGCTCGACGTACCAGCGGGTGCGCTCGTCGATCCAGTACTGGTGCCACTCCTCGTCCTCGCCCGGCTTGACGAAGAACTCCATCTCCATCTGCTCGAACTCACGGGTGCGGAAGATGAAGTTGCCCGGCGTGATCTCGTTGCGGAACGACTTGCCGATCTGTGCGATGCCGAACGGCGGCTTCATCCGGCTGCTGGTCACCACGTTGGCGAAGTTGAGGAAGATGCCCTGCGCGGTCTCCGGGCGGAGGTAGTGGAGGCCGGACTCGTCCTCGACCACGCCGAGGTAGGTCTTGAGGAGACCCGAGAACTGCCGGGGTTCGGTCCAGGCGCCGCGGGTGCCGCAGTTGGGGCAGGCGAGAGTCGCGAGGTCCACCGAGTCGGGGTCGTCGATGCCCTTCTTCTCGGCGTACTCCTCCTGGAGGTGGTCGGCACGGAACCGCTTGTGACAGGACTGGCACTCGGTCAGCGGGTCCATGAACGTGGCGACGTGGCCGCTGGCCTCCCAGGTCTGGCGCGGCAGGATGATCGAGGAGTCGAGGCCGACCATGTCGTCGCGCATCTGCACCATGGACTTCCACCACTGGCGCTTGATGTTCTCCTTGAGCTCCACGCCCAGCGGGCCGTAGTCCCAGGCCGAACGGGTGCCGCCGTAGATCTCCCCGCAGGGGTAGACGAAGCCCCTGCGCTTGGCGAGGGAGACGACGTTGTCGACGACGGACGGGGGCGGCTTGGCCACGGGAGAGCTCCTGCTGATCACGGCCGGCTGGCTGCCGGTCTGGGCGAAGACGTCAGCCTAACGAGCGCGCTCCGCCCACGTTCAGCACGGTGTCGGGTTCGACGACCTCGAACGCGCTCGGCTCCTCGATCGCGCCACCGAGCAGCGCGACCGCCCGGAGCTTCACGTCGTACGACGACAGCGCGCGGCGGTAGGCGCCGACGTTCTCCCAGGTCGTCACCATCGCCCAGAGCGTCGGGTCGTCGACGTTGCGTCCGATGCTCCCGTGCAGGTAGCCGGCCTGCTCCGACAGCGCAGCGTGCGCCTCGGCGACCTCGGCCCGGAAGCGCTCACCTTCGCTCTCCGGGACCCGGAACCTGTTCACGACCAGCACCCCTATGACACTAGCCAGTCTCCACCCGGCGGGCGCCGGGGACCGTCAGCGCAGCGATGCCGGTGGTCACCGGCACGGCCAGCACCAGGGCGATGGCGCTCGCGAGGGTGCGCACGACCTCCTGGCCGATCTCCTCGGTGGCGAGCAGCTCGGTGAGCGGCAGCCCGTAGAGCTGGATCAGCATGAGTACGGCGAGCGCCGTGCCGGTGTAGGCGAAGACGATCGTGTAGATCGTCGAGGCGATGTGGTCGCGCCCGATCTGGGTGGCGGCGGTGAAGAGCTGCCGCCGGGTGAGCTCCGGCCCGGCACCTCGCAGCTCCCACACCGCCGAGGCCTGGGTGATGGTGACGTCGTTGAGCACGCCGAGCCCGGCCACGATCACGGCGCAGGTCAGCAACCCCTGGAAGTCCAGTTCGCCGACCGTCGACTTCAGGATGCCACCCTCCTCGGCGACGCCGCTCAGGTGGGTCGTGGAGACCGACACCAGCCCGATGACGGCGGTCATGCCGATGCCGGCGAGGGTGCCGGCCACGGCCGCACTCGTCCGGATGGAGAAGCCGTGGGTCGTGTAGAGGACGACGAACACGATCGCGGCGGACCCCACCACCCCCACCCACAGGCCGGACTCGCCCGAGACCAGCGCCGGCAGCATGAACCACAGCACCGCCACCCCGGCGAACGCGAGTCCGAGCAACGCGCGCACACCACGCCATCGGGCGACCGCGACCACGACCACCACGAACACGAGAGTGAGCAGGAGCAGGGGGCTCGACCGCTCGACCCCGAAGAACGAGTAGCGCACCGGCTCGCCCTCCGCGCCGGGGATGCGCAGCATCCGGAGCTTGTCGCCCGGCCCCAGGCCGGCGTCACTCACCTCGGGCGGGATCGGCACGGTGACCTCCTCGGCGTCGTCCCCGTCGCCGACCGTGGCCCGGACCTGGCCGCAGCTCTCACTCTGCTCGTTCAACGACGGGCAGGCGGGCTGCACCTCGTCCACCACGCCGCGGACGAAGCTCACCCCGTCGGCGAGGAACGTCACCTCGTCGTTCAGCTCCTCGGCCCGGTCGCGGTCCGGCCACACGAGCACCGCGCCGACGATCGTCGCCACCAGCGCGGCCGCGAGTACGCCGAGCAGCACCATGCGTGGGCCCCGTCGTACCTCGAAGCCGTCGTGGTCCTGGCTGTCGGCGCGATGCGAATGGCGGCCACTCATGAGCACAGTCTGCTGGTTACCGGTTTGACAATCATTCTCAACAGGCTGAGAATGATTCTCATGCGCTCGGTGATCCTGCTCGTGCTCCCCCTCACCCTGACCGTCGCCGGCTGCAGCGCACTGGCGGAGGACCAGCCAGGCGTGCAGGTGGCGACCGCCTTCTACCCGCTCGAGTACGTCACGGAGCGCGTGACCGAGGGCGTGCCCGACGTCGGCGTCGACGTGCTGACCGAGCCGGGCAAGGAGCCGCACGACGTGGAGCTGACGATCAAGGAGACGGCGCTGATCGCGTCGGCCGACCTGGTCGTCTACGAGAAGGACTTCCAGCCCGCCGTCGACGACGCGATCGACCAGAACGCCGCCGGCGACACTCTCGACGTGAGCGGGCCGGCCGACCTGGTCACGTTCGAGAGCGAGCACGACCACGAGGAAGAGGAAGAGCACGGGCACAGCCACGAGGGCCTCGACCCGCACTTCTGGCAGGACCCGATGCGGATGGCCGACGTCGCCGACGCCGTCGCCGACTCGCTCGCCGACGTCGACCCCGACCACGCCGCCGACTACGCCGACAACGCCGCGGACCTGCGGGGCGACCTGGAGGCGCTCGACGCCGCGTACAGCGCGGGACTGGCGGACTGCGAACGTGACACGGTGGTGGTGTCGCACGACGCGTTCGGCTACCTCAGTCGCTACGGCGTCCACATCGCACCGATCGCCGGGCTCTCCCCCGAGGCCGAGCCCACGCCGTCCGACCTCGCAGAGCTCCACGAGCTGATCGACCACGACGGCATCACCACCGTCTTCTCCGAGACGCTCGCCCCGCCGAGGCTCAGCCAGACCCTTGCCGACGACGCCGGCGTCACCACCGAGATCCTCGACCCGATCGAGGGACTCACCGACGACACGGCCGACGAGGACTACCTTTCCCTGATGGAGCGGAACCTCGGGGCGCTGGAGAAGGCCAACGGATGTCGGTGATCGACGCCCGGGGCCTGACCGTCGCGATCGGCGGTCGTCCGGTGCTGCGCGGGATCGACCTGCAGGTGCAGGACGGCCAGTTCGTCGCCCTGATGGGGGCCAACGGGTCCGGCAAGTCGACCCTGGTGCGGGCGCTGACCGGGCTGTGGCCGCTCACCGGCGGCAGCGCGGAGCTGTTCGGCACTCCCCTCGCCCGGTTCCACGAGTGGCACCGCGTCGGCTTCGTCCCGCAGCGCAACACCGCCGCCTCCGGCGTGCCCGCCTCGGTGTGGGAGGTCGTCGCCTCCGGACGCCTGAGCCGTCGGCGTCTGCTGCGGCCCCTGTCCCGCGCCGACCGGGAGGCGATCCGCGACGCGCTCGAGGTCGTGGGCCTCTCCGCCCGGCATGCCGACCGCGTGTCCCAGCTGTCCGGCGGGCAGCAGCAGCGGGTGCTGATC
>DASTDJ010000209.1:0-6130 GCA_035710425.1 Nocardioides sp.
CTGGGCTTGGCGACGTGCGCGTTCGTCAGGATCAGGCCGTCCTCGCTGATGATCGACCCCGACCCGTTGCCCAGCACCTGGCCGGCCTCGTCGAGGGAGAGGATCAGCACGCTGGCCTGCTTGGCGCGGTCGAGCTCGGCCGCGGTCAGCGTGTTGTCGCCCCCACCGCCGCCACCGCCGGAGTCGTCATCGTCGTCCAGCAGCATCGGCACCAGCACGGCCGCCAGGACGACCACGACCGCCAGCATCGCCGCGCCGACGATCGCCAGCGTCCGGCGCCGCTTCCTGCCGGCGATGGCTGCCGACGCGGCGCTCGCGGACAGGACCGGGACGAGCTCGAGCTCGTAGCCGGCCGTCGGGTGGCCGAGCAGCACGGTGGTCGGCTCCTCCAGCTTCAGCTGGGTGACCCTCTCGCCCTCGACGTACGACCCGCTGTTGGACCGGTCGATGAACCACCAGCCGTCGGGCCGCGGCTCCACCAGCGCGTGCTGGCGGGAGACGCCGGAGTCGTCGACGACGACCTCGAGACCCGGCTCGCGACCGATCCGGACGGGAGCGTGGGTGCCGAAGCGCAGGTCGTCGCGGTTGGTGCGGACCAGCAGGCCGGGGCCGCCGCCGGGGATGCCGGGCGCGCCCGGCGTCGAGGGCAGCACGGTCGCGGCCATCGCTGCGGGGGGTACGGCGGCGGTGGCGCTCGCCCCCGGACGGTCCGGCGGCGCCGCGGGCGCCGCGCCCTCGAGGGTGACCTGCGCCGAGGCCCCGCCCTCGGTCAGTCCGAACCGCACGATCGTGGTGCCGGCGGCCAGCGCCATCCGGTCGACCTTCTGCCCGTTGACCCAGGTGCCGTGGGTGCTGCCCATGTCGACGATCTCCCAGCTGTCACCGGCCGGCCGGAACTCCGCGTGGTTGCGGGAGACCGTGGGCGCGTCGACCATGACCTCCGAGCCGGGCTCGCGGCCCACGCGCAGCGGGCGCTGCTCCTCGAACGTCGACGTCTGTCCGCCGATCTCGATCCTGATCGTGCTCATGCCTGTTACCCCCAGCGCTGTGGTCTGCGGGGATCGTAGAGACGCGGACGGGTGTCCGGTGACCATTCGGGTGAATCCCACGCCCCGGACTGGACGTGGCTAGGGCTCGCTGGGTTCCATCGACTGGGTGCCGAGGACTCGCAGCAGCGCCAGCGCCTCGGCCTCGTGGGTGCCGGGCTCGGCGGAGTAGACGATCACGGCCTGGTCGGCGTCCGGCACGTGCAGCGTGTCGCAGTCGAGGACCAGCGGCCCGAGCGTCGGGTGGTCGACCCGCTTGCGGTGGCTGCGCCAGGTGCCCGCCTGCTCGGTCTCCCACAGCTCCGCGAACTCGGCAGATCCGGTGCGCAGGTCGCGCAGCAACACCGCCAGGTCGGGGTCGTCGGGGTAGCGCGCGGCCGCGGCCCGAAGCCCGGACACGATGTGTGCGGCCGTTGCCTTCCGGTCCTCCGGAGCAGCCGCTCCGACCGGGGTGCGCGGGGGGTCGGCGGGGTCGGGCAGGAACAGCAGCCGGTTCAGGTTGCGCCGCTGCGGTGGCAGCGCCGACCAGTCGCCGTGCAGCGCCGAGGACATCGCGTTCCACGCGAGCACGTCGCCCTTCGCGCTCAGCACCAGCGCCGGCAGGTCGGCGACCCGGTCGATCACCCGGAGCACGCTCGGCCGCACGTGCATCTGCACCCGGCCCGGTCCCGGAGGCGTGCTGCCGGCGAGGTGGAAGACCTCGTCGCGGGCGTCGTCGTCGAGCCGCAGCGCGCGGGTGAGCGAGCCCAGCACCTGGGCGGACGGCACCGGCCCACGGCCCTGCTCGAGGCGGACGACGTAGTCGACGCTGATGCCCGCCAGCATCGCCACCTCCTCGCGGCGAAGACCGGGCGTACGACGGTTGCGCCCCGCCGGCATCCCCACGTGCTCGGGCCGGAGCCGCTCACGGGCCCGGCGCAGCACGGCGGCGAGCTCGGGCCGGTTGATGGTCACCACGCCAGCATCGCTCGGGACCGGACACCCCGGGTAGGACTGTCGGTCCCACCGACGGCTACATGTGCCGCCCGAAGAAGTCGAGGACGTCAGCGACGGCCTCGCGCTGCACCGGGTCCGGGTCGTAGCTGCCGTCGTCCTTGCGGATCGGATACACGAAGCCGTGCAGCTCGTGCTCGTAGGTCTTCCACTCCGCGGGCTTGCCGGCTTCGTGCAGCAGGTCGTAGGAGACCCGGAAGACCCCCTGCAGCTCGTCGCTGTTGCGACCCTGGACGAAGATCGGGGTCCGGATGGTGCTCACCCGCTCGCCTGCCACGTCCTCGGTGATGCGCGCCCGCACCTTCTCCGGCTCCCGCATCAGCATCCGGTCGACGTCGAGCAGACCCGTGTCGGGGTCCACCTTGGCGGTCTCGTCGGGCCGGAGCCGCAGGAACTCGTGCGACGCCGGCTCGCTCGCGACCATGGCGCGGAAGCCGTGGTACTCGGACGCCATCTTGAGCGCCATCTCGCCACCGTGACTCATGCCCAGGTAGCCGACCCGCTCGGCGTCGATGAAGGGGAGCGTCTTCACGAACTCGGCGACCGCGATCGCGTCCTCGTACTCCAGGGGTCCCCGGTTGAAGAGCTGGCGGCCCTGCCGGCCGGACTCGACCAGCGGACCGACCCGGTCGTAGACGTAGTCGACCTCGGCCCGGTAGCGCATCCACGCGGTGGCGTAGCCGGCTTCGAGGAACTGGTCGTGGGTCCAGCTGAGGTTGTGCACCTGGTCGCGCAGCAGGGCCAGGCCCCCACCGCCGTTGCCGGACGCGAAGAGCACGATCGGGAAGGGACCGTCGCCCTCCGGCTTGCGCAGGCCGATCGGCGTGTAGGCGCCGTCGACCATCTCCACGAACATGAGATCGACGGGGAACCGAGAGCCTTCGACCGGTTCGGTCACCACCATCTGCTGTGTGTCCATGCTCGGGCTCTCCTTCTCCGTCGGCGGAAGCAAGTTAGCAGTTCAATCGTTTGCAGGCAATCGTTTGCATAGCGGGGGACCGCCGGTCCCACGATCGACCGGTCCTGGTTGGCCGGCGCCGCCCGCCGCACGGTGGAGCCATGACCACCCAGACATCCCGCACCGTCCTGATCACCGGAGCCACCCGCGGTCTCGGCGCCGAGGCCTCCCGCCGGCTGGCGCACCTCGGCCTCACCGTGTGGCTCGGCGCCCGCGACACCGCCGCCGGTGAGGAGGTCGCCGCCAAGCTCCGCGCCGACCAGCCCGATGCCGACCTCCACGTCGTCGAGCTGGACGTGACCAGCGACGACTCGGTGCGGGCGGCGTACGACGTCGTGGCGGCCTCGGGCACCGGCCTCGACGTACTCGTCAACAACGCCGGGGTCAGCGGCCGGTTCGTGGCGCCGGTCGACACCACCCCCGCCGACTTCGTCGAGGTCTTCGGCGTCAACCTGCTGGGACCGGTGAGGGTGACCAACACCTTCCTGCCGTTGTTACGCGAGTCGCCGGACCCCCGGCTGGTCATGGTCTCGAGCGGCATGGGCTCCTTCGCCGTCACCATGGACCCGGACCGGATCGAGTCGACCATGCACGGGCTGGCCTACCCGTCGTCCAAGGCCGCGCTGAACATGGTCACGACCATGTACGCCAAGTCCCTGCCCGAGCTCACGGTCGTCGCCGTCGACCCCGGCTACACCGCCACCGACCTCAACGACCGGTCGGGCAGGCAGACCGTGACCGAGGGCACCGACGCCATCGTCGAGGCGTGCACGGCGGCGAGCGCACGGGCCATGTTCTTCGACCGGTTCGGCCCCGTCGGCTGGTGACAACCGCCGACTCCACGGCGTCGGCGGTGGCTCCTACAGTGAGGACATGAGCATCGCCCTCGGAGCCCACGTCGACCAGACCGACCCGATCGCCGAGGCGACGGCCCGCAAGGCCGCGCACGTGCAGTTCTTCCTCGGTGACCCCCAGGGATACAAGGGCCCCGAGTGGGCCTACGCCGGCGGGCCGGAGGGGCTGAAGGCAGACGCCGCGAAGGCCGGCATCGACCTCTACGTGCACGCGCCCTACCTGATCAACGTCGCGACGACCAACAACCGGATCCGGATCCCGAGCCGCAAGCTGCTGCAGCAGCACGTCGACGCGGCGGCGTCGATCGGCGCCAAGGGACTGATCGTCCACGGCGGTCACGTCAACAAGGACGACGATCCCGAGAAGGGCTTCGACAACTGGCGCAAGGCGGTCGAGGCCACCGACCTCAAGCTGCCGCTGCTGATCGAGAACACCGCCGGCGGCGACAACGCGATGACCCGCTACCTCGACCGGATCGGCCGGGTGTGGGAGGCGATCTCGGCGGCCGAGGGCTTCGACGACGTCGGCTTCTGCCTCGACACCTGCCATGCCCACGCGGGCGGCAACGACCTCGAGACCATCGTCGAGGACGTCCGCAAGATCACCGGCCGGATCGACCTGGTGCACTGCAACGACAGTCGCGACGAGTTCGACACCGGCGCCGACCGGCACGCCAACCTCGGCGCCGGCCGGATCGACCCCGACCTGCTGGCCGCGGTCGTCCGCGACGCCGGTGCGCCGGTCGTGGTCGAGACCCCCGGCGGAGCCGAGGAGCACTCGGCCGACTTCGACTGGCTGAAGGAGCGGCTATAGCCTCGGGGGCGTGCTGACCGTCCGCCCGATCTCCGAGGACGACCACCTCGCGTTCGTGGCGTCGCGTCGCTCCGCGAGCTTCCTGCAGACCCCGGCCTGGGGACGGGTGAAGAGCGAGTGGCGGCGCGAGTCGCTCGGCTGGTACGACGGCGACGAGCTGGTCGGCGCCGGGCTGGTGCTCTACCGGCGGCTGCCCAAGGTCAAGCGCTACCTGGCCTACCTCCCCGAGGGTCCGCTCGTCGACTGGACCAGTGACGCCCTCGACGAGTGGCTGGCGCCGATGACCGCGCACCTCAAGCAGCAGGGCGCGTTCGGGGTGCGCATGGGCCCGCCCGTGGTCACCCGCACCTGGACCGCGGCGCAGGTGAAGGCCGGCATCGCCGACGACGCCGTCCGCCGCCTCGACGACCTGCCACCCGAGAGCCGAGACGGCACCGGCGCCCGGGTCGTCGCCCAGCTCCACGACCTCGGCTGGCGCCGCCAGGAGGCCGAGGGCGGCTTCGCGGCCGGCCAGCCGCAGTACGTCTTCCAGGTGCCGCTCGCCGGCCGCACCGAGGACGACGTGCTCAAGGGCATGAACCAGCTCTGGCGCCGCAACATCAAGAAGGCCGACAAGCAGGGCGTCGAGGTGACGTCGAGCTCGACCGGCGAGGACCTCAAGGCGTTCCACGACCTCTACCTGCACACCGCCGAGCGCGACCACTTCACGCCGCGTCCGCTGTCCTACTTCACGACCATGCTCGAGGCGCTGGGCGCCGAGAGCCCCGACCGGATCCGGCTCTGGTTCGCCCGCCACGAGGGCGACCTGGTGGCGGCCACGATCGCGATTCGGGTGGGCGCCCACGCGTGGTACTCCTACGGCGCCTCGTCCACCGAGAAGCGCGACGTGCGCGGGTCCAACGCGATCCAGTGGGCGATGATCCGCGACGCGATCGCGGCGGGCGCCGACGTCTACGACCTGCGCGGCATCACCGACACCCTCGACCCCGACGACTCCCACGTCGGGCTGATCCAGTTCAAGGTCGGCACCGGCGGCGAGGCGGTCGAGTACGCCGGCGAGTGGGACCTGCCGCTCAACCGGCTGCTCTACTCCGCCTTCGACACCTACATGAAGCGGCGCTGAGATGAGCCTGACGCTGACCGTCGACGGAGAACGCTGGCGGGCCCATCTGCACGGGTTCGCCGAGCGGCACCCCGGGCTGGTGCCCGTCGCCAAGGGCAACGGCTACGGCTTCACCCTGGGCCGGCTGGCGCGAAGGGCCGAGTGGCTGGGGGCCGACACCCTCGCCGTCGGCACCTACGAGGAGCTGCCGGAGGTCGCCAGCCGGTTCGACGGCGACATCCTGGTCCTCACCCCGTGGCGGCCGTTCATCGACGACCTCGACCCCGGGCTCGCCGACCGGGTGATCCACAACGTCGGGCGCACCGACGACCTCGACGCGCTGCTCGACGGCCAGCCCCGCGC
>DASTDJ010000210.1:0-7379 GCA_035710425.1 Nocardioides sp.
CTGATGTTCTACGGCCCGGGCGCCGGCGGCTCGCCCACCGCGAGTGCGGTGCTGGGCGACCTGGTCACCGTGGCTCGCAACCACCGCGGTGGCACCCGCGGCGTCGGCGAGTCGGCGTACGCCGACCGGGCGGTGCTCCCCATGGGCGAGACCCGGACCCGCTACCACGTGGCCATCGACGTCGACGACCGCGCGGGTGTGCTCGCCGCGGTGGCGACCGCGTTCGCCGAGCACGACGTCTCCATCCAGACAGTGCGCCAGGAGGGCCGCGACGACGACGCGCAGCTGGTTGTGGTGTCCCACGAGGCCACCGACGCCCAGCTCAGCGCGACCGTCGAAGGCCTCCGCGGCATGGACATCGTGCGCGAGGTCACCTCGGTGATGCGGGTCGAGGGAGCCGAGGAGTGACCCACACCCACCAGTGGCGCGGTGTCATCGAGGAGTACCGCCACCTCTTGGAGATCCCCGAGGGCACGCCCGCGGTGACCCTCGGCGAGGGCGGCACCCCGCTGGTGCGTTCCGAGTGGCTGTGCTCGGTCACCGGCGGCGAGGTGTGGCTGAAGGTCGAGGGCGACAACCCGACCGGCTCCTTCAAGGACCGTGGCATGACCACCGCCATCTCCGTGGCGAAGGCCGACGGCGCGCAGGCGGTCGTCTGCGCCTCGACGGGCAACACCTCGGCCTCGATGGCGGCGTACGCCGCGAGGGCCGGGCTCACCCCGGTGGTGCTGGTCCCCGAGGGCAAGATCGCCGCCGGGAAGATGGCCCAGGCGATCGTGCATGCCTCGCGGGTGATCATGGTGCGCGGCAACTTCGACAACTGCCTGGCCCTGGCCCGCCAGCTCGCGTGGGAGTACCCCGTGGCCCTGGTCAACTCGGTCAACCCCGTGCGGCTCCAGGGTCAGAAGACAGCGGCGTTCGAGATCGTCGACTTCCTGGGCGACGCCCCCGACTACCACCTGCTGCCCGTCGGCAACGCCGGCAACATCGCGGCGTACTGGATCGGCTGGTGCCAGTACGCCCGGCTCGGCCTGTCGACCAAGACACCCGTGATCCGTGGCTTCCAGGCCGAGGGCGCCGCCCCGCTCGTCACCGGGGAGCCGTTCCCCGACCCGGAGACCAAGGCGACCGCGATCCGGATCGGCAACCCCGCGTCGTGGAAGCTCGCGGAGGTGGCCGCCGACGAGTCCGGCGGCCGGTTCGCCGCCGTCAGCGACGACCGGATCCTGGCCGCCCAGCGCGAGCTCGCGGCCCGTGACGGCGTGTTCGTCGAGCCCGCATCCGCGGCCGGGATCGCCGGGCTGCTGCAGGACGTCGCAGCGGGGGAGTCGTACGCCGGGAAGACCGTGGCGGTCACGGTCACCGGACACGGTCTCAAGGACACCGCCACCGCCCTCGAGGGTTTCGGTCAGCTGGTCGACACCGTGATCGACCCCGACGTCACCGCCGCGGCCGAGGCCGCCGGCCTGGCATGACGACCTTCGTCGAGGGCCCGGTCCGGATCTCCGTGCCGGCGACGTCGGCCAACCTCGGCCCCGGGTTCGACTCGCTCGGGCTCGCCCTGGACCTGCGCGACCGGCTCGAGGCGGAGGTGGTCGAGGAGGGCCTCGTGGTCGAGGTGGAGGGGGCCGGCGCCGACGAGGTGACGCTCGACGAGACCCACCTCGTCGTCCGCTCGATGCGGGCCGCGTTCGACGCGATGGGCGCCCATCCGACCGGCCTCCGGCTCACCTGCACCAACGCGATCCCGCACGCGCGCGGTCTCGGCTCCTCCTCGGCCGCGATCGTCGGCGGGGTCTCCCTGGCCCGCGGGCTGGTGGCCGGCGGCTCGCTGCTGATGGACGACGCGGACCTCTTCGGGCTGGCGGCCGAGATCGAGGGGCACCCCGACAACGTGGCGCCGGCGTTCTACGGCGGGTTCGTGATCTCCGGCCGCGACGAGGGTGGACAGTTCTACGCCGTCCGCAGCGGCGTCGACCCGCGGATCAGTGCCGTCGTGCTGGTCCCGCCGTCGCCGGTGTCCACCGAGCTGGCCCGCGGGCTGCTGCCCGCCGAGGTACCGCACGGAGACGCCGCCGCCAACGCGGGACGCACCGCGCTGCTGGTCGCGGCGCTCGCCGGCCAGCCCGAGCACCTGTGGCGCGCCACCCGCGACTACCTGCACCAGCAGCAGCGGCGTACCGCCATGCCGGACTCGCTGGCGCTGGTGGAGGTGCTGCGGGCCGACGGGATTCCTGCGGTGATCTCCGGCGCCGGGCCGACCGTGCTGGCGTTCGCCAACGGACCGAGTGCACCGGGGACGGCCGACCTGCTCGCCCGCTGCCCCGACGGCTGGACGCCGCTGCACCTCGGCATCGACCCGTACGGCGTCCGCGTCGAGTGACCGGTGGTACATTTGCCCCGCGCCTGACAGAGGCGCAACACCCCCCTCAATTGCGTGCGGACCTCATCCGCACCCCGGCCCCATGCTCCCCACGGAGCCCGGCGCAGAGGGAAGCAGTGTCCAGCAGCCGACGGCTCGGATCGACCCGTAGGCACTGAACGTGGGAAGGACCTCACGTGACGGAAACCATCGAACCCACCACCGCGAAGAAGCGCGGCGGCGGGCTCAACTCCATGCTCCTCGCCGATCTGAAGCAGATGGCCGGCGGGATGGGCATCGCCGGCGCGGGCAAGATGAAGAAGGCCCAGCTCGTCGAGGCGATCAAGGCTGCTCAGGGCGGAGGCACGAGCGACTCCGGCAAGAAGGACGGCGGCCAGAAGGACCAGGCCAAGGCCGACTCCGGGCGGAAGGACCCCGACCAGAGGGACCAGGGCAAGAAGGACCAGGGCAAGAAGGACCAGGTCAAGGCCGAGTCCCGCAAGGACCCCGACGCCGGCGGCGACTCCCCGAAGGGCGACGACGCCCCGGAGTCTCGCGACACCGACCGGCGGGACGCCGCGAAGCAGGACCGCGACGACCGTGACGGCCAGGGCGCCCAGGGCGAGGGCCGCAACCGCAACCGCCGGCGCCGCGGACGCGACCGCAACCGCCCGGGCACCGGCGGCCAGCGCAACGAGCCCGACACCACCGTCCTCGAGGACGACGTCCTGGTGCCGGCCGCCGGCATCCTCGACGTCCTCGACAACTACGCCTTCGTCCGCACCAGCGGCTACCTGCCCGGACCTGACGACGTCTACCTCTCCCTGTCGATGGTCCGGAAGTTCGGGCTGCGTCGCGGTGACGCGATCGTCGGACAGGTGCGCCAGCCCCGCGAGGGCGAGCGCAAGGAGAAGTTCAACCCGATGGTGCGCATCGACAGCGTCAACGGTGCCGACCCCGAGCAGGCCAAGACCCGCGTGGAGTTCTCGAAGCTCACCCCGCTCTACCCGAGCGAGCGGCTGCGCCTCGAGACCGAGCCCACCAACCTGATCGGCCGGGTGATCGACATCGCGGCCCCGATCGGCAAGGGCCAGCGCGGCCTGATCGTGTCTCCGGCCAAGGCCGGCAAGACGATGATCATGCAGTCGATCGCGAACTCCATCACCACCAACAACCCCGAGTGCCACCTGATGGTGGTCCTGGTCGACGAGCGCCCGGAGGAGGTCACCGACTTCGAGCGCTCGGTCAAGGGCGAGGTCATCTCCTCGACGTTCGACCGCCCGGCCGCCGACCACACGATCGTCGCGGAGCTGGCCATCGAGCGGGCCAAGCGCCTCGTCGAGCTCGGCCACGACGTGGTCGTGCTGCTCGACGGCATCACCCGCCTGGGCCGGGCCTACAACCTGGCGGCTCCCGCCTCGGGCCGGATCCTGTCCGGTGGGGTCGACTCCGCCGCCCTCTATCCGCCGAAGAAGTTCTTCGGTGCCGCCCGCAACATCGAGAACGGCGGCTCGCTGACGATCCTGGCCACGGCCCTCATCGAGTCCGGGTCGAAGATGGACGAGGTGATCTTCGAGGAGTTCAAGGGCACCGGCAACATGGAGATCCGGCTCCGCCGGGACTTCGCCGACAAGCGGCTGTTCCCGGCCATCGACGCCGTCGCCTCCGGCACCCGCCGCGAGGAGCTCCTGATGAGCAAGGACGAGCTCGCGATCGTCTGGAAGCTGCGCCGGGTGCTCTCCGGGCTCGACGGGCAGCAGGCCCTCGAGGTGCTGCTCGAGCGGCTCAAGAAGGCGAGCACCAACATCGAGTTCCTGATGCAGGTGCAGAAGACCACGCCGACCCCCTCCGGGAGCACCTCCGAGGACTGACCTGCCGCGGAATTGGTAGCGGCTCCTGAGCGTTACTAGAATCGTTCGCTGGCTCCGGTTCACGCCCCGCATCCGCGGGGCGACCCGGCGGCCCGATGAGAGGACACCATGAAGAAGGACATCCACCCCGAGTACGTCGAGACCGAGGTCACCTGTACCTGCGGCAACACGTTCACGACTCGGAGCACCGCCACGTCGGGCAGCATCCACGCCGACGTGTGCTCGCAGTGCCACCCGTTCTACACCGGCAAGCAGAAGATCCTCGACACCGGCGGCCGCGTCGCCCGGTTCGAGGCCCGCTACGCCAAGAAGAAGGCCGCCGACAAGGAGTCCGCGGACTCCAAGTAGCTCGTTCCCGGCGCCGGCTCACGCACCCTGTGCGGGGCCGGCGCCGTGTCTTTGTCACGACCACGGGAACCGAGGAGCGCCATGTTCGAGGGTGTCGAGAGCCTGCTCGCCGAGCACGCCGAGCTCGAGGGCCGGCTCGGCGCGCCCGAGACCCACGCCGACGCGCGGCTGGCCAAGCGGCTCAACCAGCGGTACGCCGAGCTGAGCTCGATCATCGGCACCTGGCGCGAGCTGCAGCAGCACGAAGCGGACCTGGAGGCGGCCCGCGAGCTGGCCGCCGAGGATCCCGCGTTCGCGAGCGAGGTCGACACGTTGGTGAAGCAACGCGCCGAGGCCGAGGAGCGGCTCCGCCGCCAGCTGGTGCCGCGCGACCCCACCGATGACAAGGACGCGATCCTCGAGGTGAAGTCGGGGGAGGGCGGGGAGGAGTCCGCGCTCTTCGCCGGCGACCTGCTCCGCATGTACACCCGCTTCGCCGAGGGCCGGGGCTGGTCCGTGGAGATGCTGGACGCCACCGAGTCCGACCTCGGCGGCTACAAGGGCGTGACGATCGCGGTCAAGGCCAAGGGGACACCGCAGCCGGGCCAGGCGCCGTACGGTCTGCTGAAGTTCGAGGGCGGGGTGCACCGCGTCCAGCGGGTGCCGGTCACCGAGTCGCAGGGCCGGGTGCACACCAGCGCCGCCGGTGTCCTGGTGCTGCCCGAGGCCGAGCAGGTCGACGTCACGATCGACGAGAACGACCTGCGCATCGACGTCTTCCGCAGCAGCGGCCCTGGTGGGCAGAGCGTCAACACCACCGACTCCGCCGTCCGGATCACTCACCTCCCGACGGGGATCGTGGTGAGCTGCCAGAACGAGAAGAGCCAGCTGCAGAACAGGGACCAGGCGATGCGCATCCTGCGCGCGCGGCTCCTGGCCGCCGCGCAGGAGGAGCGCGACGCCGAGGACAGCGAGGCGCGCCGCTCCCAGGTGCGCACGGTCGACCGCTCCGAGCGGATCCGCACCTACAACTTCCCCGAGAACCGCATCTCCGACCACCGGACGGGCTACAAGTCGCACAATCTCGACCAGGTGCTCGACGGCGCGCTCCAGCCGGTGCTCGACTCCTGCCTCGAGGCCGACATGGCCGCCCGCCTGGCCGCCATCGAGGCCTGAGCGTGCCGAGCCGCAGTGCCGTGCTCGCCGAAGCGGCCGCCCGGTTGCGCGACGCCGGGGTGCCCAGCCCCGAGCACGACGCCGCCGAACTGCTCGCCCACCTGATCGGCACCGAGCGCTCCCGGCTGCCGCTGATCGACGACGTGCCGTCCTCGGTCGCCCAGAGCTACGACGGTCTGGTCGCCCGCCGGGCCGCCCGCGAGCCGCTGCAGCACCTCACCGGCACCTCCCACTTCCGCCACGTCTCCCTCGCGGTAGGGCCGGGTGTGTTCGTGCCGCGGCCCGAGACCGAGCTGCTCGCCGGGTGGGCGGTCGAGCGGGCTCTCGCGCTCGAGGCCCCCGTCGTCGTCGACCTCTGCACCGGCTCCGGCGCCATCGCCCTGGCGGTGGCCGACGAGGCCCCGCACGCCACCGTCCACGCCGTGGAGGTCGACCCGGCAGCGCACGCCTGGGCCGAGCGCAACCTGGCCGGCACGGGGGTGGAGCTGCGCAGGGGCGACCTGGCCACCGCGTTCCCCGAGCTCGACGGCCGCGTCGACGTGGTGGTCTGCAACCCGCCGTACATCCCGCTGGAGGCCTGGGAGTCAGTGGCCGCCGAGGCGCGCGACCACGACCCGCACCTCGCGCTGTTCTCCGGCGCCGACGGGCTCGACGCGATCCGGGAGCTGGAGCGGCGCGCGGCCGCATTGCTGCGGCCCGGGGGAGTGGTGGGGGCCGAGCACGCCGACGTCCAGGGGGAGTCGGCACCCGCCGTATTCGCGACCGCCGGGCGATGGACCGACGTCCGCGACCACCGCGACCTGGCCGGCCGGCCGCGCTACCTGACCGCTCGCTCGGTGGGCGGCGCGTGAGTGCGAGGATGACGCCGTGACGGCAGAGCGCTACCCGACGGACACCGCCGAGCAGCGGGAGTCGGCGATCGACGCAGCCAGTCTCGCGGTCCAGCGCGGCGAGCTGATCGTGCTGCCCACCGACACCGTCTACGGCGTGGCCGCCGACGCCTTCGACCCAGCGGCGGTGACCGCCCTGCTCCGGGCCAAGGGCCGGGGGCGCGAGATGCCGCCGCCGGTGCTGGTCAGCGCGGCCACCACGATCGACGCTCTGGCGGTGCGGGTGCCCGACTACGCGCGGACCCTGGTGGAGAAGTTCTGGCCGGGTCCGCTGACGATCGTGTGCCACCAGCAGACCTCGCTCCAGTGGGACCTCGGCGACACCCGCGGCACGGTCGCCATCCGGATGCCCGACCACGAGCTCGCCCGCGAGGTCCTCGAGCGCACCGGCCCGCTCGCGGTCAGCTCGGCCAACACCACCGGCAGCCCGGCGGCCACCGACGCCGACGAGGCGGAGCGGATGCTCGGCGAGTCGGTTGCCGTCGTCGTCGACGCCGGACCCTCGCCCGGTGGGGAGGCCTCCACGATCATCGACGTCACGGGTGAGCGCGGCCGGGTGCTGCGCCTCGGCGCCCTGTCGCTGGACGAGCTGAACGCTGTGCTCGAGCCGACCGGCGCCACCATCGTGGACGAGGGCTGATCGCGGGTGCGGGAGTACCTCGTCGTCTTCCTGGTCGCTGCCGCGGTGACCTACCTGCTCACGGTCGTGGCCCGCGAGATCGCGCTGCGCACCGGCGCGGTCGCCGCCGTACG
>DASTDJ010000211.1:0-20628 GCA_035710425.1 Nocardioides sp.
CGGTCGGTCGATCACAGGCATCTCGGGGGAATAGCGATGAGTCAGGCACCCGTCGGTACGTCCGGTCTGGTCCGGGTGACCGTGACCTCCGGGACCCGCCGCGTCGACCTTGTCCTGCCGGGCGCCGTGCCGGTGGCCGAGCTGATCCCCGAGCTCGCCCGCAGCGTCGGGCTGCTCGACGCCGCGACGGTCTACGGCGGCTACCGCGTCGTCACCGCCGAGGGCCGCCCGCTCGCCAACGACTCCGGGCTGACCCTGCAGGGCGTCGAGGACGGCGGCGTGATCACCGTGACGGCGGGCATCGACGAGGAGTCGCCGCGGGTCTACGACGACGTCGTCGAGGCGATGACCGACGTCGTCGAGCACGACCTCAAGCCCTGGGAGCCGGCGTCCTCGCGGCGTACCGCACTGGGCGCCGCGGGCCTGCTGATGACCCTCGGTGCCATCGCTCTCTACATCCAGACCGGCTCCACCCTCGCCGCCACGGCCGCGGCCACGATCGCCGCCGCCCTGGTGGTGGGCGCGATCGTGCTCTCGCACGCGCAGCACGAGCCGGAGGCCGCGGTCGCCGTGGCCTGGATCGGAGCGGGCTACGCCGCGGTCGCGGGGCTGATGTTCGCCCACGACGAGGGGGCGTTCTTCGGCTATCCGGTGGCCGCTGCCGGCGGCGCCGCGATGGCCGCCGGGCTGATCTGCCTGGTCGGTCTGGGAGAGGGGCGCACCCTGGTGCTGCCGCCGATCGTGGTCGGCGCGATCTTCCTCACCATCGGGCTGCTGCTCACCGGCGCCGACTTCGACGAGGACGCCGTGCTCACGGTCGCGCTGTCGCTGGTCGTGATGGCGGGCAGCGTTTTCCCGTGGCTGGCCCTGGGCGTCACCGGCACCTCGGTCGACCAGCTCTACTCCCCGGCCGACATCACGGCCGACCCCGACGAGATCAACCCGCGCCGCGTGGCGACCGACGCCCGGGTCGCACACGAGATCCTGGTCGCGATCTCCGCGACCGTGGGGCTGATGCTGGTGCTGATCGCGCCCCTGGCCGTGCGCCTCGGCATCTACGGCACGGTGCTCGCTGTCGTCTGCTCCCTCATCGTGATGCTCCGCACCCGTCAGTACCGCACCGGCGCCGAGGTCATGGTGGGCCTGGGGTCCGGCATCCTGGGGCTCGCCTCGGTGGCCGTGTCGCTGCTGGTGTTCCACGAGGACTGGCGGCCGACCACTGCCGTCGTGCTCGCCGCGACGGGCGCCGTGCTGCTCGCCGTCACCCTGCTGCCCGCCACCCCGTCCGTGCGCCGAGGCCGGCTCGGCGACGTGGCGGAGACCGTCTGCCTGCTCTCGATCCTGCCGTTGCTGGTGATGGCCACGGGTGTCTTCGGTGCCAGCAGCTCGCTGACGAGCTGAGTCCGGATGGCAACCAAGAAGGACCTCGTCGAGGCGTACTCGTTCAGCCGACGACGCCTGGTCACCGCGTTCATCTCCGGGGCGCCCGGTGGCCGCGAGGTGGAGCCCGCGCGACCGGGCCGCACGATCGTGGGCGGCGTCGCCCTGGCCGTGCTGCTGATGGCCGGCGCCGCGATCGCCGGCGTCTTCGATCCGAAGACCAGCATCGACTTCGACGAACCGGCGTTCATCATCGCCAAGGACAAGGGCTCGATCTACGTCATCGTGGACCGCCAGCCCGGTGACACCGAGCCCGCGCTCCGGCCGATCACCAACGTCACCTCGGCACAGCTCATCCTGGGATCCGACGTCGAGCCGGTGAGCGTGCCGCTGGACGAGATCCAGGAGCACAAGACCGGACCGACCATCGGGATCCTCGACGCGCCCGCGACCGTGCCCGAGGAGTCGGACCTGATCCAGAGCGGCTGGACCAGCTGCACGGGCACCGGGCTCGGGATCAGGACCCAGGTCACCGAGAGCCCGCGGGTCAGCCCGACACCGACCGCCGGGTTCGTGGTCAAGCGAAAGAACGAGTTCTTCCTGGTCGCCGAGGAGCCCGCGACGCCCACCCGCCCCGCGCAGGCCTACCACTACCGGCTACCCGGCAACGACAACCTCAACAACGACCTCGGGGTCGCGCTGGGCGAAGAGGCGATCGAGGTCCCCGCACCGTGGCTGGAGCTGTTCGACGCGGGTGGCTCGCTGGATGCCCAGGGCCTGGCCCTCGAGGGCGCCGGCGAACGGCCGGGCTTCGACGGCAACGACCAGCTGCCGGGCCAGGCGCGCATCGGCGACTACTACCGCGACGACAACGAGCGCCCGTCGGTGATCACCCAGGACGGCGTGGCGACGTTCAGCGAGTTCGCGTTGCGGGTGCTGATCAACACCAGCTTCGGAGGCTTCAAGCCGCAAGAGCTCGAGGTGGGGTCGGACGCCGGACTGCCCACCGTCAACGCGCCCTACGAGGAGGTCGACTCGCACTGGCCGGAGGCGACCCTGAGCCCGGCCGACGGCGAGGTGTGCGCCCGGCTCACGGCGAGTCACGACAGCCCACCCAACGTGGTCCTCGCGCAGGCGCCCGGTGAAGATGCGTCGGCCGCGGACCTCGACGACCCGGGCACCGAGGAGGCCGACGTGGACTCCGGTCACGGTGCGTTCGTGATGTCCGGAGGGTGGGGCGAGAGCGCGGACACCTCGGAGCCGTACCTGATCGACGAACGCGGCCGCGCCTACCCGCTGGTGGGGCCGGAGACCCCGGGCAAGCTCGGCTTCGAGGACGACGACTGGGTCCGGGTGCCGGAGAGCTGGCTCGACCTGTTCGGCGAGGGCGTGGAGCTGTCCGAGGACGCCGCGCTCTGCCCGCCGACCACCGAGAAGGGCCGGGAGTCGTGTCAGTAGGCCGTCGGGTCGCCTGGCTCGTGGCCGGGACGGTCGTCGGCGCCGGCCTGACGCTCCCGGTCGCGCCGGCGGCGTACGCCGAGGAAGGCGCCTGCAGCGAGATCCAGGACGACACCGCCGACGTCGACGAGGTGAAAGCTCCGAGCCTTCCCCTGGAGGAGCTCGGCATCGAGCAGGCGACCGAGCTGCTCGAGCGGCGCGGGACGGAGCCAGGTGAGGACGTCGGCGTCGCGGTCGTCGACTCGGGCGTCGCGGACGACGCGCCGATCACCCAGGCCGGGTCGTTCCAGGCCCCGGGGTTCTCCACGTCCACGGCCGACAGCTACTACCACGGCACCGCCGTGGCCGGCCTGATCGCCGGCGACCCGCGCCCCGACGGGGGAGCCGTCGGCATCGCGCCGGCCGCGGAGATCATCGACGTCCGGGTCTACGACGCCCCCGAGGACTCCGACGACGGCGAGCTCGGTGGGCTCACCGACGCCGGTGTGATCGCCGGCCTGAACTGGGTAGCCGACAACGCCCGATCGGGCTCGGTGCCGATCCGGATCGTCAACGTCTCTCTCGCGCTGCAGCCCAGTCCCCAGCTCGAGGCGGCCGTCAAGCGCCTGGACAAGAAGGGGATCGTCGTGGTCGCGGCGGCCGGCAACCGGCCGACCGACGAGGACGACCCGCTGCTCGGTGACTTCGCCGGCGAGCCGCGGCCGGGCGAGGACGCCGCCCGGGTGGTGTTCCCCGCGGGCTACGACTCGGTGGTCGCGGCGACCACCTCGGTGCCGCGTGGCGTCGACGCGCGCGACTTCATCGTGCAGAACTCCGCCACCGACATCGCCGTCCCCACCAGTGAGGGCGTCTCCTACTCGCTGAACAAGGTCAGCTGCCTGCTCCCGCCCGAGGCCGCGACGTCGTGGGCCGCCGCCGAGATCAGCGGTGTGCTGGCGCTGCTCATGTCTGCCTACGACGAGCCCGCCGATCGCACCGTGGCCCGGCTCTTCCGCAGCGCCACCGGCGCGGGCGACGTGACCACCCGGCTGACCGGGCACGGCGTGGCCCAACCGGTCGAGGCCCTGGAGCGTCCGCTCGCGTTCGACGACAACGACGTTCCGGAGACCAGCGAGACGAACAACACCGTCCTGAAGGCGGAGGCGCCCCGCCCCGAGGCCGACGTCCTCGCCGACACCCGTGAGGACGCCGTGTGGTGGGGTCTCGCGGGCGGCGGCGCGCTCGTCGTCGCGATGCTGCTGCGACCGGTTCTCGCCCGCCGGCGTACCGACGACAGGTGAGGTCGGAGCGCAAGTCGTTCGCCCAGCAGTCGCGAGAAGTTGTCAGTTTCGGGCATGTTCGCAGCGATCGACCAGTGCTCTAATGATCGGGATCGGTCGCGGCCGGTTGTCGCGATTCTCGGGCCTTCGCTCCCAGCGCACTCAGACCTGCGGAGGTCACCATGTCGCGTCCGGCACCACGCCGCATCCTTCTCACCGCTGTCGTGCTGGCCCTGCCGGCCGCGCTGCTCCAGGTGGTGTCACTGCCCTCGGCACAGGCGGTCTCGCCGGACATCGTGATCAGTCAGGTGTACGGCGGCGGCGGGAACTCCGGCGCCACCCTGATCAACGACTACGTCGAGCTCCGCAACACGGGCACGTCGACGGTGGACGTCACCGGGTGGTCGGTGCAGTACGCCTCGGCGTCCGGCACGACCTGGCAGACGACGGCTCTCTCGGGATCGATCCCTGCCGGTGGGTACTACCTCGTCCAGGAAGCCGCCGGCGCCGGCGGCACCACTCCGCTCCCCACCCCCGACGCCACCGGCAGCATCCCGATGTCCGCGACCGCGGGAAAGGTCGCGCTGGTGACGGAGGGAACGGCGCTGTCGTGCGGGGCCGACTGCGACGCGGCTGCCGGCGTGCGCGACTTCATCGGGTACGGCACCGCCAACGACTTCGAGGGTCCGGGTGCCGCGCCGGGCCTGTCGAACACCACGGCGGCTCTGCGAGGTGCTTTCGACACCGACACCAACAGTCTGGACTTCACGGTTGGTGCTCCTGTCCCCCGGAACTCCGGCCACACCGAGACGCCGCCGACCGACTGCAACACCGCAGCGACCCACCAGATCGCCCAGGTGCAGGGTGCCGGCACCACCACGCCGCTCGCGGGCCAGGCGGTCCGGGTCGAGGGTGTGGCCACCGGAGACTTCCAGCAGACCGGCGGCCTCGGCGGCTTCTTCGTGCAGGACGCGACCCCGGACGACGACCCCGCGACCTCCGACGGGGTCTTCGTCGCCACCACACAACCGGCGGCGCCGGGCGACCGGGTGCTGGTCTCCGGCACCGCCCAGGAGACGAATGGACTCACCCAGATCAGCAGCACCGACGTGGACGTGTGCGGCACCGGCACGATCACGGCCGCGACGTACGACCTGCCGCGGCCGGCCGGCGTCACGTTCGAGCCGGTGGAGGGCGTCCTGGTCACCTTCCCCGAGCCCCTCACCGCCACCGAGCACTTCCAGCTGGGTCGGTTCGGCGAGGTCACCGTCTCCTCGGACGGCCGGCTGATCCAGCCCACGAACGTCGTGCAGCCAGGTGCGCCCGCGCAGGCCCTGTTCGAGGAGGCGGCGCGGCGCCGGCTCCTGATCGATGACGGGTCCAACGTCCAGAACCCCGCAACCGTGCCCTTCCTCGAGCCCGACGCCGTACGGATCGGTGACACGGCCAGCGGGATCACCGGAGTCTTGAGCTTCGGCTTCAACCTCTACCGCCTGCAGCCGACCGCACCGATCGAGTTCGCACGGACGAACCCGCGCCCGACCGGCCCCGAGGACGTGGGTGGGGACGTCAAGGTCGCGAGCTTCAACACGCTCAACTACTTCACGACGCTGACCACCGAGAACCCGGACGCCCGCGGCGCCAACAGCCCGGAGGAGTTCGCGCGCCAGCAGATCAAGGAGGTCGAGGCCATCACCGGCATCGACTCCGACGTGATCGGGCTGATGGAGGTCGAGAACAACGGCAGTGAGGCGATCGCCAGCCTGGTCCAGGCGCTCAACGACGCCACCGCGCCCGGCACCTACGCCTACGTCACCGAGCCCGTGATCAACGCCCCGAACGAGTTCGGCGGGACGTTCGGCACCGACGCGATCAAGGTGGCACTGATCTACCGGCCGGCGGCGGTCACGCCTGTGGGTGCCGCACAGTCCTCCGCCGACCCGGTCTTCGACCGGCCGCCGCTGATCCAGGCGTTCGCGCCGGTTGGTGGCGGCGAGTCGTTCACGGTCGCCGTGAACCACTTCACGTCGAAGAACTGCGACCCGGGCAGCGACCCGCTCGACTTCGACCAGGGTGACGGCCAGGCGTGCTTCAACAACCGGCGGATCCTCCAGGCGCAGGCGCTCGACGGCCTGATCGACACGATGGCCCCACCGAACCCGCTGATCATCGGCGACCTCAACTCCTACGCCGAGGAGGACCCGATCCACGTCCTCGAGGACGCCGGGTACACCGGCCTCAGCGAGGAGTTCATCGACGCCGACTCGCGGTACAGCTTCGTGTTCGACGGCTTCTCCGGGGAGCTCGACCACGCGATGGCGAGTGCCGACCTGCTCGACAAGGTCACGGGGGCGACGATCTGGCACATCAACGCCGACGAGCCGCTGATCCTCGACTACAACCTGGACTTCGGCCGACCGGCGAGCCTCTTCGAGCCGAACGAGTTCCGGGCCTCCGACCACGACCCGTTCATCCTCGGGCTGGCGCTCGTCAACGACGCGCCCACGGTGGACGCAGGAGGGCCGTACACGGTCAAGGAGGGCGGCTCGGTGACGTTGACCGCCACCGGGACCGACCCGGACGGCGACGACCTCCAGTACGCCTGGGACCTGGACCGCAACGGGTCGTTCGAGACCACCGGCCAGAGCGTCGTCTTCCCGGCCGGCCACCTGCAGGCGCCGGCGACCGTGTCGGTGCCGGTGCGGGTGACCGACCCCGACGGGCTGACCGGCACGGACACCGCCTCGGTCAAGGTGATCTTCGACTTCGGCGGCTTCGTGTCGCCGATCAAGAACCCGCCCGCGGTGAACCAGGTCATCGCCGGCCTCCCTGTCCCGGTGCTGTTCAAGCTGGGCGGCTTCCAGGGCCTCAACGTCCTGGCCGCCGGCTCGCCGTCGTCGACGCGCTACAACTGCTCGACCGGAGCACCCATCGGTGCGGCCGAGAAGGCGACCAGCCTGTTCGGAGCCGGGCTCACCTTCATCCCGGGGAGCCGCACCTACCTGTTCCCGTGGACGACCAAGCGGGCGTGGGCCGGGACCTGTCGGCACTTCGAGCTCGAGCTCGTCGACGGTACGTCGTACACCGCCAACTTCCGGTTCAGGTAGCCGACGGCGGTCAGTCGACGACGAGGCCGCCGGTGAGGTTGAGCTCGGTGGCGGTCATCGTGGCGGCCCAGTCGGAGGCGGCGAACACAGCCGCATCCGCCACCTGGGCGTAGCTCGGGCGCCGTGCGAGCAGCAGGTCGTCGGCCTCCGGGTCGGGCTCGCCCGGATCGGGGGAGCCGGGTGACAGCAGCCAGGCGACGCGGACGCCACGCGGCCCGAGCTCGGCGGCGAGCTGCCGGCAAAGGCCGGCGAGCGCGGCCCAGGCGACGTGCGAGCCACCGAGGTCCGGGATCGCCTCGCGCCCGCCGCCCATGGCGAGGATCACGCCACGTCCCCGCATGTGGCGTGCGGCGGCAGTGGCCACGGTCAGGGTCGAGGTGACCGCCTTGGCCACCGGCTGCAAGACGTCGTCGATCGGCATGTCGAGGAGGGGTGTGCCCTGGACGTCGTCGTTGGCGGTGGCGTTGAAGCAGACGTCGATGCGGCCCTGCTCCGCCACGGTGGCGGCATGTTGCTCGACCGCGTCCCGATCGGTCGCGTCGAGGGTGGCGACGTGGGCGACGAAGTACTGGTCGCGGATGTCGTCGGCCGTCTCCTCAAGTGTGGCCCGGGTGCGCCCGGTGAGGTGCACCTCGGCACCTTGTCGCGCGAACGCTCGCGCGACAGCTGAGCCGATGTTGCCGCTCCCTCCGTGGACGATCGCGGTGCGGTTCTCCAACAGCACTGTTCTCCACTCCCTTTCGCTTCTCGGTCACCAGTACCGACCGTGTGAGGCGGCAGGGATCATCGGTGAAGGTCAGGCAGGGACGGACAGCTGCTCCAGCCAGGCCTGCCAGGCCGGCTCCTCGCGCCGGACGTAGTCCGCAGCGTCGGCGGAGAACAGGTACGCCCGCACGCCCGCGGTCGCCTTGCCGCTGCCCCAGTCGTGCGCGGAGATGCTGAGGATCCCGGGCACCGGCGCGGTGAGCCGCACCAGTGTCTGCCGCTCGCCGACGCGCTCGATGGTGCCGGTGGCGCCGCGCACCTCGACCGTCGCGCCCTCCTCGCCCAGCCCGAGCGCGCCGTGCAGGGTCGACCAGAGTGCGTCTGCGCCGCCGGGGTGGGAGGCAGTGGCCTCGAGCAGCGTGGCCTCCTGGCCGGGGAAGTGGGTCAGGTAGAGGCGCAGGTTGTCGAAGGCCGGCCTCCAGCTGGCCCCCATGTCGTCCCACCACTCCGACTCCCAGGCGGCGCCGGTCCCGAAGCCGCTGCTGGTGACGCGTACGACGCAGGTGCCGCCGGACTGCGCCTCGACGAGGAACTCCGACGTCAGCGGGCTGAGCTCATCCGGGTCCTTGCCCATGAGGGCGGCCCAGTCCTCCTCGTAGACGATGCGGCGCGGCGGGTCCCAATCCGTGATCCGGCCGTCCGAGCCCATCTCGGGGCCCATCGCGAAGTGCAGGGAGCCGCCCTCGCGCTCCTCCATCTCGGTCGGCAGGAACCAGGCGCTCATGCCCTTGGCGGTGGCGATGGCTTCCCAGACCTGCTCCGGGGTACCCGGGACCTCGACGCTGAACTCCAGGCGGTACGGGACGTTCGGGGTCGTGCTCATGCGTTCTCCTCGGGAAGGGGGTGGGCCGCGACGACGAGCCGGTGCGGGCGCCCGTCGTCGTGGTGGTAGCGAGCGGCCAGGTCCAGCACCGCCTTGGTCAGGTCGTCCGCGAAGGCGGCCCGGTCGGCGGCCGACCGGAAGCCGATCTGCGTGTCGATGGTCAGCGTCGGCAGGCGCCTGCCGGACGCGCCGGACCGTCGCGCCAGGGTGCCGACCTCGCGCACCAGGCGGCCGGCCAGCGCCACGAGGTAGCCGGCGGACAGGTGGTCGGCGTTGGCGTCCGGGTCGGCAGCGGACGCGCTGACGGCCGCCGGCGACACGACGTACGACGATGCCGATGCCTGCAGCACCCGCTCGGTGATGCCACCGTGCCGGCGCTCCTCGGACAGCTCGACGAGGCCGTGGGCCTCGAGCGCCTTGAGGTGGTAGTTGACCTTCTGGCGCGCGATGCCGACGCGAGCCGCGAGCCCGGCGGCGGAGGCAGGGACGGCCAGCTCGCCCAGCAGCCGGGCCCGGACGGGGTCCAGCGCGGCGGCGGCCGCCTCCGAATTCTCGATGACCTCGACGTCCTGCATGGCGCCAACCGTGCCTTTGACAAGAAAGTTTGTCAAGGGTGCGAGTGGTGCAGAAATGCACAGCGGCGCGGATCCAAGTCCGCTCCGCTGGTGGCGGAGGACAGGGGATTCGAACCCCCTGAGACGACGGAGTGCGCTAACCCAACCCGCACAATGCACTGCGGCGCGGAACCATGTCCGCGCCGCTGGTGGCGGAGGATAGGGGATTCGAACCCCTGAGGGCGTTAACCCAACCCGCTTTCCAAGCGAGCGCCATAGGCCACTAGGCGACTCCTCCGCGGAGGAGGTTACCGGGAGGGGTCGGGGCGGATGAAATCGCCCGTTGAGCCCTCCCTTAGACTCGGGGCAACCCCCCGTGCGGCGGCATCTCACCCAACTCCCCCAGGGCCGGAAGGCAGCAAGGGTAAGTGGGCTCTGTCGGGTGCACGGGGGGCCCTTTCGTCCCACGGTGACGGCGCACTCCCGGTTGTCGGACGCGGTCGTTAGGGTTCAGGAGTGGAGTCACCCCTCGCCCTCTACCGGCGCTATCGGCCGGAGACCTTCGCCGAGGTCATCGGCCAGGAGCACGTCACCGAGCCGCTGCGTTCCGCGCTCGCGGGCAACCGGGTCAACCACGCCTACCTGTTCTCCGGGCCGCGTGGCTGCGGCAAGACCACCTCGGCCCGGATCCTGGCCCGGGCGCTCAACTGCGACCAGGCGCCGGTGGCCGATCCGTGCGGCGAGTGCGACAGCTGCCGTGATCTGGCCCGCAACGGCCCGGGCTCGATCGACGTGATCGAGATCGACGCGGCCTCGCACGGTGGTGTCGACGACGCGCGCGACCTGAGGGAGAAGGCGTTCTTCGCGCCGGTGCGCAGCCGCTACAAGGTCTACATCATCGACGAGGCCCACATGGTCACGACGCAGGGGTTCAACGCCCTGCTCAAGCTGGTCGAGGAGCCGCCGCCGCACCTGCGGTTCATCTTCGCCACGACCGAGCCCGACAAGGTGATCCCGACGATCCGGTCGCGCACCCACCACTACCCGTTCCGGCTGATCCCACCGCGGCTGCTGTCGTCCTACCTCTCCGAGCTCTGCGAGAAGGAAGGGGTGACGATCGAGCCGGCCGCACTGCCGCTCCTGGTCCGCGCCGGCGCGGGCTCGGCGCGCGACACCCTGTCGGTGCTCGACCAGCTGCTCGGCGGAGCCGGTTCCGAGGGGGTCACCCACACCCTGGCCAGCGGGCTGCTGGGCTACACGCCCGACTCGCTGCTCGACGAGGTGGTCGACGCGTTCGCGGCCGGCGACGGCGCCGCCGTCTTCGGGGTGGTCGACAAGGTGATCGAGACCGGGCAGGACCCGCGGCGCTTCACCGAGGACCTCCTCCGCCGGCTGCGCGACCTGGTGATCGTGGCGGCGGTGCCCGACGCCCCTGCCACCGGGCTGATCGACGTGTCCCAGGACCAGGGCGAGCGGCTGGTGGCGCAAGCGGCACGCTTCGGCAAGGCCGAGCTGAGCCGGGCCGCCGACCTGGTCGCCACCGGCCTGACCGAGATGCGCGGCGCCACCGCCCCGCGGCTGCTGCTGGAGCTGATCTGCGCGCGGGTGCTGCTGCCCGGCGCCGACCACACCACCCTCGGCGTGCAGGCGCGGCTCGACCGTCTGGAGAAGCGGGCCGCGATCAGCGGGACGCCGTCGGCCGAGGCCCGCCCCGAGCCGGCCCCTGCCGCGCCCGCGCCGACGCCGACCCCCGCGCCGGAGCCGCAGCGCCCGGCGGCACCCGTGGCCGAGGCCGCACCCGAGCCCGAGCCGCAGCCCGTCGCGGAGCCCGCGCCGACCCCCGAGTCCGAGCCCGAGCCGGCGCCGACCGCCGCGGCCGAGCCCGCGGCGCCCGCCGGAGCGCAGCTCAGCCTGGTCGACGTACGCCGGCTGTGGCCCGACATCGTCGACGCCACCAAGCAGCGCCGCCGCGTCACCTGGATCCACCTCACCCAGAACGCCCAGGTGGTCGCCGTCGACGCGACCACGCTGACCCTCGGCTTCTCCAACACCGGCGCGAGGGAGTCGTTCGACGCCGGCGGCAGCAGCGAGATCGTCCGCCAGGCGGCGATCGATGTGGTCGGCGCCGACTGGAAGATCGAGACCATCGTCGACCCGGCCGCGGACGCCTCGGCGTCGCCCCCTCCGGCGGCGCCCGAGCCGGAGCCCGCACCGCCGGCAGAGTCGCCCGCCCAGCCTGCCTCCAACGCAGCGCGCGAGGCGGTGCGCGAGACCCGTCCCACCGACACGGCCCCTGAGCCCGACCGCGACCTGGCCGATGCCGATGCCAACGCCCACCCCGACGACGTCGACGCCGACTCCGACGAAGCCGGCGGCGCCGACCTGCTCCAGCGCGAGCTGGGAGCCGAGATGATCGAGGAGATACCGCACTCATGACCCAGAACCCCTTCGGAGAGGGCGGCTTCGACATGAACGCCCTGATGCAGCAGGCCCAGCAGATGCAGGAGCAGCTCCAGGAGGCGCAGGCCCGGCTCACCGAGGCCCGGGTCGAGGGCACCGTCGCCGGTGGCGCCGTGACCGTGACCGTGAGCGGCGTCGGCGAGCTGGTGGGCGTCGAGATCAAGACCGGGCAGTTCGACGGCGGCGAGGCCGACGACCTCTCCGACCTCGGCGACATGATCGTCGCCGCCTACCGCGACGCCAAGGCGCAGGCCGACGCGCTGGCGACCGAGGTGCTCGGCCCGATGGCCGGCGGCGGACTGGGGCAGCTGCCCGGCGCGTCGCCGGGCGGCGGCGGCCCCGTCGGGTTCTGATCCCTCCATGTACGAAGGTGTGGTCCAGGACCTGATCGACGAGCTCGGTCGGTTGCCGGGCGTGGGGCCCAAGGGCGCCCAGCGGATCGCGTTCCACCTGCTCCAGGCCGACCCCGCCGACGTACGCCGGCTGGCCGACGTGCTGGTCGAGGTGAAGGCCAAGGTGCAGTTCTGCCGCACCTGCTTCAACGTCTCCGAGGCCGAGGAGTGCCGGATCTGCAGCGACCCTCGGCGCGACCCGTCGGTGCTGTGTGTGGTGGAGGAGTACAAGGACGTCGTCGCGATCGAGCGGACCCGCGAGTTCAAGGGCCGCTACCACGTCCTCGGCGGGGCGATCTCGCCGATCGACGGGATCGGTCCCGAGCAGCTCCGGATCCGTGAGCTGCTCACCAGACTGTCCGACGACCGGGTGACCGAGGTGATCCTGGCCACCGATCCCAACCTCGAGGGAGAGGCCACTGCGACCTTTCTCATCCGTCAGCTGAAGCCGTTGGGGTTGCGGGTGACCCGGCTGGCGAGTGGACTACCGGTGGGAGGGGACCTCGAGTACGCCGACGAGGTCACCCTCGGACGAGCGTTCGTAGGAAGGCTGGCGGCCGAATGACCGACAACATCCTGGAGACCAGGGTCGACGACGAGACCGCCGAGTTCGCGCAGCAGATCGCCGACTCGGTGGAGAGCTTCCTGCTGGCGCTGCGCGCGATCGCCCGCGAGGCGTCCGGCGGCCAGGCGATCTCGTTGCTGCTGCTCGAGATCAGCCAGGTGCTGCTCGCCGGTGCTCGGCTGGGCGCCCAGCGCGACTTCACACCCCGCACCGAGTACCAACCCGACGTCGGTCCCGAGGCCGACCTCGACGGGCTGCGGCTGCGGCTGGCCGGCACCCTCGGCAACGTCGACACCTACGGCTTCGTGTTCGACCCCTACGTCCCCGAAGTGGTGGAGAGCCAGCTCTCCGACGACCTGACCAGCATCGCCAGCGACCTCGAGAACGGCCTGCGGCACTACCGCTCCGGTGACGTCGCCGAGGCACTGTGGTGGTGGCAGTTCTCCTACGTCTCCTCGTGGGGCAACCTCGCCGGCGCGGCGCTCAACGCGCTGCTGTCGGTGGTCTCCCACGACCGCCTCGACGTCGACAACGAGGAGGAGATCGAGCAGATCGAGGTCGCCGAGGAGATCCTGGACAGCGATCCGGCCTGAGCAGTCGCCCTCGGTAGAATCGTCACTTCGCCAACCCCCGTTCGACAGAACTAGTTGCAGGAGTGAGCCCGGTGGGCATCGTGGTCCAGAAGTACGGCGGCTCGTCGGTCGCCGACGCCACCGGGATCAAGCGCGTCGCGCAACGGATCGTCAACACCCGCAGGGCCGGTCACGACGTGGTGGTGGTCGTCTCCGCGATGGGCGACACCACCGACGAGCTGCGCGACCTGGCCGAGCAGGTGACCCCGCTGCCGCCGCCGCGCGAGCTCGACATGCTGCTGACCGCGGGTGAGCGGATCTCGATGGCGCTGCTGGCGATGGCGATCGCCCAGCTCGGCCACAAGGCGCGGTCGTTCACCGGGTCGCAGGCCGGCGTGATCACCGACTCGGCGCACGGCAAGGCCAAGATCATCGACATCACGCCGGGCCGCATCGAGGACGCCATCCAGGACGGCTCGATCGCGATCGTGGCCGGGTTCCAGGGCGTCTCCCAGGACACCAAGGACATCACCACGCTGGGCCGCGGGGCGTCCGACACCACCGCGGTGGCGCTCGCGGCGGCGCTGGGCGCCGAGGTCTGCGAGATCTACAGCGACGTCGACGGCGTCTTCACCGCCGACCCCCGCATCGTCCCGACCGCCCGCAAGCTCGACCGGGTCTCCACCGAGGAGATGCTCGAGATGGCCGCGTCGGGGGCGAAGATCCTGCACCTGCGCTGCGTCGAGTACGCCCGCCGCTACGACATGCCGGTCCACGTCCGGTCCTCCTTCTCCCAGAAGGAGGGGACCTGGATCATCCCCGACCAACCAGGAGTGAACCCCATGGAGCAGGCGATCATCTCCGGTGTCGCCCATGACCGCAGCGAGGCCAAGGTCACCGTGGTCGGCGTACCCGACAAGGTCGGCGAGGCCGCCCGGATCTTCGAGGCGCTCGCGGCCAGCGAGGTCAACATCGACATGGTGGTGCAGAACATCTCCGCCGCCGCCACCGGCCTGACCGACATCTCGTTCACCCTGCCCCGGGCCGACGGCCAGACCGCGATGGGCGCGCTGGCCCGGATCCAGGACGAGGTCGGCTACGAGAAGCTGCTCTACGACGACCAGATCGGCAAGGTCTCGCTGATCGGCGCCGGCATGCGCTCCCACCCCGGCATCACCGCCAGGTTCTTCGCGGCACTGGCCTCCGCGGGCGTCAACATCGAGATGATCTCGACCTCGGAGATCCGGATCTCGGTGATCGTCGACGAGGGCCAGGTCGACGAGGCCGTCCGTGCCACCCACACGGCGTTCGACCTCGACACCGACGAGGTCGAGGCCGTGGTCTACGGAGGTACCGGACGATGACTCTCCGACTCGGCGTCGTCGGCGCGACCGGGCAGGTCGGTGTCGCGATGCGCCAGATCCTCGAGCAGCGCGACTTCCCCGCCGACGAGGTGCGTTTCTTCGCCTCGCCGCGCTCCGCGGGCACGGTGCTGCCGTTCCGGGGCCGCGAGATCACCGTCGAGGACGCCACCACTGCCGACCCGCGCGGTCTCGACATCGCGCTGTTCTCCGCCGGGGCCACCACCTCGCGTGCCCTGGTGCCGACATTCGTCGATGCCGGGGTCATCGTGGTCGACAACTCCTCCGCGTTCCGCAAGGACCCCGAGATCCCGCTGGTCGTCTCCGAGGTCAACCCGGACGACGCCCGGTCGGTGATCGCGGCGGGCCGGGGCATCATCGCCAACCCCAACTGCACGACGATGGCCGCGATGCCGGTGCTCAAGCCGCTGCACGACGAGGCCGGGCTGGTCCGGCTGATCGCGTCGACCTACCAGGCGGTGTCCGGATCCGGTGTGGCCGGCGTCGAGGAGCTCGCCTCGCAGGTGGCCGCCGCCGGCGACAAGGCACCCGAGCTCGCCTACGACGGTGCGGCGGTGGCCTTCCCCGACCCGGTGAAGTACGCCCGCACCATCGCCTACAACGTGCTGCCGCTGGCCGGCAGCATCGTCGACGACGGCCTCGAGGAGACCGACGAGGAGCAGAAGCTCCGCAACGAGTCCCGCAAGATCCTCGGCCTCCCCGACCTCCTGGTCTCGGGCATCTGCGTGCGGGTGCCGGTCTTCACCGGCCACTCGCTGGCGATCAACGCCGAGTTCGAGCGGTCGCTGCCGGTGGCCCGCGCCCGTGAGCTGCTGGCCTCCGCGCCCGGCGTGGAGCTGAGCGACATCCCGACGCCGCTGCAGGCTGCGGGCCAGGACCCGTCGTACGTCGGCAGGCTGAGGCAGGACCCCGGCGTCGACGACGACCGCGGCCTCGCGCTGTTCGTGTCGGGCGACAACCTGCGCAAGGGCGCGGCGCTCAACACCATCCAGATCGCCGAGCTGGTCGCCGCCACCCGGTGACCCTCCCGCTCCGGCCGTTTCTTTACTATTGTCGCGCTCGGTCTTTTCACTTTCTCGGGGAGTTCACATGGGGGTAGCAATCGTCGGGCTGGGCCTCGGCATGATGCTGGTCGGCTCCGGCTTGTTGATCGTTCGACGTCGCTGGCTCGACCCCAGCTGAGTCAGCGGTCGGCGGGTTCCACGAACGCGGTGGTGACCCAGTGCGAGAGCAGGAACGTGGCCACCCCGATCAGCGGGATCACGATCAGCATCTGCCAGTCGAGGATGACGTCGATCAGGAAGAGCAGGGCGACGACGGCGATCAGGCCGACCGCCAGGAAGCTGGTGCTGCCCGGGTCGGGGACCTGGAAAGCCCTGAGCAGCGCCTGACCGACCATCACCAGCACCACCAGGATGACGACCAGCAGCAGCAGGCCGGGTCCACCGCACGTCGACGTGCCGCGGATCGCCTCGCAGCCGCGCAGCGTGGCGACCGTGAGGCCCACCATCAGCGCGCCGACCAGCAGCCCGGTGACAGCAGACGCGGGATAGCCGGTCAGCAGCGGGCCGCGCGGCACTCGGCGCGAACGGGCCCGGCGTACCGGCGCGTCGTCGGGTTCCTCCTCCCACTCCTCTTCCTCCTCCTCGGCCTCGTCGGCGGGAAGCAGCTCGTCCACGAACAGCGGGGCGCCCGTCACCAGGGTCCGGGCAGCGGGGTGCTTCTCCTCCGCGGCCGGCCGGACGTCGTCGGGAAGCGGTGCCGGCGTGGGCTCGGGGGTGGGCACCGGATCGGGTGCGGGCGTCGGCTCTGGTGCTGGGACCGGCTCTGGTGCTGGGACCGGCTCTGGTGCGGGGACCGGCTCGGGCTCGGGGACCGGCGTGGGCTCGGGCACCGGCTCCGGCAGCGGTGCCGGCGTCGGGTCCGGCTCGGGCACGGGGATGGCAGCGGTGGGCTCCTCGTCGCGCTCCGGCTCGACAGCCGGGCGCGCCTTCTTCTTGCGCCCGAAGAGCTTGGGCGGCTCGAGGCTCGGCTGCTTGTCCTCGTCTGGCATGGACGGCAGTGTGACACGCCCGAAGCGCCGCGAGGCAGGACGGTCGCGATTCGGAGCGGGCGCTCCGCGCGGTGGCTTACGACCAGGGTAGGAGACGCGCGACCGACCGCGGACGGATGGCGACACGGCCCGCTGCCCCTACCCTGAGCGCATGTCCGTGATCCCTGCACTGGGCGCGCACATGCGCGACCGGTTCGAGGAGAAGGGGGCCCGGCACGGGCTGGCGTACCCCTGGTGGATCGCGTTGATCGGCGGTGGCGGACAGATCCTCTGCGTGGCGGTCGCGGTCGGTCAGCGCGGCCTCTACACGCCACCGGAGCCGGCGACGCTCGCCCTGGTCCTGGCCATCGTGCCGCAGCTGGCGCAGTACTTCGCCGAGCGATGGGTGCCGTGGTGGATCGACGTCGTCCTCGTGCTCACCGCGGTGGGCTGGCTGATGACGATCCCGTTCGAGGCGCAGGGACCGGAGAACCTCGCACCCGCCGCTGCGATCTTCCTGGTCGCATCGGTCACCGCCACCGACGGCGCGCGCGCCGGGCTGCTGGCGACGGCGGCGGCGATCGCCGTGGTGGTGAGCACCGACCACATCGACGGTCACGACCCGAGCATCGACATCTACGTCGTCGAGATCATCAGCGGCTTCGTCGTGGGCTACATGCTGCGCTGGCAGATGCGCGCACTGGCGGCCGAACGCCGGGAGCGCGCCCAGGAGCGCGAGCGGGCGACCCTGGCCGAGCGGCAACGGATCGCCCGCGAGATCCACGACCTGGTCGCGCACTCGCTGAGCGTGACCATGCTGCACGTGACCGGCGCCAAGCAGGCCCTTGTCGAGGACCACGACGTCGACGACGCGGTGGCCGCACTGGCGGACGCCGAGCAGGTCGGCCGTCAGGCGATGGCCGAGATCCGGCGGACGGTCAGCGTGCTGGCCACCGAGCCGACCGGCGCGCATCCGCTGCCGTGCGCCGAGGACATCGACGCACTGGTGGCCCAGGTGCGCGACGCCGGGCTGCCGGTCGAGTACCGCAGCCGAGGTGACCTGACCCGGCTCAGCCCGGCGATCGGGCTGGGCATGTACCGGATCCTGCAGGAGTCGCTGACGAACGTCGCCAAGCACGCTCCCGGCGAGACCGCGCAGGTGAACGTCGACGTCGGCCGGGCCCGGGCCTCGCTCAGCGTGCGCAACCGCTGGGCCGGGCGCGCGGTGGCCACCGACGGATCCGGCACCTCCGGGATGGCGTCGCGCGCCGAGCAGATCGGCGGCGAGTTCCGGGCCGGACCCGACGGTTCCGACCCGCGACAGTGGGTGGTCGACCTCGCGGTCCCGGTGGACGATGCGCACTGCGTGGTGAAGAAGGTGTGGGGATGACCACCGTGGACGACACCGCCGGCATCAACGTGCTGCTGGTCGACGACCAGGAGCTGGTGCGCTCCGGGCTCCGCCGGATCCTGCGCAAGCGCAGCGGCTTCGAGATCGTCGCCGAGTGCGCCGACGGCGACGAGGTGCCGGCGGCGCTCGCCGCGCACGACGTCGACGTCGTGGTGATGGACCTGCGGATGAAGCGGGTCGACGGCATCGAGGCGACCCGACGCCTGCGCGAGGGCGCCGAGTCCCCGCCGGTGCTGGTGCTGACGACGTTCGACGACGACGAGCTGCTGTCCGGAGCGCTGCGCGCCGGGGCCGCCGGCTTCGTGCTCAAGGACTCTCCCGCGGAGGACCTGATCCGCGCGGTCCGCACGGTGGCCCTCGGCGACTCGTGGCTCGACCCGTCGGTGACCGGGCACGTGCTCAGCGCCTACCGCCGTACGCCGCCCGACGTCTCGCCCGCCGACCACGAGGGCGTGACCAGCCGCGAGCTGGAGGTGCTGCGCGCGATCGGACGCGGTCTGTCCAACTCCGAGATCGCGCACACGCTGCACATCTCCGAGCTCACCGTGAAGAGCCACATCGGCCGGATCTTCACCAAGCTCGGCCTGCGCGACCGCGCGGCCGCCGTCGTCTACGCGTTCGACTCCGGGCTGGTCGTGCCCGGCCAGGGAGACCCGACCACTGCGGGGGACGCCGGCACCTAGGCTCTCTCCATGTCGATCACGCCCTCCGCCGCCCGGGACGCCATCGCCGCGCTCCAGGGGCACGAGGCGTGGGCGATCATCAGGCGGTCCACACGCGCAGGTGACCGCGACACGGTCGGCGTGCTCGGCGGGCGCCGGTCGGAGGTGGCCTCGATCCTCGACATCCCGCTGGAGTCGGGTCCGCCGCCCGAGGGCCGGCAGTGCGACCGGCTGGTCGCCGTGCCGTTCCGGCAGGTGGCCGAGCGCGGCTTCGAGGCCCACGACGACGGCACCCCGCTGGTGGTCGTCGAGGTGGAGTCCGAGCAGGAGTTCTCGGTGGCCGACGTGATCGCGGCGATCGACGAGGTGCCCGTCGACTTCGTCGACCGGGGCGGGTTCGAGATCGACGACGACGCCTACGCCAAGGTGGTCGAGGCGATCATCGAGGACGAGATCGGCCAGGGCGAGGGCGCCAACCTGGTGATCGGCCGGCACTACCGCGCGACCGTCGCCGACTGGGGCCCCGAGAAGGCACTGGCCGTCTTCCGCCGGCTTCTCGAGCGGGAGCGGGGTGCCTACTGGACCTACTGCTTCTTCACCGGCGACCGCTACCTGGTCGGCGCCAGCCCCGAGCGGCACGTCAGCGTGCACGGCGGCGACGTGCGGATGAACCCCATCTCCGGCACCTTCCGGGTCCGCCCCCCGGCCGGCGACGACCGGCCGCTGGAGTCCCGGCTGCGCGAGTTCCTGCGCGACGAGAAGGAGATCTACGAGCTCTTCATGGTCGTCGACGAGGAGCTCAAGATGATGTGCGACATCTGCCACGAGGGTGGTCAGGTGCTCGGGCCGTTCCTCAAGCCGATGACCCACCTCATCCACACCGAGTACCTCCTCGCCGGCCGCACCGACCGCGACGTCCGGGAGGTGCTGCGCGACACGATGTACGCCGCCACGGTCACCGGCAGCCCGGTGGAGAACGCGTGCCGCCTGATCAAGCGCTACGAGGCCGAGGGCCGTGGCTACTACGGCGCCGCGCTGGCGCTGTTCGGCCGCGACCGCGACGGCGAGCCGGTGATCGACAGCCCGATCGTGATCCGGACCGCCGACATCGACCTCGACGGCCGGCTCAAGGTCACCGCGGGCGCGACACTGGTGCGCGACTCCGACCCGGCGTACGAGGTGGCGGAGACGCACGCCAAGGCGGGTGGGATCCTGTCCGCGTTCGGGCTGGTGCCCCAGGCGCCGGCGCCCGACGTCGACCTCGCGGAGGTGGCCGCCGACGAGGACGTGCTGATCGAGCTCAACTCCCGCAACCGGCGGCTGAGCAGCTTCTGGCTCGACGACCAGGCGGGCGCGCCGCCCGACCCGCGGCTCGCGGGCAAGAGCGTGGTCATCCTCGACGGCGAGGACGACTTCGTGAACATGCTGCGCCACGTGCTCGGCCGGATGGGCATGACCAGCGAGGTGGTCCGGCACGAGGACTACCGGCCGGGGGTCCTCGACGGCTACGACCTGGTGATCGTCGGGCCCGGCCCGGGCGACCCCCGCGAGGGCGACCACCCGAAGATCGTCCGGGTGCGCGCGGCGGTCGCCGAGCTGCTCGCCGACGAGCGGCCCTTCCTGGCGGTGTGCCTCGGCCACCAGACCCTCTGCCACCACCTCGGGATCCCGCTCGCCTACAAGGACATCGTCTTCCAGGGCACCCAGTCGCCGGTCGAGATCGAGGGACGCCTGGAGCGGGTCGGCTTCTACAACACGTTCGTCGGTCGCGTGCAAGACGGAGACAACCTGCCCGATGGCATCAGT
>DASTDJ010000212.1:0-3052 GCA_035710425.1 Nocardioides sp.
GGTACTGCATCGCCCGCAGCGCGTACGTCGTGGGCGGCAGGTCGCCGACGCCCGGTGGCACGCCGGCCGACTCCTGGTCGGCACCGGAGCAGAACGCCTTGCCGGCGCCGGTCACGACGATCGCGCGGACGCTGCCGTCCGCGCCCATCTCGTCGAGCGCCTCGCGGAACGGCACCATCACGTCGTAGGACATCGCGTGCATCCGCTCCGGGCGGTTCAGCGTGATGACGCCGACCGCCGGCTGCGGTCGCGAGACCTCGACGTACGACATCAGACCGAGAGGATGACCGAGGAGCCGTGGCCGAACAGGCCCTGGTTGGCGGTGATGCCGACCCGCGCGCCCTCCACCTGGCGGCGCTCCGCCTGGCCGCGCAGCTGCCAGGTCACCTCGCACACCTGGGCCAGCGCCTGCGCCGGCACCGCCTCGCCGAAGCAGGCCAGCCCGCCGGACGGGTTGACCGGGATCCGGCCGCCGACCGTCGTGTCGCCCGCGCGGAGCAGGGCCTCGGCCTCGCCGCGCTTGCACAGCCCGAGGTCCTCGATCCAGTCGAGCTCGAGCGCGGTCGAGAGGTCGTAGACCTCAGCGAGGCTCACGTCGTCGGGACCGATGCCGGCCTCCTCGTACGCCGCGTCGGCGATCGACTCCTTGAACGTCCGCTCCGGCGGCCCGACGACGCCCGCGGGCTCGGTGGCCAGCAGCGGCATGTCGAGGACGGTGTTGGGGAACGTCGGCGTGACCGTCGAGATCGCGGCGACGCGCACCGGCTTCTCGACCCCGAGCCGCTTGACGTAGTCGGCGCTGGCGATCACGACCGCCGCGGCGCCGTCGGACGTCGCGCAGATGTCGAGCAGGTGCAGCGGGTCGGACACCACCGCGGACTCCAGCACGTCGGCGACGCTGACCTCCTTGCGGTAGCGGGCGTTCGGGTTGTGGAGGCCGTGCCGCGCGTTCTTGACCTTCACCTGGGCGAAGTCCTCGCTGGTGGCGCCGTACAGATCCATCCGGCGGCGCGCGTAGAGCGCGAAGTAGGCCGGGTTGGTCATCCCGAGCAGCCGGAACCGCAGCCAGTCGGGGTCGTCCCACCGCTCCCCCGCGTTCGGCGCCAGGAAGCCCTTCGGCGTGGTGTCGGCACCGACCACCAGCGCCACCTCGCTCTGGCCCGCGAGGATCCGGGAACGCGCGGTGTCGAGGGCCTGGGCGCCGGTGGCGCAGGCGGCGTACGACGTGGCCACGCGGGCGCCGTTCCAGCCGAGCGCCTGGGCGAAAGTCGCGCCGGCGACGTAGCCGGCGTAGCCGTTGCGGACCGTCTCGCCGCCGACGATCAGGTCGACGTCGTTCCAGGGCACGCCGGCGTCGTCCAGCGCTGCTCGGGCCGCGTGCACGCCGTACGAGACGAAGCTGCGGCCCCACTTGCCCCAGGGATGCATGCCGACACCGAGGACGGCGACCTGCTCGCTCACTGGTCGGCCTCCTCGCCCATCTCGACGACCGGCTTCCAGCGCCAGATCGTCCGCTCACCTTCCTCGTCGGTGTAGAGCGTCTCGACCACGAGCTCGGCCTCCTGGCCGACGTGCAGGTCGCCGACGGCGTAGCCCGCCGCGACCTGGCCGAGCACGACCAGGCCCTCGGGCAGCTCGACCGCCGCCAGCGCGAACGGCTCGAACGGGTCGCTGACCGGGATGTACGGCGGCGGCGGCTGGTACTGCGCGTCGGTGTAGGACCAGACGACTCCCCGCCGGGACAGCTCGACGTCCTCGAAGGCCTCGCCGGAGCACCCGGGGTTGCGGCAGAAGCCCTCCGTGCGCGGGAAGAACACGCACCCGCACGACGTGCACTGCGAGCCGATCAGCGCGGGCTCGGACCCGGTCGTGAACCAACCCTCGATCGCCGGAGTTGCCGTCACCGGGGCCTCCTCAGAAACTAGAACGTGTTCTCACTCTAGCGTCAGCCACTCGCTTGTCACACGTCGTCCACGTCACTAGGAGGCCGCTGCAACGGCGTGGTGGTGGGGTAACGGCGTGTGACAAGCGGGACGCGAGCGGCTACGGACGGGCGAGGTAGGCGAGCAGGTCCTGGCGGGTGACGACGCCGACCGGCTTGCCGTCCTCGTGGACGAGCACCGCGTCGGCGGACTCCAGCAGCTTCACGGCGTCGCGGGCGTCCTCGGTGGAGCCGATCGTGGGCAGCGGAGGCGACATGTGCTGCTCGACGGAGTCGGTGAGCCGGGCGTGGCCGGCGAAGAGGGCGTCGAGGACGCCGCGCTCGGAGACCGAGCCGGCGACCTCGGCGGCGACGATCGGAGGCTCGGCCCGCACGACCGGCATCTGCGAGACGCCGTACTCCTGCAGGATCGCCACCGCCTCGGCGATGGTCTCGCCGGGGTGGGTGTGCACCAGGTCGGGCAGCCGGCCCGACTTGCCGCGCAGCACCTCGCCCACGGTCTGGACGGTGGGCTCGTGGCCGCTGGCGAAGCCGTACTGGCCGAGCCAGTCGTCGTTGAAGACCTTGGTGAGGTAGCCGCGACCGGAGTCGGGGAGCAGCACCACGATCACTGCGTCGGCACCTTCGGGCGTGCCGGCCAGCTCGCGCGCCAGCTGTACGGCGGCGTAGGCGGCCATGCCCGACGAGCCACCGACCAGCAGCGCCTCCTCGCGGGCCAGTCGCCGGGTGAACGCGAACGAGTCGGCGTCGGAGACCTCGATGATCCGGTCCGCGATGGCGCGGTCGTAGGTCTCGGGCCAGAAGTCCTCGCCCACGCCCTCGACGAGGTAGGGGCGGCCGGAGCCGCCGGAGTAGACCGAGCCGGCCGGGTCGGCGCCGACCACCATGACGTCGCGGCCAGCCGCTGAGGCCTGCTCCTTGAGGTACCGGCCGACGCCGCTGATCGTCCCGCCCGTGCCCATGCCGGTGACGAAGTGGGTGATCCGCCCGTCGGTCTGCTCCCAGATCTCCGGACCCGTGGTCTCGTAGTGGGAGCGCGGGTTGTGCTGGTTGGAGTACTGGTCCGGCTTCCAGGCACCCGGCTGCGAGGCCAGGCGGTCGGAGACGTTG
>DASTDJ010000213.1:0-8454 GCA_035710425.1 Nocardioides sp.
CGGGGTCGGACCCTCACTGCGCTGCTGCAGCGGGTGCTCGACGAGCCCGACCTGCGCCGCGTGCACGAGACCGGCACCTGGGACGACATCCTCGCCCTGTGGAAGGGGCTCGCCACCGACGCGGAGGCCGAGCTGGTGCCCGAGGTGCGCGGGTGGGACGCCCAGCTCGCGTGGTCGCTGGTGGGCCTGGACGCCGTGCACTCCCATCTGTCCGCCGTGGTGAGCCGCGGCGAGAGCGCCGACGAGGTGATCGCCTCGATGGCGCTCTACAACGGCGTCGACGAGCTGCCCGCCGCGCTGGCGGCGGCCACCGGCGGTGAGCGCTTCGTCCGGATCAACGACGAGCTCGACCGGCGCCGTGACGGCTTCGACGCCGCCGACTGGCTGGGCGACAACCGCGGCTGGCTGGCCCGCGGGATGGTGACCGGCGAGATCGACGCCGTACGCCTGTGGGTGGCGATGGCCACCCAGGTCTCGCAGCTCACGGCCGCCCTGCCCGACTTCGTCGACAGCACCACCTGCCCCGACCGCAACGGCTACGTCAGCGACCTGCACAGCATCTTCCAGGCGCCCACGAAGGTCTCCAACCCGCTCGCCGCGCGGCTCGCCGAGCGGGCCGCGCGCCGCCGGGAGGCGGAGCGGACCGCGCGCGAGGAGCCGACGGCCGGCGAGCGGCAGACGCTCACGGCCGACGGCGACGGGGCGGCCGAGCTGCCGATCCCCGAGGTCGAGATCGGTGACCCGATGGGCGAGCTCGACGAGCTGATCGGGCTCGCGCCGGTCAAGGAGCAGGTCCGCCGCCTGGTCGCCGAGCTCAAGGCCGAGAAGATCCGGTCCGAGGCCGGCATGCCCGTCTCCGACCGGTCCCGGCACATGGTCTTCCTCGGCAACCCCGGTACGGCGAAGACCACCGTCGCCCGGCTGCTCGCCCGCATCTACGCCCAGCTCGAGGTGCTCTCCAACGGCCATCTGGTCGAGGTCACCCGCGCCGACCTGGTCGGCGAGTACATCGGCCAGACCGCGCCCCGCACGACCGCGAAGTTCAACCAGGCCACCGGCGGCGTGCTGTTCATCGACGAGGCCTACTCCCTCATCCCGCCGGACTCGGGGCGCGACTTCGGGCACGAGGCGGTGGCCACGCTGCTGAAGCTGATGGAGGACCACCGCGACGAGGTGGTGGTGATCGTGGCCGGCTATCCGCGGGAGATGCAGCGGTTCCTCGAGTCCAACACCGGGCTGGCGTCGCGGTTCCCCAAGACGCTCACCTTCGCCGACTACGACGCCGAGGAGCTGGTCGCGATCTTCCACCTGATCGCGCAGCAGGCCGGGTTCACCGTGGCCCCGGACGTGGCGGACGGCTTGCGCGCGCTCGTGCCGTCGCCGCGACCGGTCGGCTTCGGCAACGGCCGCTTCGTCCGCAACGTCTTCGAGGAGGCGGTCTCACGGCAGGCGATGCGGATCGTCGAGGGCAGCGCGACCACTCCCGAGGAGGTGCGGACCCTGCTCCGGTCGGACCTGCCCGACCAGCCGCCGCCCGACCGTCCCGGCACGAGCACCGGGCTCTACCTCTAGCTGCCCGAGTAGTTGGGCGCCTCGACGGTCATCTGTACGTCGTGCGGGTGGCTCTCCTTGAGCGAGGCCGAGGTGATCCGCACGAAGCGGCCCTTCTCCTGCAGGGCGGGGATGGTCTCCGCGCCGACGTAGAACATCGACTGGTTGAGCCCGCCGATCAGCTGGTGGGCGACCGCCGCGAGCGGGCCGCGGTAGGCGACCTGGCCCTCGATGCCCTCGGGGACGATCTTGTCGTCGCTGGTGACCTCGGCCTGGAAGTAGCGGTCCTTGGAGTAGGACTTCTTGCCCCGGCTCGACATCGCGCCGAGCGAGCCCATGCCGCGGTAGGACTTGAACTGCTTGCCGTTGACGAAGATCGTCTCGCCGGGCGACTCCTCGCATCCCGCGAGCAGGGACCCGATCATCACCGTGTCGGCGCCCGCGACGAGCGCCTTGGCGATGTCGCCCGACTGCTGCAGCCCGCCGTCGGCGATCACCGGCACCCCCGCCGGCTTGCATGCGAGCGAGGCCTCGTAGACCGCCGTGACCTGGGGGACGCCGCAGCCGGTGACCACGCGCGTCGTACAGATCGATCCGGGGCCGAAGCCGACCTTCACCGCGTCGGCGCCCGCGTCGACGAACGCCTGGGCACCCTCGCGGGTGGCGACGTTGCCACCGATGACCTGCACGTGGCGGGTGGCGGGGTCGCTCTTGAGCCGGCGCACCATGTCGAGCAGGAGAGTGACGTGGCCGTGGGCGGTGTCGGCGACGAGCACGTCGACGCCCGCCTCGACCAGGGTCGTGGCCCGCTGCCAGGCGTCGCCGAAGTAGCCGACGGCGGCGCCGACCATCAGGCGGCCGTGGGCGTCGTTGGAGGTCAGCGGGAACTGCTCGGACTTCACGAAGTCCTTGACCGTGATCAGGCCGCCGAGGTGGCCCTGCTCGTCGACCAGCGGCAGCCGCTCGCGCTTGTGCTTGCGGAGCAGCGCGGTGGCGTCCTCGCGGCTGATGCCCACCGGTCCGGTGATCAGCGGCATCGGGGTCATCACCTCGTCGACCTTGGTGGTGGCCCAGTGGGCAACCGGCGTGAACCGCAGGTCGCGGTTGGTGACGATGCCGAGCAGCCGGTTGTCGGAGTCGACGACGGGGAAGCCGGACACGCGGTACTCGCCGGCCAGCTGGTCGAGCTGCTCGAGCGTCGCGTCCGGCCCGATCGTCACCGGGTTGGAGATGATCCCGGTCTGGGTCCGCTTCACCAGGTCGACCTGGTAGGCCTGGTCCTGGATGGACAGGTTGCGGTGCAGCACGCCGAGCCCGCCCTGGCGGGCCATGGCGATCGCCATCCGCGACTCGGTGACGGTGTCCATGGCCGCGCTGACCAGCGGTACCTTCAGCGTGATCTCGCGGGTGAGCCGGGCGCTGGTGTCGATCTCGTCCGGTGTGAGGTCGGAATGACCCGGCAGCAGCAGCACGTCGTCGTAGGTGAGGCCGAGGGCGGCGAACTTCTCGGGTAGCTCCACGACGTCAGTCTAGGCGGTGCGAACCGCGTCACCGTGGTCGGATGGGGGTGCCGTGCAACCTTTGCGGCACCTCGACTCGTCTGCAGGCCGACGAAGGGAGAGCCGGGGATGCGCCGCAGGGACGAACAGGAGTTCGTGGCATTCGCCACGGGCGCTCAGGCACGGCTGCGCCGGACGGCGTACCTGATCTCCGGCGACTGGGAGCTGGCCTCCGACATCGTGCAGGAGGCGCTGATCCGGGTCTACGTCGCCTGGCCGCGCATCGAGCGCAAGGGCGGGCTGGCGGCCTACGCCCGGCGGTGCGTCGTCAACGTGGCGATCGACATCGGGCGTCGGCGGTCCAGCAGCGAGCTGCCGGCGACGCACGAGACCATGGACCGGGCCACAGGCTCCGTCGACCTGGGCGTCCCGGCCCGTGAGGCACTGCTCGACGCGCTGCGCGACCTGCCGCCCCGGCAACGAGCGTGCTTGGTGCTGCGGTACTTCGAGGACCTCTCGGTCCGGGAGGCCGCGGAGGTGCTCGGCTGCCACGAGGGCACCGTCAAGAGCCAGACCGCGCGGGCCCTGGACTCCCTTCGCGCCCAGACCCACATCCAGGATCTCGTCGACGAGGGGGCCCTCTCATGAACCACCTGAACACCCTGCTGCGCGACGCCACCACGGACGCCCCTCCGGACCACCTCGACGTGACCACCGTGGTGAGCATCGGCCGGTCGCGGGTGCGCCGCCGGCGCGCTGTCGCCGGAGTCGCGGTCGCGGCGGCGACCGGGCTCGCGTTCGGGCTCACGCTGGTGGCGCCGGATGGCGACACCCGCGACCAGAGCCCCGCGACAAGCCCGGTGGAGCTCACCCTCGCGGATGCCGTACCGGCGAAGGTGGGTCGCGACTACGACGTCGTGCGGACGTTCACCGCACACTCCACCGACGAGGCCATGGACGGTGACTTCGTCCGCGGCGTGCTCCCCGACGGACGCGTCGTCGTCCAGCGCTATCCCGAGGGGGACCTCGCCCCCAGTCAGATCGGCCTGATCGGCGAGGGCGCACCAGGCGTCGTGGACGCGCCGGAGGGCCTCGGCAACTACCTCGGGGCGACGCCGAGCGCGGTGGTCTTCGGCAGCGACACGCGCGGGCTGTGGATCCTCGACAGCGCCGGGCTCGGCTGGACCCGCGTGCTCGAGGGGGTGGACCTCGACGTGAACATGAGCGCGCAACCGGTGATCGGCGACCCCGAGGGGAGGATCTTCCTCACGGCCGGCCTCGGCACCCCGGAGGGGGCCAGCCGGCCGATCTACCGCGTGGACCTCGGTGGGGCCGTGACCGACGTCGCCGTCGGCGGTGACGTCGCGGCGTACGGGGGCCGCGTGGCCTGGACCGATGTCTACGACGCACCCGCTCGCTCGGTGACCATCCGGAGTCAGGACGGGACGGCCTCGTTCGACCCCGGGACCGGGGAGTGTGTCGAGAAGCATCTCGGGCTGACCCTGGACCGGATCGTGCTCATGACGAACTGCTCCGACGTGGCCGGCGACGACGAGTACACCGACGTCGTCGATCGGATCGATGTCTTCGACCTCGACGGACGCCCGCTGGCGAGGATCACGGGCGAGGATCTCGGACCGGTGCGGATGACCGACCGGTTCCTCACCATCACGAGCTGGGACGAGGAGCGCGCCGGCACCTACACCTACGACCTCGGCACGGGGAGCTTCCTCCGGTTGACCAGGTCGATGAGTGAGCTGGCCGGCGGCGAGACCGGCATCGGGTCCACCCTGGTGTGGGAGAAGCGGCTCGACGGAGACTCCGGAGCGACGTACGTGGTGGCCCGGATGCGCTGACCTGGAGGAGGCGCGTGACAGGCTGTCCCCCGTGCGATGGGGGGCGGTGGTCGACACCCGCTGGACCGTGCCGTTCGCCGCAGCTCTCGCCTTCGTGCTCCGGCTACCCGGACTGACCCGCCCGATCCGACCCGACGAGGCTGGCTGGTTCCTGGTGGCCAGGACCTGGCACCCCGCCCCGGACAGCGTCTATGGCGAGCACTTCGTCGACCGGCCGCCGAGCCTGATCGGCCTGGTCGACCTCGCCGACTTCCTGGGCGGACCGGTGGTGCTGCGCCTGATGGGGGCGCTGGCGGCCGCCGCGACCGTGCTGATCGCCGCCAGGATCGGTGCCATCGTCGGCGACCAGGCGGCCGGGCGCTGGAGCGCGGTCGTGGTCGCCGCGCTGACGACCAGCCCGCTCATCGACCCGGTCGCGGCCAAGGGCGAGCTGCTGGCCCTGCCGCTGGTGGGGCTGGCACTGTGGTGGTCGCTCGTGGCGGTCCGCTCGGCCTCTCCGGCCAGGGCGACGGGCCTCGCGCTCGTCGCCGGGCTGGCGGGGGCGTCGGCGCTCGGGCTGAAGCAGAACCTCGCGGGCGGCCTGGTGTTCGCGTTCGTGCTCTTCCTCTGCTCGTGGGTGTGGGGCCCCACCAGCGCCCGCCGGCTCGCCGGGCTGGTGGCGGCCCTCGCGGCCGGCGCCGCCGTACCGGTGCTCGCGACGATCGGGTGGGCCCTCGCCGCCGGCGTACGACTCTCCGAGCTCTGGTACACCGTCTACGGCTTCCGCTCCGACGCGGCCCAGGTGATCGCGGAGAGCACGAGCACCAAGCCGGCCGAGCGGATCGTGCTGCTCCTGGCCATCGCCCTCGGCGCGGGCGTGGTGGCGATCGTCGGCGGCTTCGTCGTGCACTTCCGGGACCACTGGACGGCCGACCGGCCGGTCACCGTTGCGACCGGTGCGGTGCTGACCGTGGAGCTCGCCGGGCTGGTAGCGGGCGGGAGCTACTGGCGCGACTACCTCTTCCCGCTCGTGCCGCCGATCGCCCTGATCGTCGCCCTGCTCGTGTCCAGGGGCGGCCGACCGGCCCGGCGGATGCGGGCCGTCGCGCTGCTGTCGCTGGGCTCGGCGGCGATCTCGCTGGTGGTGTGGTTCGTCCTGGAGGTGGCCGGGGTGATCGGCTACACCGAGGTGGCGGCCGGCGAGGCGATCAAGGAGGCGTCGGAGCCGGGCGACACCCTCGTGGTGTTCGGCGGCCGCGCCGACGTGCAGTACTCCAGCGACCTGCCCTCGCCGTACCCCCACCTCTGGAGCCTGCCGATGCGCACGCTCGATCCGGAGTACGCCGACCTGGTCGCCCTGCTGGAGGGACCGGACGCCCCCACGTGGTTCGTGACCTGGGTGTCGCTGTCCTCGTGGGACGCGCCGGGTGCGGACGACCTGCGCGCAGCTCTCGAGGCGAACTACGAGCGGCACGGCACCGGCTGCGACGACAACGCGGTCTACCTGCTGAAGGGCGAGGAGCGCCCCGAGATCACGCCGGACTGCTGACCCCCCGGCGCATGCCCAGAAGGTGTCATTGACCGGTCTTCCGGCACGGACGTTGAATGAGTCGGGGCGGAAGGGAGCGCGGCATGCCCAAGTACCTGCTCAAGGTCTCCTACTCGACGGACGGCATCCAGGGAGTCCTCGCCGGAGGTGGTAGCGCCCGCGTGGCGGCCATCGAAAAGCTGCTGGCAGGGGTCGGCGGCTCCATGGAGTGCTTCTACTTCGCGTTCGGGACCGACGACGTCTACGTCATCGCCGACGTCCCCAGCCAGGCCGCGGCGATCGCGATCGCGGGCACGGTAGGCGGCTCCGGCGCGGTCAGCAGCTACGAGACCGTGGTCCTGCTGTCCCCGGCCGAGGTCGACGAGGCCCGTGCCATCGCCGTCGACTACGCACCGCCCAGCGGCTGACTCCGCCTCTCGCTGTACGGCGTGGGCCGCCTCGACTTCCCCCGACCGTCGAAATGGTTCATGCCGTCAGCGGCAGGCGAAAAAGGCGCTGGCCCGTCACCAGCTCGGTGACGGGCCAGCGCTGAAACGACGAATCAGTGACCGTGGCCGTGCCCGTGACCGGCGGCCTCGGGCTCCTCCTCCTCGGGCTTGTCGACGACCAGCGTCTCGGTCGTCAGCAGCATCGCCGCGATCGAGGTGGCGTTGACCAGCGCGGAGCGGGTCCCCTTGACCGGGTCGAGCACGCCCTGGGCGACCAGGTCGCCGTACTCCTCGGTGGCGGCGTTGTAACCGTTGCCGAGGCCGAGCTCGCGGACCTTGGTGGTGACGACGTAGCCGTTGACCCCGCCGTTCTCGGCGATCCAGCGGAGCGGCTCGTCGGCGGCCTTGCGCACGATGCGTACGCCGACCGCCTCGTCGCCGGTCAGGCCGAGGTCCTTGTCGAGTACCGAGACGGCGTGGATCAGCGCGGAGCCACCGCCGGGGACGATGCCCTCCTCGATGGCCGCGCGGGTCGCCGACACGGCGTCCTCGATGCGGTGCTTCTTCTCCTTCAGCTCCACCTCGGTGGCGGCGCCGACCTTGATCACGCACACGCCGCCGGCCAGCTTCGCGAGGCGCTCCTGGAGCTTCTCGCGGTCCCAGTCGGAGTCGGTGGACTCGATCTCGGCCTTGATCTGGTTGACCCGGCCCTCGACCTCTGCGGCGTCACCGGCGCCGTCGACGATCGTGGTGTTGTCCTTGGTGATCACCACGCGGCGGGCCTGGCCCAGCACGTCGAGACCGACCTGGTCGAGCTTGAGCCCGACCTCCGGCGCCACGACCTGGCCGCCGGTGAGGGTCGCGATGTCCTGCATCATCGCCTTGCGGCGGTCACCGAACGCGGGGCTCTTGACCGCGACGGCGTTGAACGTGCCGCGGATCTTGTTGACCACCAGGGTCGAGAGCGCCTCGCCCTCGACGTCCTCGGCGAGGATGAACAGCGGCTTGCCGGCCGAGATGACCTTCTCCAGCAGCGGGAGCAGGTCGGCGATCGCGGAGATCTTGCCCTGGTGCAGAAGGATGTAGGGGTCCTCGAGGACGGCCTCCATCCGCTCCGGGTCGGTCACGAAGTACTGCGAGATGTAGCCCTTGTCGAACTGCATCCCCTCGGTGAACTCCAGCTCGGTGCCCATGGTGTTGGACTCCTCTACCGTGATCACGCCGTCCTTGCCGACCTTGTCGAAGGCCTCGGCGAGCAGGTCGCCGATGTGGCTGTCGCGGCTGGAGATCGTGGCCACCGAGGCCATGTCCTCACGGGTCTCGACGTCGCGGGCGGCCTCGAGCAGCGCGTTGCTCACGGCCTCCGCGGCGGCGTCCATGCCCCGCTTGAGGCCCATCGGGTTGGTGCCGGCAGCGACGGCGCGCAGGCCGCCGTGGACCATGGCCTGGGCCAGCACGGTCGCGGTGGTGGTGCCGTCACCCGCGATGTCGTTGGTCTTGGTGGCGACTTCCTTGGTCAGCTGGGCGCCGAGGTTCTCGAACGGGTCGTCGAGCTCGATCTCGCGCGCGACGGTGACGCCGTCGTTGGTGAT
>DASTDJ010000214.1:0-18506 GCA_035710425.1 Nocardioides sp.
CGCCAGCCGGTGAAGATCAACCTGATGATCCGCGAGTTCGTGGACCGTGTGCGGCCGCCCGTCGAGCGCTACGCCTGGGTCACCGCCCCACGTCGGGCGCGGCGCGCGCTCTACCTCTCCTCGCCGATCGGCCTCGGCCACGCGCGGCGTGACATCGCGATCGCGCGCGAGCTGCGGCAGCTGCACCCCGACCTGGAGATCGACTGGCTCGCCCAGCACCCGGTGACCGCCGTGCTCGAGAGCGAGGGAGAGACGATCCACCCCGCGTCGGCCGCGCTGCTCAACGAGTCCCGGCACATCGAGGACGAGTGCGACGAGCACGACCTGCACGCGTTCCAGACGATCCGGCGGATGGACGAGATCCTGGTCAACAACTTCATGGTGCTCCACGACATCGTCGAGGAGCAGCCCTACGACCTCGTGATCGGGGACGAGGCGTGGGAGGTCGACTACTTCCTCCACGAGAACCCCGAGCTGAAGCGGTTCGCGTTCGCGTGGATGACCGACTTCGTGGGCTGGCTCCCGATGCCCGACGGCGGACCTGCCGAGGCGGCGCTGACCGCGGACTACAACGCGGAGATGATCGAGCAGCGGGCTCGGTTCGACCGGGTGCGTGACGCCTCGGTGTTCGTCGGTGAGCCCGACGACGTCGTACCGGACGACTTCGGCCCGGGACTCCCCCCGATCCGGGCCTGGACAGAGGAGAACTTCGACTTCGCCGGGTATGTCACGGGCTTCGACCCGGCCGAGGTCGCCGACCGCGACGAGCTGCGCCAACGGTTGCGCTTGCCCCTCGACCAGCGGCTCTGCGTCGTCGCGGTCGGCGGATCGGGAGTCGGCTCCCACCTGCTGCGACGGGTGCTCGACGCGGTCCCGCTCGTCCGGCGGAGTGCTCCCGACCTTCGTTTCCTGGTCGTCGCCGGCCCCCGGATCGACCCTCGGAGCCTGCCCCGCCGCCGGGGCGCGCGAGTGGTCGGGCACCTGCCACACCTCTACCGCTACCTGGCCGCCGCCGACCTCGCCGTGGTGCAGGGCGGGCTGACGACCTGCATGGAGCTGACCGCTGCCCGGCGACCGTTCCTCTACGTGCCGCTGCGTCACCACTTCGAGCAGAACTTCCATGTGCGGCACCGGCTGGACCGGTACGGCGCGGGGCGGATGGTCGACTACGAGCAGGCCGCGGACCCGGACGCGCTGGCGGCCGAGATCCTCGCCGGTCTCGAGATGCCGACCGACTACCAACCGGTGGAGAGCGACGGGGCTCGCCGGGCAGCGGACCTGCTCGCCGCACTGCTCTGACCCATTCCTTCCTACCCTGGTGCCGTGAAGGTGCTGGACGAGACGACCTGGCGGGCGCGGGCGGAGGCCCATCGCGCCCGTGTCGACGCGTTCGTCGCACCGCACCTCGCTCGCAGGGAGGCCCGCGAGAAGCACCCGGTCCACGACTTCCTGTTCACCTACTACTCCCACCGGCCGGCGCAGCTGCGCCGCTGGCACCCCGGGTATGGCGTCGCGCTCGAGGGCGGCGGGGAGTACGCCGGGCTGAAGGGCTACGGCGTGGTGGAGGGCGCCGCCGGTGTCACAGATGAGCATGTCGCCACCCAGCGACCGCTCCTGGAGTCGCTGCGAACGCTGCTCACCGCGACGGCTGCGCGCCCGGCCAACCTCGGCTGCTTCGGCCTGCACGAGTGGGCGATGGTCTACCGCCTCGACGAGGACGAGACCCGGCACTCCGACTGGCCGCTCCGGCTCGGCGCGACCGGCACGGACCGGGTCGTCGAGTCCCACCGGATCGCGTGCACCCACTTCGACGCCTTCCGGTTCTTCACGGCCCCGGCGCGTCCCCGCAACGCCCTGTCGCCGGGGCCCGACGACCGCGCCGAGCAAGAGCAGCCCGGTTGCCTGCACGCGGGCATGGACCTCTACAAGCACGCCTTCCGGCTCAGCCCGATGGTCTCCTCCGACCTGGTCGCCGACTGCTTCGAGCTGGCCCGCGACATCCGGGTCCTGGACATGCGCGCGTCGCCGTACGACCTGGGCGGTCTGGGCTTCGAGCCGATCCTCATCGAGACGCCGGACGGGAAGCGCGACTACGTCGAGGCCCAGCGGCGGTTCGCCGAGCGCGGGGCGCCGCTGCGGGAGCGGCTCATCCAGGAGTGCGAGGGTCTCCTGTCTGTCGGGCGCCCTCGGGGAGCGGTGAGATAGGACCGGTTTCGCGGCCCGGGAGCGGTCCTGGCTCACCGCCCGACACCGTCGGCCCCAGGGAGCGGTGACATACGACCGGTTTCGCGGCCCGGGAGCGGTCCTGGCCCACCGCCCGACACCGTCGCCCCCAGGGAGCGGTGACATAGGACCGGTTTCGCGGCCCGGCATCGGTCCTGGCCCACCGCCCGACGGACCGGACCGGCCCACTGGTGTGAGGAACTTCCCAATCGGCGCGCCCGGGGTTGCCGACCCCGCCCGCCTCATGAATAAGGTAAGCCTTACCTAATTCACTCTCGGAAGGTTGCCCGGTGGCCGCTCCCCCCGCCTCTTCTCACGATCACACAGCGCATCTCCTGCATCCGCAGCACGTCGACGAGTACGTCGCCACGATGCGGCTGGGCGTCGATCATCTTGCAGAGACGCTGCGGCGGGTGACCGGGGCCGCGACCGGCGTCCAGCCCGAGCAGGCCGCCAAGCTGGTCGCGGACATCGACCTCGACCGGCCCCTTCACGACGCCGAGCAGGCGCTGGTCGAGATGAGCCGGATCTACCTCGACGACGCGGTGTGGTTCCACGAGCCGACGTACGCCGCCCACCTCAACTGCCCGGTGGTGGTGCCGGCGCTGCTCGCCGAGGTGTTCGTCAGCGCGGTCAACTCCAGCCTGGACACGTTCGACCAGAGCGGCGGCGGCACGTTCGTCGAGCGGCACCTCGTCGACTGGACCGCGCAGCGGATCGGGTTCGGGGGGACCGCCGACGGGATCTTCACCAGCGGTGGCACCCAGTCCAACCTGCAGGGGCTGCTGCTCGCCCGCGACCGGGCGCTGGCCACCCACGGCGACCCGGCGAGGCTGCGCATCCTCGCCTCGGCCGACGGCCACTTCAGCGTGCAGAAGGCGGCCCGCCTGCTCGGCCTGGGAGACGGCGCCGTGATCACCGTCCCCGTCGACCCAGACCGCGGCATGGACGTCACCGCGCTGAGTCGCACCCTCTCCGGCTGCAGCGACGCAGGGCTGGTGCCGATGGCGGTGGTCGCCACGGCCGGTACCACCGACTTCGGCGCCATCGACCCCCTTCCCGAGATCGCCGGCCTGTGCGGTGGGTACGACGCATGGCTGCACGTCGACGCGGCGTACGGCGGGGGGTTGCTGGTCTCGCCCACCCGCCGGCACCTCCTCGACGGGATCGAGCACGCCGACTCGGTGACCGTCGACTACCACAAGACCTGGTTCCAGCCGGTCTCCGCCAGCGCGCTGATCGTCGCCGACGGCGGCCACCTGCGGCACGTCACCTGGTACGCCGACTACCTCAACCCGAAACCGGTCAGAGGGGAAGCTGCCCACCCCAACCAGGTCGACAAGAGCCTGCAGACCACCCGCAGGTTCGACGCCCTCAAGCTCTGGATGACGCTGCGGGTGATGGGGCCCGACCGGATCGGCGAGTACGTCGACACCGTGGTCGACCTGACCGCCGACGTGGCCACCCGCCTGGAGGCCGAGCCGACCCTCGAGCTCGCCGCTCCCCCGCAGCTGAGCACACTGGTCTTCCGCTACCGTCCCGACGGCCTCTCCGAGGACGAGGCCGACTGGCTCGCGCCGCGCATCCGGAGCACGCTCTACGACCGCGGCGCCGCGATGGTCGCCGGCACCAAGGTCGAGGGCCGGTCCTGGCTGAAGCTCACGCTGCTCAACCCGCTCACCACCACCGACGACGTGCTCGGGATCCTCGCCGAGGTGGTGGCGGTCGGCGACGAGCTGGCCGCGGCCCGGGAGGCGGCGTGACGCGCGACTTCATCGGCATCGGCCTCGGCCCGTTCAACCTCGGCCTGGCCTGCCTGACCGACCCGATCGACGACCTCGACGGGCTCTTCCTGGAGGCCCGCGACGAGCTCGCCTGGCACCCCGGGATGCTGCTCGACGACGCGACCCTGCAGGTCCCGTTCCTCGCCGACCTGGTGACGATGGCCGACCCGACCTCGAGCTGGTCGTTCCTCAACTACCTGAAGCAGAGCGGCAACCTCTACCCGTTCTATATCCGCGAGTCGTTCTACCCGCTCCGCAAGGAGTACGACGACTACTGCCGCTGGGCCGCCGAGCGGCTGGCGAGCGTGCGGTTCGGGCAGCCGGTGGTCGAGGTCGAGCACGACGGCACGTCGTACGTCGTCCGCACCGGCCCGGGCGAGGAGCACCGCGCGCGGCGGCTGGTGCTGGGCGTGGGGACGACACCATCGGTACCCGAGTGCTTCGAGCGCGTCGACGCTCCCCACTCGGCGGACTACCTCACCCACAAGGAGCGGCTCCAGTCGCTCGACTCGATCACGATCGTCGGGAGCGGGCAGAGCGCGGCGGAGATCTACCACGACCTGCTCGCGGAGAGCCACGACCACGGCTACCACCTGACCTGGCTCACCCGCAGCCCGCGGTTCTTCCCGATGGAGTACACCAAGCTCACGCTGGAGATGACGTCGCCGGAGTACACGGCGTACTTCCAGGCGCTGCCGGAGCTGACCCGGCGCCGGCTGCTGCGTGAGCAGCGGTCGCTCTACAAGGGCATCAGCGGCGATCTCGTCGATGCGATCTTCGACCTGCACTACCGGCTCCGGGTCACCGGCGACGGGCCACGCACCACCCTGGTCACCAACACCGCGGTCACCGGCGCCACCCACGAGGACGGACGCTACGTCCTCGAGCTGCACCACGAGGAGACCGACGAGAGCTTCGGCCTGCGCACCGACGGCCTGGTGCTGGCGACCGGCTACTCCGCCACGGTGCCGGCCTTCCTCGACGGCGTCCGCGAGCGGATCGTGTTCGACGAGCAAGACCGCTACGTCGTTTCGTCGACCTACGCCATCGACCGCGCGGGCGAGGAGATCTTCGTGCAGAACGCGGAGGAGCACAGTCACGGGTTCGTGGCGCCGGATCTCGGCATGGGCGCCTACCGCAACTCCGTGCTGGTCGCCGCCATGTGCGGCCGGGAGGTCTACCCCGTCGAGAAGCGGATCGCCGTGCAGAGCTTCGGCGTCCCCGACCACCTGCGGAGGGCCCGATGACGCTCGAACCGCTGAAGCTCCCTGACGACCTCGGCCTCCTCCACTCCTGGGTGACCCACCCCAAGGCGGTCTACTGGGACATGCAGGGGGCGTCCGTCCAGGACGTCGCCACCGAATACACCCTGATCGAGGACGACCCCCACCACGACGCGTGGCTGGGCCGAATCGACGGCGAGCCGGCGTTCCTCGCCGAGACCTACGACCCCTACTACTCAGAGCTCGCCGCACTCCCGGAGCTCCGACCCGGCGACCTCGGCATGCACGTCCTGGTGGCACCTACCGAGGCACCGGTGCCCGGCTTCACCCGGCAGGTCTTCCGTGAGGTGATGGAGCACTGCTTCGCCGAAGTCGCCGTACGGCGGGTGGTCGTCGAGCCGGACGTGCGCAACGAGCGGATCGCCGCGCTCAACAAGGCCGCCGGCTTCGAGGTCGTCCGCACCGTGCGGCTGCGCACCAAGGAGGCGGCGCTGTCCTTCTGCACGCGCGCAGCCTGGGAGGAGTCCGAGCTGTGAACCCCGCCGACACAGACCACCTCAACCCCGACACGCTCGCCCGGGCACAACGGCACCTGGTCGCCAAGGCGATCGCGGAGTTCTCGCACGAGCGGCTGCTGGCCCCGACGACGGTTTCGAGGCTCGTCGCCGGCGCTCCTCGCACCTCAACCACCTACGAGCTCACCTCGCCGGACGGGCGCTCGACGTACACCTTCGATGCCCGCCGGCTGGCGCTCGACCACTGGGTGCTCGACGAGGCCTCGCTGCAGCGGAACGTCGACGGGGCGCGCGCGGAGCTCGACGCGCAGGCGTTCGTGGTCGAGTTCGCCGAGCGGCTCGGCATCCCCGAGAGCCTGCTGCCCACCTATCTCGAGGAGCTGGCCAGCACCCTCGCGAGCTCCGCCTGGAAGCTGCACCACAAGACGGCGTCGGCCCGCCAGCTCGCCGCCGCCGACTTCCAGGAGATCGAGGCGGCGATGACCGAGGGCCACCCGGCGTTCGTCGCCAACAACGGACGGATCGGGTACGGGCTTGACGACTACACGGCGTACGCCCCGGAGACCGGGTCAGCTCTCCGGCTGGTCTGGGTCGCCGCCCGGCGCGAGCACACCCGGCTCTCCCTGGCCATGGGGCGCAGCGAGGCCGACCACTACGCCGCAGAGCTTGACGACGACACCCATGCCGCCTTCCGGCGCACGCTGGCCGACCACGGCCTCGACCCCGACGACTACCTCTACCTGCCGCTGCACCCGTGGCAGTGGACCAACAAGGTGGCGATCACGTTCGCGCCCGACCTGGCCCGGCGCGACCTGGTCCTGCTGGGTGAGGGCCCGGACCTGCACCGGGCGCAGCAGTCGATCCGCACCTTCTACAACGTCAGCGACCCGGAGCGCAGCTACACCAAGACCGCGGTGGCGATCCAGAACATGGGGTTCCTGCGCGGCCTCTCCCCGGCCTACATGGGACCCACCCCGGCCATCAACGACTGGGTCGCCTCGCTGGTCGAGGCCGACCCGACGCTGCAGGGCTGCGGGTTCGGGGTCCTGCGTGAGCACGCGGCCATCGGCTACACCGGCGACGCGTTCCACGAGCTGTGGCGGACCCGCGGGGTGCGCTCGCCGCAGCAGAAGATGCTGGCCGCGCTGTGGCGCGAGAGCCCGGTGCCCCGGGTGGCCGAAGGCGAGCGGCTCGCGACGATGGCGGCGCTGCTGCACCGGGACGCCTCCGGCGCCTCGCTGGTCGCCGCGCTCGTCGCGCTGTCGGGGCAGAGCGCCACGTCGTGGCTGCGCAGCTTCCTGCACGCCTATCTCCGACCGGTGGCGCACTGCCTGCTCGCCCACGACCTCGCCTTCATGCCGCACGGCGAGAACGTCGTGCTGGTCCTCCGCGACGGGGTGCCGGTGCGGGCGCTGATGAAGGACATCGGCGAGGAGGTGGCGGTGATGAACGACCACACCTCGCTGCCCCCGGAGGTCGAGCGGATCCGGATCAAGGTCACCGACGACGTGAAGGCGCTGGCCCTGCACACCGACGTGTTCGACGGGTTCCTGCGCCATCTCTCCGCGATCTTCGAGACCGACGGCCTGCTGACCGAGGAGACGTTCTGGACGGAGGGGGCCCGCTGCCTGGCCCAGCACGAGGAGCAGCACCCGGACCTCGCGGACGCCATCGCGTCGTACGACCTGTTCCGGGAGGAGTTCGACCACAGCTGCCTGAACCGGCTACAGCTCCGCAACACCCTGCAGATGGTCGACCTCACCGACCAGGCGGCGTCGCTGATGTACGCCGGCACCCTGACCAACCCGATCGCGGCCTACCGCTGAGGGAGTCAGGCCCCCGAGGCGTTCGGGTCGCGCCACACGCGCTCGAACGGGAGCCGCCAGGCGAACGGCGCCACCAGCTGGTGGACCTGGTTGGGTCCCCAGCTGCCCTGGCGGTAGGCGCGCACCACAGGTGGGTTGTCCAGCAACGGCTCGGAGATCTCCCAGAGCCGCTCGATGCCCTCGGCGTTGGTGAAGAGGGTGCGGTCGCCGTGCGCGACGTCGTAGATCAGCCGCTCGTAGGCCTCCAGCGCCGAGCCCGCCCAGCCGGTCTCGGTCATCGCGAACTGCATGGACAGCTTGTCGAGCTTCATGCCCGGTCCCGGTCGCTTGCCGTAGAAGGAGAGTGACATCCGGGCCTTGTCGGCGAGGTCGAAGGTGAGGTGGTCGGGCCCGTGGTCGCCGACGCCCGAGCGTGCGGGGAACATCGACCGGGGCGGCTCCTTGAACGCGATCGAGATGATCCGTGCGCCCTCCGCCATCCGCTTCCCGGTGCGCAGGTAGAACGGCACACCGGCCCAGCGCCAGTTGTCGACGAAGCACTTCAGGGCGATGAACGTCTCGGTCTCGGAGTCGTGGGCGACGCCGTCGATGTCGCGGTAGCCGTCGTACTGACCGCGCACCACGTCGGCCGGGTCGATCGGCAGCATCGACCGGAACACCTTGTTCTTCTCCTCGTTGATGGCGTAGGGCTCCAGCGCCGTCGGGGGTTCCATCGCGGTGAACGCCAGCACCTGGAACAAGTGGGTGACCACCATGTCGCGGAAGGCGCCGGTGCCCTCGTAGAACGACGCCCGCTGCTCCAGGCCGAGGTCCTCGGGCACGTCGATCTGCACGTGGTCGATGTGGTGGCGGTGCCAGATCGGCTCGAACAGCCCGTTGGCGAACCGGAACGCCAGGATGTTCTGCGCCGCCTCCTTGCCGAGGAAGTGGTCGATCCGGAAGATCTGCTCCTCGTCGAACACCTCGTGCAGCCGGCGGTTCAGCTCCCGGGAGGACGCCAGGTCGACGCCGAACGGCTTCTCCAGGACGATCCGGCTGTTGGCGACCAGGTCGGCATCTCGCAGCGTCTGCACCACCGCCGGCGCCGCCTTCGGCGGCACGCTCAGGTAGTGGAGCCGGCTCACCTGGCCGTTCCACTCGGCCTCCGCGTCGGCCACGACGCGCCGCAGCCCCTCGGCACCCTCGCCGCCGGGCGCCCAGCGCAGCAGCTTGGCGAACTCCGGCCAGGCGGTCAGGTCCTGCGCGGTGTCGTCGGAGCCGAACTCCCGCACCGCCTGCTCGGCGAAGGCGACGAACGAGTCGGTCGTGTGCTCGTCGAGCGACGTGCCGACGATGCGGATGTCTCTCAGCAGCCCGGTCTCGAACAGGTGCAGCAACCCCGGCAGCAGCTTGCGGCGGGCCAGGTCGCCGGTGGCACCGAAAAGGACCACGGTGGTCGGGTCGACTCCCATGCCCCCAGAGTGCCTCAGAGGCGGTCGAACAGGCCATGTCGATGGTCACCTCCACACTGATCCTGTGGAGTTCGAGTCGAAGTTGTGGCTGTGGTCGGCCAAGGCTGGCGAGTCCTGGGTGTTCGTGACCGTGCCCGAGGAGGTCAGCGACGAGATCCGCGACCGCGCGGGGCCCCCGCGCGGGTTCGGGTCGGTGCGGGTGGAGGCGACCATCGGCGCCACCACGTGGCGCACGTCGGTCTTTCCCAACAGCGATGAGCCTGGCACTTTCGCCTTGCCGCTGAAGAAGGCCGTACGCCGTGCCGAGGACATCGAGGTCGGCGACAGCGCGGCGGTCCGGCTGCGCGTGGTCGACGCGTGAACTTCCGCGGGGAGGACTGGTACGCCGAGGAGCTCGGCGCGGTGCACCACGTCGGCGTCACCTTCGAGGAGGTCGACCTCACCGAGGCCACGAGCAGCGGCGCCCACTTCGAGGACTGCGTCTTCCGCGGCTGCCGGTTCAACTCCTCGACGCACACCTCCACGGCGTTCGTCGGGTCCACCTTCCAGGGCTGCAACTTCTTCGACGCCACCCTCGACGGCTGCAAGCTCACCGGTTCGGTGTTCGAGGGCTGCACGCTGCGGCCCCTCAAGGTGATCGGTGGCGTGTGGCGGGGCGTGACCATCCGCGGCGCCACCCTCGCCAAGCTCGACCTCACCGGCCTCGACCTGCGCGAGGCCGACCTGTCGCTGTCCAACCTGTCGGAGGCGGTGCTGCGCGACGCCCGGCTCGACGGCGCGACGGTCCGGGAGACCGATCTGAGCGGCGCCGACCTGCGCGGAGCGAGCCTCGTCGGCGTCGACCTCGCCGCGGCGCGACTCCGTGGCACCCGCCTCGACCTTCCCGGCGCCGTACTGCTCGCCGAGCTCCACGGCGCAGAGGTCGACGTGGGCGGCGCACGAGCCCGAGACGAGGAGTGACTGACATGACCCGGTTCCACGGCGTGCCGCCCGCGGTGCGTCTCAGGAGTGTCGAGGACGGGGACCTCGACGTGTTCTTCGACCACCAGGCGGACCCGCAGGCGGTCGAGATGGCGGCGATTCCCGCTCGCGACCACGATCAGTTCGCGGCGCACTGGGCGAAGATCCGCGCCGACGACACCGTGGTCGCGCGCACCATCGTCGCGGACGGCATGGTGGCCGGCAACATCGGCAGCTGGCAGGACGACGGACAGCAGCTGCTCGGCTACTGGGTCGGACGCGAGTGGTGGGGCCGGGGCGTCGCGACAAGGGCGCTCACCCTGATGGTCGACGAGGTGTCGATCCGGCCGCTGTACGCCCATGTCGTGGCGCACAACCTGGGCTCGATCCGCGTCCTGGACAAGTGTGGCTTTCGGCGCGACCTCGTGCTGGAGGCGAAGGCACCGCCGCCCGACGACGGCATCGAGGAGCTCATCTTCGTGCTGAACGCGTGAGGTCCGGTCGACGTCAACGCGCTGGCATCGCCATGACCGCGCTTCCGTCGCGACCTGGCCGCCCGACGTGCGGCCGCGGTCAGTCTTGGAGGAGCTGGCTGACCAGGGTGTCGGCCAGCCACGTCTCGTAGCGGATGTGGCTCCATCCCCGCTCGGCGACGAGCAGGTGGAAGAGCTCGGGCAGGGTGAGCGCCAACGTGAGGTCGAGGGCCGAGTCGACTGTGAGGTCCGAGCGAAGTCGTGGGGCGAGGGCATCGATGAGCTTGCGGATCTCGCGTTCGCGTGCGGCCAGCACGTTGCGCAGGGTCTCGGCCATCTGCGGGTCCGACGCCGCCGCTTCTTGGTAGATCGCGACGACGTCCGACCCAGCCTGCATCTGGCGCCGGTTGAGCTCGGCGAGCATCCTCAGCTGCTGGGCGGGGTCTGGCTCTTGGAGATACGCGGCGGCACGTGAGGTCGTCTGACTCTCGCCCATCCAGAGCTCGGTGATCTTGTCGAGGATCTTCGCTTTCGATCCGAAGGCCGAGTAGATCGTCTGGACCGGGATGTCTGCCTCGGCGGAGATGGAACTGATCGTGGTGGCGACGTAGCCGTGCTCTGCGAACAACGCCCGGGCGACGCGTGCCACCTCCCGCTTCGTGGCCTCGGCCTGGCGCTGGCGGTGTCCCTTGGATCCCTTGACAGCCACACGTCATGGTATCAATATGTTCATCATAGTCACACTATGATGAACTCAGCTGCGGGGAGTACCCATGAAAGAGCCGGTCGTGTACTTCAAGCCGGGATGTCCGTTCGGCATCAGGCTGCGGACGGCGTTGACGCTGCACCGGGTGCCTCACCGCTCCGTGCGGTTTCGGGACGACGAGGACGGTGCCGCCCGGGTCCGCGACGTGAACGACGGCAACGAGATCTCGCCGACGGTTCACATCGCCGGCCGGTGGCTCACGAACCCCGGCTGGCGCGAAGTTCGGGACGCAACGGCGCGATGACCGGGAGGCGACCCTTGCGAATCCTCCCGTGGAGGTCCGCCGCAGTCGCCGGTGCAGCCACCTGGATCTTGCTCGTCGGCTGCGGCTCCGACGACTCGACGTCGACGACGGGGTCGCCCGATGAGCGGGCGGGCGGCTCCGCGAGGCCGCCGGCTACGTCGGAGGCGCCGGCCGAGTCTCTGTTGGAGGGCACCCGCCGGGCCGGGCCCATCTCCCTCAACGAGACCGAGGCCACCGTGCGCCGCCACGGACTCGGCGGGTCGAGGCCTGTCGGAAGAGTGCCCCGCTCTCTGGTGACACGGTGTTGACCCTCGCCATCGAGAACGGAGCATGGGACCTCTGCGGCGAGTCCAGTGGTGGACAGCCGGAACCGATCGACTACGACGCGGAGTACGAGTCCGACGGCGACACCGTGGTCTTCCATCACGCCGACGGTTCGAACACATATCGCTGGGAGGTCACCACGACACCCTGCGCCTCCACTTCGTCCGATCGACGTTGCCCGGCTACCGCGGTATCCCGGAAGAAGTGTTCCAGCGCGCGCTGTACATGACCGCGACGTTCTCGAGGCAGGGCTGACATACAAGAAGCACGATTGACAGGGGCCCGTTGCTCGACCCGGCGGCACCTCGCGGCAGGAGCGAATGGTCGCAGAGCGCTGCCGATTCCGGATCGCTCGATGCAGATGGCGGAAGTACGGGCGCGGGCGCCCTCGGGCTGTTTGACTGCGGCGGTGAGGATGCTCGTCCTCGGGCTGCTTCTCGCACTCGCCGCAGCAGCGGTGCCGGCGGCCGAGGCTACTGAAGTAGTGACCGGTTCCGATCCGCACGGAGATGTGCGCATCACCAAGGCAGTGGGGTTGGACGCCCCCAAGCGACGCACGATCGACTTGAGACGGCTGTCGGTCACCGAGACCGAGAAGGGGCCGCGCTTCCAGCTGCGTCTTCGGCGCGTGGTGGCCAACGGGTCTTTCGACCAGTACTTCTTTGTCTACCTCGAGGGTGGCGATGGCCAGCAGTTCGCGTTCTTGAAGATCAAGGCCTCGAAGCTGCGCGGTTCAGGTGGTCTCGAGGGAGCGGACAACCCCAACGGCTACGCGGCTTGCCGGGTCGAGGGAAGGGTTTCGCCGGATCGCAGGAGGCTCACGGTGACCCTGCCGAATCGCTGCACTCCGAAGCAATCGGTCAAGGTCAGCGTCCTGGCCTACACGACGCCACTCGGCGAGGAGGGCGGCGTCCGGGTGTTCTCTCGTGATCGGCTTCGCGTTCCCGGGCTGGTCGACGTCCGAGACTGAACACGTGGGCGCCGAGGTCAGGAGCCGAGCCGTTCGGCGCCCGGAGAGCCGCCGCGGATTTGGGGCAGCCTGGAATTCCTGCCATTATTAGCACATCGCCAACAATGCGGATCCAGGAGAAGAAGTGCAGCTCGCCAGTCCCATGAGCCTCCACGGCACGGGTCTCGTCCTGATGACGCCTGCCGTGGCTTTCTCCGGTCTGCGGTTCGCCGGTGGTGCCGTTGCGGACACACCTGTTCAACTGCTGATCGTCCGTTGAGCGGGCAGCGTCATGGACGGTGAGGCGGAGGTCCCTGCTGGCCTGTGGCGTGACCACCAAGAACCCGTCGGCAGATTTTCCTACCGGGTGCAGAGCAGACGCTGGACCTGGTCGCGAGGCATCTACGAAATGCACGGTTTCACCCCAGGTGAGGTGGTTCCGACCACGGACCTGATGATCGCCCACGTTCACCCCGATGATCGTGCCGGGTACGAGGCTGTCGCTGAGAAGGCCTTGGCAGCCGGGCATCCCTTCGTCTCCCAGCACCGCGTCATCGACGCGCAACGTCGGGTGCGCACCGTCTTGGTGCTCGCACAGTCCGTTGTCGACCCGTCGGGCCACGTCGAGGTGGTGAACGGCCACATGGTCGAGATCAGCCGCGCCATCGCTGAGCGTTCCATGGAAGAGCTTTCGGAGGCCGTCGAGGACTTCGAGGAGCATCGCGCGGTGATCGAACAGGCCAAGGGAGTATTGACGCAGTTGCTCGCCATGGATCCCACCCAGGCGTTCGAGGTGCTGAAGAAGTACTCCCAGCACCACAACGTCAAGGTCCGCGTGCTCGCCGCGCACCTTGTCCTTGCGGCCGCTCACGACCGCACGCCCGCCAAGGACGCGAGACCGGTTGACGTGATGGCTCTGCTTGACTCGTTGGCCGATGTAGAAGGGAGATAGAGCGCCCCTGGTGGAACTTCGAGCGCCAGGAGATCGCAATCGTCGGTTGCTACGCGGAAGGGTCCCACGCTACGAGCTGATCGAAGATACGACGGTCGCCTTCGAACTTCAGCGAATCCAGCGGTATGCGGCCGTAGAAGTACAGGACCAGGTCACTGGCCGTGCCCCGGGCGGAGGCGTTGGCCGGGTCGGGGTCCTCGCCGGCAGCGGGAGTGAGGTGGGCGACCTGAGCGCCGTCGCGGGAAAGCCGGAGACGCCAGGAGTGGCCCTCGGTGGCGTGATAATCGACGATGGCGGGTTCGTGTGGCCAGGCGACCGTCGTCGCGCAGAGGGTGAACTGGCAGTCGTCGAACCCGTCGAGGGCGACCTCGTCCGACAACGGCTGCGGGACATCCACCGCGAGCTGGGCGTCGTAGGTGTACACCGCGATCTCGGGAACCTGTCGCCGCGCCCAGGCACCAGAGGTCTGCGGTGACGGCGAGTCCCCCCACCACGTCCAACAACCGCGATCCGGGCCAGCCTCCCGCAGCGCGCTCGTCAGTTGCTCGACGGACTCGGTCCACCAGACCAGCAGAGCCTCGCGCTCCCGAGGCGCACCCGGCCCGTCCTCCCAAGCCGACTTCTCCGGGGGCGCATCCGCGGGACCTGCGGCGACGATGGCGGCTGACTTGCGGCGGCCCATCCCCACGTGTTGCACGAGATCGAACAGCGTCCGCTCGGGCGGGGCGTGCGGATCGCTGGTGATAACCGGCACGTCGAGCCTGGGCGCCGCCGCGACCGCAGCGCGAAAGGCGGCCGCCCGCTCGTTGATCAGCCGCAGATGATCAGGGAGCGTGAGCATCTTGAGCACCCCGGCGTTCTATCAGTGTGCTCTGCTAACCGGACAGCGAATATCGCACTCTCTTCGGCATGACCGCACCGCGGCATGAGCGGACGTAGCAACGTCATGCGAACTGTGGCCTATAGCGCCCAGAACGAATGACGTCCCGGCCACCCCCGACAGTTGCGCCTCGGCCGGGAAGGCCATTTACCTGTTGCAGCAGGGACCACCGACCCCGGACGGGCTCAGAAGGGAACTGTTCGCCGGGTGACCCTGGGGCCGGACGAGCGGTCGCGAACGGCATACTGACGCGGTACGCCCGCCGCCCCAGGAGGTCCCATGACCCACGTGTCGATCGAGTCGTTCGGCCAGCTCGCGAACAGCATCCTTGACGGCAAGCCGGCCACCGAGGACGACGCACTCGCGGTCCTCCGGGCCCACGACGACGAGCTGATCGACCTGGTCGCGGCTGCCGGCCGGCTGCGCCGGGAGCACTTCGGCAACACGGTCAAGGTCAACTACCTGGTCAACCTCAAGTCCGGTCTCTGCCCGGAGAACTGCAGCTACTGCTCGCAGGCGCTGGGGTCGACCGCCGACATCCTGAAGTACACGTGGCTGAAGACCGACGAGGCGCTCGAGCAGGCGGCCGCGGGCATGCGCGGTGGCGCCACCCGGGTCTGCATGGTCTCCAGCGGTCGCGGGCCGACCGACCGCGACGTCGAGCGGGTCGCCGACATGGTCGGCGCCCTGAAGTCCGAGCACCCCGACGTCGAGGTGTGCGCCTGCCTCGGCCTGCTCAAGGACGGCCAGGCCGAGCGCCTCCGCGAGGCCGGCGTCGACGCCTACAACCACAACATCAACACCGCCGAGTCCCACCACGACACAATCGTCACGACGCACACGTACGCCGACCGCGTCGACACCGTGACCAAGGCCAAGACGGCCGGGCTCTCCCCGTGCAGCGGGCTGATCGCCGGCCTCGGCGAGACCGACGAGCAGCTCGTGGAGGCGCTGTTCGCGCTGCGCGCCCTCGACTCCGACTCGATCCCGGTCAACTTCCTGATGCCCTTCGACGGCACCCCGCTCGAGAACACGTGGGAGCTCACCCCGGCCCGCTGCCTGAAGATCCTGGCGATGGCCAGGTTCGTGTGCCCCGACAAGGAGATCCGGATCGCCGGCGGCCGCGAGATGCACCTCCGCTCGCTGCAGTCGCTGGCGCTGCAGGTCGCCAACTCGATCTTCCTCGGCGACTACCTCACCTCCGAGGGCCAGGCCGCCGAGGCCGACCTCGAGATGATCCGCGACAACGGCTTCGTGGTGCTCGGCGCCGAGGAGCCCCTCGTGCCCGGCTCCCCCGCCGACCAGGTCACGCACCACCCGTCCTCTCGCCGTCGCGGCGCCGGCACCGACGTGCTCCCCAACGCCTGAGGAGATCGTGACCGCGCCGGACGACTCACTGCTCGCGTTCGACCGCGAGCACCTCTGGCACCCCTACACCTCGATGACCGACCCGACGCCGGTCCGGCAGGTGGTGGGCGCTGACGGCGTACGCCTCCGGCTGGCGGACGGCACCGAGCTGGTCGACGGCATGTCGTCGTGGTGGGCGGCGATCCACGGCTACCGCCACCCGGCGCTCGACGCGGCGCTGGCCGCACAGGCCCAGGACTTCGCCCACGTGATGTTCGGCGGGCTCACCCACGCACCGGCGGTCCGGCTCGCGGAGCGCTTGGTCGAGATCAGCCCCGCCGGGCTCGAGCGGGTCTTCCTCGCCGACTCCGGGTCGGTGTCGGTGGAGGTGGCCCTCAAGATGGTGATCCAGGCCCAGCGCGGAGCCGGTCGTCCCGAGCGGACCCGGATGCTCACCGTCCGCGGCGGCTACCACGGTGACACGTTCGGCTGCATGAGCGTGTGTGACCCGGTCGGCGGGATGCACAGCATGTTCGCCGACACGCTGCCGGCCCAGGTCTTCGCGCCCCGTCCCCCCGCCGACCAGGCCGACGTCGACACGTGGGCCGACGAGGTCGCGATGCTGGCAGCGGCGCACGCCCACGAGCTGGCCGGGATCGTCGTCGAGCCGATCCTCCAGGGCGCCGGCGGCATGTACGTCTACCCGGCCGAGTGCCTGCGGGTGCTGCGCCGGGTCGCCGAGGAGCACGACCTGGTGCTGGTGTTCGACGAGATCGCCACCGGGTTCGGCCGCACCGGCACGATGTTCGCCGCCGACGCGGCCGGCGTCTCCCCCGACATCATGTGCGTCGGCAAGGCGCTGACCGGCGGCTACCTCACCCTCGCCGCGGTGCTCTGTACGCCGGCGATCGGCGAGCGGATCTCGGCCTCGGAGTCCGGGGTGCTGATGCACGGACCGACCTACATGGGCAACGCGCTCGCGTGCGCGGTGGCGCTGGCCAACCTCGACCTGCTCGCGAGCACCGACTGGGCCGCGCAGGTGGCCCGGATCAACGTCGGGCTCAGCGCCGGTCTCGCCGGCTGTCGCGAACTGCCCGGCGTGGCCGACGTACGCACCGTCGGCGCCGTCGGCGTGGTCCAGCTCGACCACGCGGTCGACGTCGTGAAGGCCACCGACGCGGCCATCGAGGAGGGCGTGTGGCTGCGCCCGTTCCGCGACCTCGTCTACACCATGCCGCCGTACATCACGACCGACGCCGACGTCGACCGGATCTGCACCGCGATCCACCGGGCGGTGACGGTCGCATGACGCAGTGGGCGGAGTGGCTGGCCGCGCAGGCCGCCGAGCGTGAGGCGGCCGGGCTCCGTCGTGTCCTGGCTCCGCGGGCCGCCACCGACCGGGTCCTCGACCTGGCCGGCAACGACTACCTCGGACTGTCCCGCGACCCGGTCGTCGCCGCGGCCGCCGCCGACGCCGCGCTGCAGTGGGGAGCGGGGGCGGGGGCCTCGCGCCTGGTGACCGGCACCCTCGCACTGCACGCGCGGCTCGAGGAAGCGCTCGCCGGCCTCACCGCCCAGCCGGCGGCGCTGGTGATGTCGACCGGCTACCAGGCCAACCTGGCCGTGGTCACCGCGCTCGCCGACCGCGACACCCTGGTCGTCTCCGACGCCCACATCCATGCCTCGCTCGTCGACGCGGTCCGCCTGTCGCGCGCCCGGCTCGAGATCGTGCCGCACAGCGACGTGACCGCGGTCCGGGCGGCGCTGGCAGCCCACCACGGGCGGGCGCTGGTGCTGGCGGAGTCGATCTACTCGGTCCTCGGCGACGAGGCGCCGCTGGTCGAGCTGGCCGAGGCGTGTGCGGACCACGATGCGCTGCTCGTGGTCGACGAGGCGCACGCGATCGGGGTCCGCGGCCCCGGGCTGGTGCGCTCGCTCGGCCTGGCCGGAGCACCGCACGTGCTGGTGACCGCGACGCTCTCCAAGGCCCTCGGCAGCCAGGGCGGCGCGGTGCTCTGCTCCCCCGTGGTCCGCGAGCACCTGATCAACCGGGCCCGGCCGTTCATCTTCGACACGGCTCTGGCGCCGGCCGCGGCCGCCGCCGCGCTGGCGGCCATCGACGTGCTGCGGGCCCGGCCCGAGCTGCCCGACGTCGTACGACGGCGTGCCGACGACCTCGCTGCTGCTCTCGGAGTGGAGCCGCCTGCCGGCGCGGTGCTGTCGGTGCCGATGCCATCGCCCCAGGTGGCGCTCGCGGCCCAGGCCGCGGCGCTGGAGCAGGGTGTCCGCGTCGGCTGCTTCCGCCCGCCCTCGGTGCCCGACGGCATCTCGCGACTCCGGATCACGGTCGGCGCCGGCGTGTCCGACGACGACTGGGCGCGGGCGACCGAGGTGCTCGTGGCGGTGGTCAAGGAGCACGGATGACGGTGCTCGTCGTCACCGGCACGTCCACCGGGGTCGGCAAGACCATCGCGACCGCGGCGCTCGCCGTCCGGTCACCCGGCCCCGTCACCGTGGTGAAGCCGGTGCAGACCGGCGTGGGCGACGGCTCCGCGGGCGACGCCGAGGTGGTGCAGTCGCTGACGGGCT
>DASTDJ010000215.1:0-29052 GCA_035710425.1 Nocardioides sp.
AACGTGCCCATCGGCATCGGCGTGTGGCTCGCCGCTCGTCGGGTGCTGCCTGCCGACGAGGTCGTGCCCCAGCAGGCCCGCCTCGACGTGATCGGAGCAGTGCTGGTCACCTCGGCGCTGATGCTGAGCGTCTACGCGATCGTCGGCGGCAACGAGGCCGGCTGGACCTCGACCCGCACCCTGCTGCTGCTCGGTGGCGGACTCGCCCTGCTGGCCGCGTTCGTGGTCCGCGAGGCCCGGGTCGCCAACCCGCTGGTGCCGCTGCGCCTCTTCGCGCTGCGCAACGTCTCGGTCTCGCAGTTCGTCGGCGTCCTCTGGGCCGCCGCGATGTTCGCCTGGTTCTTCCTGGCCGCGATCTACCTGCAGAAGGTCCTGCACTACTCCGCGCTCGAGGTCGGCCTGGCGTTCATCCCGACCAGCGTGGTGATGGCCTACTGCTCGCTGCGGGTGTCCGACAAGCTCGTGATGCGCTTCGGCATCCGCCCGCCGCTGACCGTGGGTCTGCTGCTGGCCGCCGTGAGCCTGGGCCTGTTCTCGCAGGCACCCGTGGGCGGGAGCTTCGTGACCGACGTGCTGCCCTCGATGGTCCTGCTCGGCGCCGGCGCCGGCATCGCGTTCAACCCGGTGCTGCTCGCCGCGATGGGCGACGTGGAGCCGCACGAGGCCGGCCTGGCCTCGGGTGTCGTCAACACCTCGTTCATGATGGGCGGCGCGCTGGGCCTGGCCGTGCTGGTCAGCATCTCCACCGCCCGCACCGAGGGCCTGCTGGCCGACGGGACCGCGCCGGTCGAGGCACTCAACGGCGGACTGCAGGCCGGCTTCGCGGTCGGCGCGATCTTCGCCCTGCTGGCCGCGGTCGTGGGCGGGGTCTTCCTCCGGCCCAAGCCGATGGCGGGCATGGACGAGTCCCCCGATGAGGCTGCCGAGGAGCCGGTCGCGGCGTAGCCGACGCTTCTGGTTAGCGTTGCCGCGTGTCCCATCTGCTCATCCGAGGGGCCCGACTGGTCCCCCTCCGCGAGGGCGACGCGGCCCCCGACGACCCGGTCGACGTGCTCGTGCACGCCGGCCGGGTCGTCGCCGTCGGTCTCCACGTGGAGCGACCTGCCGGTGCCGAGGAGGTCGCGGCCGACGGGCGGTGGCTGATCCCGGGTCTGTGGGACCAGCACGTGCACCTCGGGCAGTGGACGCTCGCCTCCCAGCGCGTCGACGCCAGCGCGATCCGGTCGCCCGAGGAGGCGACGGCGCTGGTGGCCCAGCGGGTCACCGCCGAGCCGGGCCGCCCGGTGATCACCTGGGGTCACCGGCCAGGCGTCTGGAGCCGCGAGGGGACCGTCGCCGAGCTCGACGAGGTCTCCGGGGTCACCCCTGTCGTGCTGATCGCGGGCGACGGCCACCACGGCTGGCTCAACAGCGCCGCCCTCGCCGCCCTCGGGCTCGGCGAGCGCGACGAGGTGGTGAGGGAGAACGAGTGGTTCGCGGCGTACGAGCTGCTCAGCCGCCTCGTCGGTGACGACGGCCACGCCCCCAGCGCCTACCGCCAGACCCTCGACGCAGCAGCCGCCCAGGGCGTCGTCGGGCTGGTCGACTTCGAGTTCACGGGCGGCGTCGACGACTGGGTCGAGCGCTGGGCCGCCGGCTGTGACCGGATCCGGGTACGGGTCGCGACGTATGCCGACCGGCTCGAGGAGGTGATCGAGGCCCGGCTGCGCACCGGCGACCCGCTCACCAAGGCCGACGAGCTGCTGACCATGGGCCCGCTGAAGATCATCAGCGACGGGTCCCTGAACACCCGCACCGCCTGGTGCTGCGAGCCGTACGCCGACGGCGCCCAGCTGGCGCAGCCGGCCGGCGCGGCCAACCTCCCCGAGGCCGAGCTCACCGCACTCCTCGCCCGGGCCCACATGTCCGGGCTCGAGGTCGCCACCCATGCGATCGGCGACGCGGCGGTCACCGCCGCCCTGGACGCGTACGCCGCCACCGGCGCCCGGGGCTCGATCGAGCACGCCCAGCTGGTCGGCCGCGACGACGTACGCCGGCTCGCCGAGCTGGACCTGCGGGCCAGCGTGCAGCCTGGCCACCTGCTCGACGACCGCGACCTCTCCGAGCTGATCTGGCCGGGCCGCGGCGACCGGTCCTTCGCGTTCCGCTGGATGCTCGACGACGGCGTGCGGCTGTGCTTCGGGTCGGACGCCCCGGTCTCACCCCTGGACCCCTGGCTGGCGATGGCGGCAGCGGTGCACCGGAGCGCCGACGACCGGCCGGCCTGGCACCCCGAGCAGGCGGTGACCGTGCGCGAGGCGCTGGCCGCGTCGGTCGACGGTCAGCCGACGGTGGGGGTCGGCTCTCCCGCCGACCTGGTGCTGCTCGACCGCGACCCGCTCGCGGCGCACGCCGACCCGGCGAGCGCCGCCAAGGCGTTGCGCGAGATCTCGGTCGCGCTGACCGTCGTCGACGGCCGCGTGGTGCATCGGGCGCTCTAGAAGAGCGGCTGCACCATGTCGAGGATCAGCTCGGCGACGGCCTCCTGCTCGCGGGGATAGGGGTGCAGCCCCATCGCGCGGTGGTGGGCGCCGCGGATGCCCGCGATCCAGGGCTCCTCGGAGCAGATGTCGTGGTTCTTGCTGGCGCGGTAGAGGTTGACGTACTCGGCGCCGGCACCGATCCCGCCGTCACGGACGGCCTCGGCCAGCCGCTCGTTGAGCCCTCGCGCGTAGTCGTAGTCACCGGTCGCCAGCGGCAGGCGGTGCGGGCAGGAGCCGGTGGCGGGCAGCAGCCGGGGGTAGCCGACGACGAGGACCCGCGCCTCGGGGGCCCGCTCCTGGATGTCGTCCACCACGCGTCGTACCCGTGGCTCGATCCGGTCGATCGTCCGCTCCAGCCGGTCGCGCTCGCCCCGGGTGTTGCTCTCGCGACAGGGCGCCCCGTCGGGGTCGGTCTTCGCGATGTCCAGGCACTCGATCATCATCGAGCGGAACAGCCGGAAGTCGTTGGCGCCGATGCTGACCGTGACCAGGTCGGTGTCGGGCGTGAGCGCGTCGAGCTGGGGCGGGCGGCGCTCTTCGCCGTAGTCGAAGCCTTGGGCCTCGAACATGCTGTCGGTCGATGCTCCCGAGCAGCTCACGTCGACGAGCTCGGTGTTGTCGAGCTCGGCCGCGACCAGGTGGGGGTAGTTCTTCTTGGACCGCATGCAGCCCTTGACCTCGTCGGGCAGCAGCCGCAGGGGAGCCGCCGTGTAGGAGTCGCCGAGCGCGACGTAGCGGTTGGGCGCGACCTCGCCCTCGTCGACCATCTCGGACACGTCGCCGCCCGGCGCCGGCTCACCCTGCTGGGCGTTGCACGCCGTCAGCATGAGCGCCAGGGCCGCCACGGCAGCAGACATGGCGGTACGTGGGAGCACACGGCGCATGGGCAAACGGTACGTGAGCACCAGCGACCTCAGAGCATTTCCATGATCAGGTCGGTCACCGCACGCTGGTGCGCGGGCATCGGATGGAAGGGGTAGGCGCCCTTCGGACCGTCGGTCACGTCGTTGACCCAGGGGTCCTCGGAGCACATGTCGTGCCCCTCGCTGGGGCCGTAGACGTCGACGTAGTCCACCCCTGCGTCCTCGGCGGCGCCCTCCTGGGCCTCGACGAGGAGCGCCATCATGTCGCGCACGTAGTCGACGTCACCGCTGGCCAGCGGCACCTGGCGGGGGCACTCGCCGTCCTCGGGCACCAGGCGGGGGTAGCCGACCATGAGCACTCGCGCCTCGGGGGCCCGGTCGCCGATCTCCTCGAGCACCGCGGCGAGGTTGTCGCGGATCCTGCCCATCCGGCGCTCGACCAGGCCGTCGTTGCGGGTCCGGCACGGGTCGCCGTCGCGGTCCTCGCCCGCGACGTCGATGCACTGGAACAGGAACTTCGAGATGACGTCGAAGTCGTTGCCACCGAGGCCGACCGTCACCAGGTCGGTGTCGTCGGAGATCGCGTCGAGCTGGGGCGGTTGCACGTCGCCCTCGACGTCCTGGGTCTGCAGCATGTTGGTGGTGGAGGCGCCGCCGCAGCTGACGTCGACCAGGACGAACGAGGGGTTCTCGCTGACCAGCAGATGGGGATAGTTCTGCCCCGACCGGCGGCAGGTGCCGCTGGCGGGGGGCAGGCCGGCCGCCGTGAAGGAGTCGCCGAGCGCGACGTAGTCGAACGTGTCCGGGGCGTCGACGGTGGTGTCGCTGCATCCGCCGAGCACCCCGAGGCCGAGCGCCAGGGAGGCGGCGAGGGAGGGACGGAGCAACCGGTCGCGTCGAGTCCGCGGGTTCTGCCCGTGCACGCGCGCTCCTTCGCCTAGATTGTCCCGTCGGTCCGACCATCACTCGGGAGAGGCCTGTGCCCCATCGCCTTCGCGCCACGATCGTGGCCCTCGTCGGCGTCCTCGCTCTCATGATAGGCAGCCTCGTCCCGACGGCCGCCGGCCCGGCCGGGGCTCCCGGACCTGCCCGAAGCTCCGGCGGCCACGACGTCCAGCGCCTCCTGAAGGTGCCGTTCGCCGACCCGGGGTTCTACAGCGAGGACCGGACCCGGTTCATCTACGCCACCGGCCACGACCTCGCGACCGGGCGCGCCTTCCGGGTCTCCCGGTACGACCCGGAGACCCAGAAGTACGGCGTCCCGCGGCCGTCGATGCTGCAGCGCCCGAAGTGGGTGGGTCCGCGCGGCAGCCGCCACGACCGGGGTGAGGTCCACATGTGGGGTCCGCACGTGTGGAAGCGGTCCGTCGACGGCCCACGCGACTACGTCATGTACTTCAGCGGCTCGCGACGTGGTGGGTCCGACTGCATCGGGATGGCCGTCGCCGAGTCGCCGATGGGGCCGTTCGTGCCGAAACCCCGGCCGATGCGCTGCACCGACCGGGGGGCGACGCTGATCGACCCGGCGTACTTCCGCACCGGCGGCGGCGTCCACTACCTGATCTACAAGCGGCACCACTACGCCCCGATGGCGGTCGGCATCTGGGCGATACGCGTGCGCGCCGACGGCAGCCGCCGGCCCGGCTCGCGACCGTTCCAGCTCATCGACGGCGGGCGGCGGCAGATCGAGGCGCCCTCCGTGGTGGCCCGGCACGGCCGGATCTACCTGTTCACCTCGCGACTCCGCTACAGCACCTGCGAGTACAAGACGGTGGTCTTCGTGGCGGGCGCGCTGCGTCGGCCCTTCCGATCGCTCGGGATGCTCACCCTTCGTCGACGCGACGGCCGCCGGTTCTGCGGCCCCGGCGGTGCGGAGGTGCGGTTCGCCCAGGGCACGTTCCGGATGGTGTTCCACGCCTTCGACAAGAACCCGGAGAGGTACCCCGCGGCGCCGCGGTTCGTCTGGGGCGGGCGGCTCCGCTGGACCGACGACGGTCGTCCCTATGCCGCGCCGGCACCCTCGCCGTCGCGGTTCGTGCCCAGGGCGACGGTCAACAGCAGGACGAACTCGGGGTCGTCGAGCCGGTCGCCGTACAGCTCGCGGAGCTGACCCATCCGGTAGCGCACCGTCTGCGGGTGCACGAACAGCTGGTTCGCGACGGCCTCCCGGCGGCCGTGGTGGAGCAACCAGGCCCGGAGCGTCTCGGTGAGCTTCTCGGCGGTGCCAGGCCGAAGGGACTCCATCGGCGCCAGCGCCTGCTCGCGGAGGTCGGCCAGCGCCTCGGGGTCCGCGGTGAGCACCAGCTCGGTGAGGCTGGCCTCGGTGTCCGGACCGAGCTCCAGCCCTCGCGCCCGCAGCGCTCGTGAGTACGACGACGCCGCCTCGAGCCAGGGCCGGGGCGGCCCGGCGACGGCATCGCGGCCCTCGATCGCACGGAGGACGGTGGCCCGCCGCCGGCCGTGCGCGTCGGGGACCAGCAGCAGCGCCGCGTCATCGAGCCCCGGCACCTCACCCGCCTGGAGGGTGCGGGAGGAGAGCGCGCTGAGCACCGGGCGTACCTGAGCCTCGGGCACGATCACCGCGGTCAGCGTCTTCGGTGCCTTCCACTCCGCTCGCTCAGCTGCCTTCTGGACGGTCTCCGGCGGGGCGCCGGTGAGCAGGTGGTGGGCGATCCGCTCCTGCAGCCGCTGGCGGACCCGCCCGGTGGTGGCCAGCTCGTCGGTGTGCCCGGCGACGCTGGCGGCCGACAGCTCGTCGATGTAGGCGAACACCAGCTCCGCGAACGACACCAGGGTCTCGGCGTCCAGCCCGTTCTGCACGGCGGTCGTCGACATCTCGTGCCAGGACACCCGGGCGCCGATCCGGTAAGCAGACAGCAGCGCGTCGGTGGACCGCCCGCTGCGCGCCTCGCCGCGGCCCAGCTGGTAGGCGCCCTCGACCGCGGGTGCGGCGGGCGTGCGCGGATCGGAGCCGCGACGACCACCCGCCAGGGAGAGGAACCCGCCCAGTGCGAGCTGCACGGCGTTGCGGATGGTCTCGCCCATCGGACCGCTGAACGCGTCCTCGTAGCTGGGTACCTCGTCGATGATCGCGGTGACCACCTGCTCGGCCACTGCGGGCAGGTGAAGACGGATCTCAGCAACCGCCTCCTCGGGCAGCAGCAGCCCGTGCCCCGCCGTACGCCTGGCAGCAAGTCGCATTTTGTCTCCTGCGAACAATCTTTGGTGGTGGGTTCACGTGCTCTGCATAGGATTTTAGCCTGTTGACGTAGCAGACTGAAGACATGAGCTCGCTTACCGTTGGCCGGACCGGTCCTGGGACCCGGGCCCGCCCGCGCCTGCGCGACCGGGTGCGCCGGTTCGCGGAGGCGGCGGTGACCCCGCTGGAGATCTCCGACGTCCTCGACGTCTTCCATCCGCTGCGCTCTGGCGCCCAGCTCCGCGGCCGGATCGTCTCGGTCGTCCCCGAGACCACCCAGTCCGCCACGATCGTGATCAAGCCCGGCCGCGACTGGGCCGGGCACGTCCCGGGCCAGTACGTGCGCGTCGGTGTCGACGTCGACGGGGTGCGCATGTGGCGCACCTACTCGCTCACCCACGGGCCGCGCCCCGACCGGTGCATCAGCCTGACCGTGAAGGCGATCCCCGACGGCGTGGTCTCCAACTACCTCGTGCACCGGGCCCGCGTCGGCCAGATGCTGCAGCTGGAGCAGGCCGAGGGCGAGTTCGTGCTGCCCCAGCCGATCCCCGACAAGCTGCTCCTGGTCACCGCCGGCTCGGGCATCACGCCGGTGATCGGGATGCTCCGCAACCTGTTCTCCCGGAGCAAGCCGGTCGCCACCGACATCGTCATGATGCACGTGAACCCCACCGAGTCCGCCTCGCTGTTCCGCGAGGAGCTGCGGCTGCTCGGTGCGACCGGCCGGATCCGGCTGATCGAGCGGTACGACGACCGCGACGGCCTGCTCGAGGTCGCCCAGATCGATGAGCTGGTGCCCGACCTGACCGAGCGGCTGAGCTACGCCTGCGGCCCGGCCGGACTCCTCGACGCGCTCGAGGAGCACCACACCGAGCGCGGTCTCGCGCTGACCACCGAGCGGTTCCGGCCCACGGTGGTCGCTGCGGGCGGCGAGGGCGGCACGCTGTCGTTCGCCTCCGGCGCGGTCGTCGAGGCCGACGGCGCCACGCCGATCCTGGACGCCGCCGAGGGTGCGGGCGTTCTGATGCCCAGCGGCTGCCGGATGGGCATCTGCATGGGGTGTGTGCTGCCGCTCAAGGAGGGCGCCGTACGCGACCTCCGCAACGGCGAGCTGACGGTCGCCGTGCCCGGCGAGACCGACCGCGCCGGCGTACCCATCCAGACCTGCATCAACGCCGCAGCAGGCGCCTGCACCATCGACCACTGATCCCCACTGTTAGGGAGCCATGACCACCATCACCAAGAAGCCCGAGAACCCCATCGCACACCTGACGCCGGAGGACATCGAGCAGATCGGCTACGAGCTCGACGCGATCCGCCAGGACGTGCTCGACGCGCGCGGCGAGGCCGACGCGAAGTACATCCGCCGGGTGATCACCGTGCAGCGGCGGCTCGAGCTCGGCAGCCGCGCGGTGCTGCTGGCGTCGGTGTTCCCGCCCGCCTGGGTGGTCGGCACGGCCGGCCTGAGCATCGCCAAGATCCTCGAGAACATGGAGATCGGCCACAACGTCCTGCACGGCCAGTGGGACTGGATGCGCGACCCGAAGATCCATTCGACCACCTGGGAGTGGGACATGGCCACGCCCGCCGAGCAGTGGCAGCACTCCCACAACCAGATCCACCACACGTACACGAACATCGTCGGCAAGGACAACGACCTCGGCTACGGCATCATGCGCGTCGACGAGGACCAGCGCTGGCACCCGATGTACCTCGGCCAGCCGCTGTGGAACTTCATCAACGCGTGCTTCTTCGAGTACGGCATCGCGGCCTACGACCTCGAGCTGGGCGCGAACATCAAGAAGAAGAAGACCAAGGACCCCGAGTTCCAGCGCCGGCTGAAGGGCGTGCTGACCAAGATCCGCCGTCAGGCCACCAAGGACTACCTCGTCCACCCGGCGCTGTCGCTGCCCACCGGCTCGTTCGTGCCGACCCTGGTTGCGAACTTCACCGCCAACGTGGTGCGCAACCTCTGGTCGCACTCGGTGATCATGTGCGGTCACTTCCCCGAGGGCGTGGAGACGTTCGAGCGGAAGTCGATCGACCCCGACGAGACCCGCGGCGACTGGTACGTCCGGCAGATGCTCGGCTCGGCCAACATCTCCGGCTCGAAGCTGATGCACATCCTGTCCGGCAACCTCAGCCACCAGATCGAGCACCACCTGTTCCCCGACCTGCCGTCGAACCGGTACGCCGAGATCGCGCCGAGGGTGCGGGCGCTGTTCGAGAAGTACGACCTGAACTACCACACGGCCCCGATGCCGCAGCAGGTCTACTCGGCATGGCACAAGGTGGTCCGCCTCTCACTGCCCAACGGCTGGCTCGAGACCACCAACGCGCGGAACCTCCCGCAGCAGGTGTCGCTCCTCTACAAGATGGCCACCGGCGGCCCCAAGGTCCGCCGCGCCGCCCAGGCCCGCCTCCAGCAGCAGGCGAGGAAGCTCAAGGCCGCCTGACGTCCAAGTCGTCGTTGGTCGAATCGAGACCCCGCAAGGTCAACGGGAACTGGACGGACGGTGGTTGAGGTGCGAGGAGCGCCAGCGACGAGCCTCGAAACCACACCCGTGGGTCAAGCGTCGTCGAGACCCCGAACGGTCAATGGCCACCCGCCGCCGACGGCCGCAGCGGGTGGCGCAGGGGGTCGGTGACGCGACCCGCGACGAACGAGGGCACGTCAGCCCGGGCACGCGCCGGCACCGGGCACAGGACCAACGCGTCATCCGCGGCGGGCCCGCTGACGAGGACGACGGCAGCCACCGCCAAGGTCAGGGCCGCCAGCAGCGCGGCCGAGGGAGCGTCCGTCGCGAGCATCGAAGGCATCAGCCCGGCCAGCACGGCGCCGACCACGACGGCACTCACGCTGCGGCTCATGCCAGTGATGCTACGTCACCTCCTCGAGGTAGGCGTGTACTGCGGAGATCACGACGGATCCCTCACCCACCGCCGAGGCCACCCGCTTCACGCTCCCGGAGCGCACGTCGCCCACGGCGAACAGTCCCGGCACCGACGTCATGAAGCCGTCATGCGTGGCCACGAAGCCCTTGTCGTCGAGCTCCACGCCCACCTCGCGCAGCCAGGTCGTTCCCGGGTTCGCGCCGATCATCAGGAACAGACCGTCGGCGTCGAGCCGGACGTCCCGTTCGTGAACGTCGTCCCGCCAGGTCAACGCGCTCAACCGGTCGCTGCCATGCACCGCGGACAGCTCCGAGCGAGGGTGGACGGTGACCCGCTCGTGGTGGGTGAGGCGCTGCGCCAGGTAGTTCGACATCGTGTCGCGGAGGTCGTCGCGACGGATCAGGACGTGGACGTGGGCGGCGTGCCTGGCGAGGAACAGGGCGGCCTGGCCGGCCGAGTTGGCGCCTCCGACCACCACGGCGTTGCGGCCGGACACGACCTTGGCCTCGAGCTCGCCGGCGGCGTAGTAGACGCCGCGTCCCTCGAGGTCGGCCAGGCCGGCGACGTCGAGGCGTCGGTACCGGACGCCGCTGGCGATGACCACAGCGGTGGCCACGATGTCGTGCTCGTCGTCGAGACGGACCTGGAACCCTCCGGACACCCGCGACAGCCCGGTGACGGAGCGAGGGGAGACGAGACTGGTGCCGAACTTGACCGCCTGCAGCATCGCGGCGCGGGCGAGCTCGGTCCCGGACACACCGCGAGGGAAGCCGAGGTAGTTCTCGATCCGCGACGAGCTGCCGGCCTGGCCGCCGATCGCGACGTCCTCGACGACGACCACGTCCAGTCCTTCCGATGACCCGTAGACGGCGGCCGCCAGCCCCGCCGGGCCGGCGCCCACAACGAGCAGGTCGCAACGAGCGTCGTCGGAGAGGCACCACAGGTCGACCCCCAGCGCGGTCGCCAGATCGCGCGTGGTCGGTGCGGACAGCACCCGCTGTTCCCCGGTCACCACGACGGTGCCCGTCTCCGGCAGCGAGGTCGCTGCACCCAGCTCCGACCACGCCTCCTCGTCCGAACGCAGGACCGTCCGGTAGGGGACCTGGTTGCGCTGGGCGAACTCCTGCAGCCGATGGAGGTCGCGGTCGTCGTCGCCGGCGAGCACCAGACCGCCCTCACCCAGGTTTGTCAGCAACCGCCGCCGGGCGTCGAACGCGGAGAGCAGGACGTCGCTGAGCTCTCCCGAGATCTCCACGAGCCGGCGCAGCTCGTCGACCGGCACGCGGAGCACCGACGTCTCCTCCATGGCCACACCCGGGAGGAACGCCCGCTGCCCCATCAGCATGCTCAGCTCGCCGACGAAGTCGCCCTCCTCGACGACGAAGACCACCCGGTCGTCCCGGCGGTCCACGAGGAGTACGCCGCCCGCGAGCACCAGGTAGAGGTCGTAGGCGTCGCCGGCGTCCCACAGCACCTCGCCGGGCTCGGGATGCAGCACCTCGCCGGCCGAGTGCAGCAGGTCGAGCACGTGCTGGCTGAGCACCGGCCACGCCGGCGCCTCGACATCGTCCGGCCACCGCGACGAGTAGTGGGTCTGCTCGTCCGGCACGGGGGTGCTGCGCATGCCTCACACTCTCATCCGCCTCGGGCCGGTGGCTCGCCGTACGCTGCCCGCATGGCCCTGTCGGACTTCCCCCGCCATCCGCTGACCTTCGGACCCAGCCCGGTTCATCCGCTGCCCCGGCTGAGCGCCCACCTCGGCGGCGCGCAGATCTGGGCGAAGCGCGAGGACTGCAACGCCGGCCTGGCCTACGGCGGCAACAAGACCCGCAAGCTGGAGTACCTCGTCCCCGACGCACTCGCCCAGGGGGCCGACACCCTGGTGTCGATCGGCGGCTACCAGTCCAACCACACGCGGCAGGTGGCTGCGGTGGCGGCGCACCTCGGGCTGGGCTGCGTGCTGGTGCAGGAGAAGTGGGTGGACTGGCCGGACGCGCTCAACGACCGGGTCGGCAACATCATGCTGAGCCGGATCATGGGCGCCGAGGTGCGGCTCGACGCCGCGGGCTTCGGCATCGGGTTCAAGGAGTCGTGGGAGCGGGCACTGGACGACGTGCGCGAGCGCGGCGGTACGCCGTACGCGATCCCGGCCGGCGCCTCCGACCACCGCCTCGGCGGGCTCGGCTTCGCCCGCTGGGCCGAGGAGCTCGCGGAGCAGGAGCGCGAGCTCGGGATCTTCTTCGACACGATCGTGGTCTGCTCGGTGACCGGCTCGACCCACGCGGGGATGATCGCGGGCTTCGCCGGCCAGGACCGGCCGCGCCGGGTGATCGGGATCGACGCGAGCGCGAAGATCCAGGAGACCCGCGACCAGGTGGAGCGGATCGCCCGGGCCACCGCAGAGCTGATCGGGCTCGGCCGCGACCTGCGCACCGACGAGATCACCGTCCTGGAGGGATGGGCCGGTGACCTCTACGGCATCCCCGTCCAGTCGACGCTCGACGCGATCCGGCTCACCGGCCAGCTCGAGGGCGTGATCATCGACCCGGTCTACGAGGGCAAGTCGATGGCCGGCCTGATCGACCTGATCCGCAACGGCGACATCGCCAAGGACTCGACGGTGCTCTACGCGCACCTCGGCGGGCAGCCGGCGCTCAACGCCTACGCGGCGCTCTTCACCGACACCCGCCGGGTCTGAGGGTCGACCTTGTCGTCGGGCGCCGGGAACGCCGGAGCGTCAGAAGCCGAACGAGGTCTGCCCGTGCGGCGCCTTCGCGAACACCAGCACCTTGGCGGGCGGGACGCGGAACACGTCGGCGATGCCGCCCGGGTCGTCCTGGCCGCCGAACCCCTCGTCGGTCGCCTCGAAGCGCCAGGCCTCGCCGTACTTCTCGAGGTAGGCGTCGGCGACCGCGGAGAGCGTGTCCTGGCCGGTCACCCTCTCGGCAGTGCCCTCGACGATCACGTCGGTGCCCGCCTGCCAGGTGTTGGCGCCCGTGGTCACGGTGACGCCTGCCGCGGCGCTGAGGTTGCGGTGCTTCTGCTCACGCCGGCCGGTGCAGAACCAGAAGGCGCCGTCGTGCCACAGACCCACCAGCGGGGTGGTGTGGGGGTGGCCGTTGGCCCGGACCGTGGTGATCCAGTAGAGCTCGGCCGCCTCGAGGAGGCGCTCCGTCTCCGGCCAGGTGGCCGCGTCGGCCGACTCCTCTGAGAAGCGCTGGTCCAGACGTCCGTCCGTCTCTCGTTCACTCATACAGGTGACGACTGTGCGGAGAACGCCGATTCATCGGTGCCGCAGCCGTATCCTCACGCCGTGCGCGTGTGCGTGCTGGGCGCCACCGAGGTCTGGCGCGATGACCAGCTGGTCGACCTCGGCACCCGCAAGCGGCGGGCGCTGGTCGCCGCCCTCGCGCTGTCCGGTGGCCGCCCGGTCTCCGTGGACGCGCTGGTCGACCTGCTGTGGGCCGACTCGCCCCCCGACGCGGTCGCCAACACGCTCCAGGCCTACGTCTCCGGGCTGCGCAAGGCCCTCGAGCCCGACCGCGCGCCACGCACGCCGGCCAGCGTGCTGGTGACCGTCGCCCCGGGCTACGCCCTGCGGGTGCCCGAGGACGACCTCGACGCGACCCGGTTCGACAGGCTCGTCAGCCACGTGCACCGCCGGTTGGGCACCCGCGGTGCCTGGTGGGAGCCGCCGGGGCTGTCCGACGACGCCATCTCGGAGTGCCTCGCGGACGTCGACGAGGCGCTGACGCTCTGGCGGGGGACGCCGTACGTCGACCTCGAGGAGGCGCCGCCCGCGGTGGCGGAGCGGGCGAGGCTGGAGGAGCTGCGCAGCGTGGCCCTGGAGGACCGCGCCGTGCTCCGGCTGGCACTCGGCGACCACGGCACCGTCGCGGCGGAATTGGAGTCGCTGACCGCGGCGTACCCGCTGCGTGAGCGGTTGTGGGGGCTGCGGGCGGTGGCGCTGGCCCGGGCCGGTCGCCAGGCCGACGCCCTCGACGCGCTCCGCGAGGTGCGCGAAGTGCTCGACCGCGAGCTCGGCCTCGAACCCAGCGCCCAGCTGCGCGACCTGCAGACCGCGGTGCTCCGCCAGGACCCCGCGCTGTCGCGGGGCGAGGCGGTGGCCGCACCAGCAGCCGCTGCACCGCTCGGGCCCGCACCGTCACCGGGGCCGCGGCTGCCCGACTGGCCGTTGGTCGGTCGCGACGACCAGCTGGCGATGCTGGTCGACGCCCTGGCGGCCGCCGAGCAGGGCGCGCCGCGGTTCGCCGCGCTCACCGGGGAGCCCGGCATCGGCAAGTCCCGGCTCTGCGGCGAGCTCGCGGCCCGGGCCGCGGCCAACGGCGCCAAGGTCGTGGTGGGCCGGTGCTCACAGGACGACGGGGCGCCGCCCCTGTGGCCGTGGCGGCAGGTGCTGCGCGGCCTGGGTGCCGAGCTCGACGTACCGGACGCGGACGACGAGGGCGCCGAGTTCCGCACCTGGGAGGCGATCACCGACCGGGTCACCGCGGCCGCGCGGGACGAGACGGTCGTGGTGGTCCTCGACGACCTGCACTGGGCCGACCGGTCCAGCCTCCGGGTGCTCCGGCTGCTCGCGGAGACCGTCGACACCGGCCGGCTGCTGACCCTCGGGACCTGGCGCACCCATCCCGAGCCGGTGGGTGCGCTCGCCGACGCGGCCGAGTCGCTGGCCCGCCGGCACGCCGACCGGTTGGAGCTGCGCGGGCTCACGTCCGCCCAGGCGGCCGAGGTCGTGGAGGCCGTCGCAGAGGTGATGCCGACCGACGAACAGGCCGACCAGCTCGCCGACCGTACCGACGGCAACCCGTTCTTCCTCGTGGAGTACGCCCGCCTCGCCCAGGACGGCGGCGACCTGGGCGCGCTGATGGCCGAGTCCGACCCGCCCACCGCCGTGTCCGACGTGCTCGCCCGCCGGATCGACCGGCTTCCGGAAGGAACCAGCGACCTGCTGCGCTGGGCCGGCGTGATCGGCCGCTCCTTCGAGCTGGGCGTGCTGACCGAGGCCGCCGGGGTGGACGAGGACGACGCCATCGACCACATCGAGGGCGCGATCGCCGCCGGCCTGGTGCGCGAGGAGGCCGTCGGCAGCTACCTCTTCGGCCACGCCCTGGTCCGCGACGAGCTGTACGGCGGGCTCGGGCCGACCCGCCGGGCCAGGATGCACGCCCGGGTGGCCGAGGCGCTCGAGCCCCGGGTCGGCCGCGAGAGCGAGACCGCGCGGCACTGGCTGGCCGCCGGGCCGGCGTACGCCGGGCAGGCCTGGCGCGCGGCCCGCGCGGCCGCCGAGGAGGCCCGCCAGGTGCATGCGTACGGCGAGGTCGCCGAGCTGCTCGAGGCCGCGCTCGACTCCCAGGAGCAGGACCCCACCTCAACGGCGGCGGAACGATACGACCTGCTGATGCCGCTCGCCGACGCACACCGCTGGCGCGCTGCCTGGGATCCGCTGCTCCTGACCGTCCAGCGGGCGATCGCGGTCGCCGACGAGCTCGGCGACGTCGAGCGGCTGGCGTCGGCGGCCTCGGCGATGACGGTGGGCGCCCTGTGGCAGTCGGCGCACTACGGCACCACGCACGACGAGGTGATCGCCGCGCTGCGCCGATCGCTGGTCGGGCTGGCAGAAGCCGACGGCGAGATGCGGTGCCGGGTGATGATGGCGCTCGCCAACGAGCTGTACTACACGACCAGCTTCGAGGAGCGCACCGCGCTGGTGGAGCAGGCGGTGGCGATGGCCGACCGGCTCGGTGACGACGCGCTGCGGATCGAGGCTCGCCAGGTCGGGTCCGTGTCGCTCTGGCAACCGGACAACGCCGAGCTCAGGCACGACATGGCCCGCGAGGCCATGCAGCTCGCCGAGGCGTCCGGCAACGAACGTGGGTACGTCGCCGCCGCGACCTACCTCACCATCGTGCTGGGGGAGCTGGGGCGGGTCGCCGAGATGCGGGAGATGCTCGAGGTGGCCCGGGATCGCGCCGAGCGGCTGCAGTTCCCGTACGGGCTGCTGGTGCTCGACTCCATGGAAGTGGCGTGGCTGGCGATGGCCGGCCGCTTCGACGAGGCCGAGGCGTGCATCGATCGGCTCGGCCGGCTGATCCAGGACGTGTCGATGCGCCAGGCCGAGGACGCCTGGGCCGCGTCCGTGCTGGCGCTCCGCCTGTGGCAGGGCCGCACCGCCGAGGTGGTGCCGATCATGTACGCGTTCGAGGAGGGACCGATCCCGGTCACGCCGACCGTGCTCACCTTCCTGCTGCGCGCCGGCGACGAGGCCGCGGCTCGCAGCCACGCCGCTGCACACCCGCTCGCCATCGTCCCGCCCGACTGGATGGCGATGCTCAACTGGGGCTGCGCCGCCGAGGCCGCGCTGGGACTGGGTGATCAGGAGGTCGGTGCCGCCGCGTACGCCGTGCTGGCACCGTACGCCGGGCACACGGTCTGCGCCGGGTCCGGTAACGCCATGGGCCCGGTCGACGCGTTCCTCGCCCTCGCCGCGGCGACCGTCGGCGACCTGGACCTGGCGGCCCGGCACGCCGACGACGCCGAACGGCTGATGGAGGAATGGCAGATCCCGCTGGCCGCGCGGTGGTTGCGCGACCAGCGGGACCGCTACGGCTTCTGAGCCCTAGGCGGAACGCCCGAAGGCGGCCGCGTCCTGCCGGGCGAAACGCCGGCGGGTGAGCATCCACATCACCCGGTGCATCCCGCCGCCGGGCTGGGCGAACAGCCCGCGACGTACGGTTGCGGGCACCCCGTGCAGCGCCCACGGCACCAGGGGCAGGATGTCGCGGAGGCCGAGCCCCTCGCTGAACTGCTCCTTCTCGATCCGTTCCCATTCCTCCTGCGTGAGGAGGGCCTGGATCAGCGGAATCGCCTCGGTCTCCTCGTGCTTGAGGTGCTCGGCGAGCCGCTCCCGCGCCGCGACGAGGCGGACGGCGAGCGCCGCCCGGGCGTCGTCGTCCGGGTGCTCGGCGAGCCGCTGCAGCCCGGCCGCGCAGGCCTCCAGGATCGGGTCGATCTCGGAGTGCTCGGCCTCCATCGCCTCCAGCGTGGCCCGGCCCTCGTCGTCGGCGCGGTCCATCAGCGCCGGCCAGAGACCGGCGTCCTCGCCGCTGTGGTGGTGGTGCAGCGCCGAGGAGAAGATCGCCCAGCGCGCCGCCATCGCCTTCCAGGCCCGCCGGTCCGAGGCCGGCGTGGTGCCGGCCGCGGTGGCGAACGCCTCCAGGTCACGCCGGAAGGCGTGGTGCATGACGTACATCATCGTCATGTCGACCGGACCCGGGTGGGCCGCGGTCTGGCCGGGGAGCCGGAGCTGCTCGGGCCAGTCGGTGGTGTCGGTGGTCATCGTTCTCTCGATTCTGTGAGTGGGGGTTCGTCGGATCAGTGGACGTGGGCGGTCTCGCGGACGGGCTTGACCTCGATGCCCAGGTCGGCGTCGGTGACCTCGGCGCGCACGCGGGGCATGACCCGGTCGAGTGCGGGCGGCACCCACCAGTTCCAGCGGCCGAGCAGCGACATGGTCGCGGGCACCAGCACCATCCGGATCACGGTCGCGTCGAGCAGGATCGCGACCGCCATGCCGACGCCGAGCATCTTCACGACGACGTCGACCTCGGTGGCGAAGCCCAGGAAGACGGCGACCATGATCGCGGCCGCGCTGGAGATCACCTTCCCGGTCGAGGCCAGACCCTGGACCACGCTCCGGTGCGGATCGCCGGTCGCCTCCCAGTGCTCGCGCACCCGGGACAGGAGGAACACCTCGTAGTCCATGGAGAGCCCGAACAGGATCGCGAACATCAGCATCGGCACCCAGCTGGACACGGGTACGGCGTGGTCGAGGCCGAGGAGACCGGTGCCCCAGCCCCACTGGAAGACCGCGACCATCACGCCGTACGCCGCACCGATGCTGAGCAGGTTCATCACCGCCGCCTTCAGCGGCACGATCACCGACCGGAACACCAGCGCCAGCAGGAGCACCGAGACCCCCACCACGAAGCCGATGACCAGCCAGAGCCGTTCGGCCAGCAGTTCGGCGATGTCGGCGAACATCGGGATCTGCCCGGTGACCTCCACGCCGTCCGGCACCTGGTCGCGGATCGACGCGACCGCGTCCGTGGCGCCTTCGTCGGTCGGGCTGAACGCCGGCACCGCGTTGAGCAGCGTCAGCGCGCCGTCCGGCGACACGATCGGCTCGCTCACCTCGGCGATGTCGTCGCGGGCCTCGAGCTCGCGGGCCAGCTCGGCCGTCTCCGGGCCGGTGACCCGGTCGCGGTCGACCACGATCTGGATCGGGGCGTTCAGGCCCGGTCCGTACTCGTCGGCGATCAGGTCGTAGGCCTTGCGGGTGGTCAGGTCGGTGGACTGGGTGCTGGGGTCCTGCGGCCAGGTGCGCAGGTCGAGCACCGGCAGGGCCAGCACGATCATCACGAGCGCGGCGCCGATCGCCCAGGGGAGCGGCTTGCGGCCGACCTTCGCGGCCCACCGCTCGGTGAGGGTCGGGCGCTCGATGCGCTCGATCACCGCCTCGACGGGGAGCTTGCGCACCTTGCGCGGCAGGATCCGCCGACCGGCGAGCCGGCACAGCGCCGGCACCAAGGTGAGCGCGGCCGCCATCACGGAGACGACCGCGATCGCGGTGGCGAACCCGAAGGACGCATAGACCGATAGCCCGGACAGGCGCAGGCCCATCAGCGAGATCAGCACGGTGAGCCCGGCGAAGACGACCGACCGGCCGGCGGTGGCGACCGCACGCCCGGCGGCGTCGGTGAGCTCGTGGCCGCGGCGCAGGTAGTCGACGTGCCGGATCGCGATCAGCAACGCGTAGTCGATGCCGACGCCGAGGCCGACCATCGCCGCGATGGTGGGGGCGGCGGTGCTCACGTCCATGGCGGCAGCGAGCAGGGCCACGCCGGCCGAGCTGATGCCCAGGCCGACCAGCGCGACGCCGATCGGCAGACCGGCGCCGATCACGGAGCCCAGCGCCAGGACCAGGATCAGCAGCGCGGCGAGCACGCCGATGATCTCGCCGTAGCCCTCGAGGGGGGCCGCGGCGCTGCCGGGCACCTCGCCGCCGAGCTCGACCTGCAGGCCGGAGTCACGGGTGGCCTCCACGGCGTCCTCGAGCGGGTCGAGGTTGCCCATCAGGTCGGGGTCGGTGACCGGTACGTCGTACCGGACGTCGATCAGCAGCGTGTCGCCGTCCGCGGAGGGACGGGGGGTGCTGACCTGGAGGACGTGCGGCATGTCGGTGAGCCGCTCGCTGAGCGCCGCCACCTGGGCGGCGTCGGGAGTGCCGCCATCGGTGTCGTGGACGACGACCTGGGCGGAGGCGTATCCGGCCTCGGGGAAGTGCTCACGGAGCTGGTCCACGCCCACCTGGGCGCGGGCGTCGGGGACGTTGTAGTCGTCCTGGGGGTCACCACCGAACGAGCCGGCCAGGGTGAACACGGCGAGCGCGGCGACGAGCCAGGCGAGGAGGGTCCGCCACGGGTGGGCCGCGGATCCGCGGCCGAGGCGGTAGAGGAAGCGGGACATGGGGTGGGTCCTTCGGGAGTGTGTCGATGTGGATGGACACACCGTGTACCAGCCCTCTTGAGGGCGACTTGTGGCCGACTTGAGGTCCAGGCCCGCCGGGTCTCAGTCGCTCTGCTCGCCGCGCTGCCGGGCCCGCTCGGCGCCCAGCTCGTCCTGCGTGCGACGCCAGGCCCGGGAGGTTCCAGTCCGGCCAGTCGAACGAGAAGGCCAGGCGGGAGAGCAGCAGCGCCAGGACGATCGGTACGACGACCTTGGCGATGCCGCCGCCCGTCTGGATCGCCGCGTAGCGGCGGGGGTGGGTGCGGACCCGCTCCTCGAACCGCGCCGCGGGTGAGCCCGGCGGCGGGCGACGCCATCCAGCACCAGGGTCCAGGTCTGGACCTTCTCCTCGGCCACCGTCAGCGACCATGGGTCTGGTGCGAGGAGGCGCGCAGCAGCGCCGAGCGGGTGCGCACGGTGGCGCGCTCGCGCTCGTTGCGGCGCCGCTTCTCGCGCATCAGCAGCAGGTCACGCCGGCGCCGAGCCTCGGGTGTCTGCTCCATGCGTCGAGCGTTGCGCAGGGCGCACCCGGCGGGCATCGGCCGAGGGTCGGTACCTCTCCTACTCAGGTCAGGGGTAGGCGATGCCGGTGGTCTCCTCGCTGATCTCCCAGAGCCGGCGCTGGGCTCCCTCGTCGTGGGAGATCCGCGTGCTGGTCACCACCTGGGGGGCGCCGGCCATCTCCTGCAGCCCGCTCGGGCCGCAGTACGTCGCACCGGGGAGGTCGGCGGTGGCCGCCATCAGCAGAGGCAGCGCGCCGGCGGCGGGGGCCTGCGACACGGCCTTGATCGCGGCGTCCAGGACCGACGCGATGCCGCCGGAGGCCCGGCCGTACTGACCGTTGGCGGCGAGGTGGGTCCCCGCGAACCCGGGATGGGCGGCCAGCGCCTTGATCGGCAGCTCGGCCTCCCGGCACCGCCGCTCCAGCTCGTAGGTGAACAGCAGGTTGGCGAGCTTGGTCTGGCTGTAGACGATCCAGCGGGCGTAGCGGCCCTCCTGGCGGATGGGGTCGCCGAGGGGCGCCTTGCGGGCGAGCCGGTGCATGGGCGACGACACCGTGACCACCCGGGCGTCCTCGCTCGCCACCAGCTGGGGGAGCAGCAGGCCGGTCAGCAGGAACGGGCCGAAGTGGTTGGTGGCCATCTGCAGCTCGAGGCCGTCGCGGGTGCGGTGGTACGGCGTGCCCATCACCCCGGCGTTGTTGACCAGCACGTCGATCGGGCCGAGCGAGGCCGCGCGCCCGCCGGCGTGCCGCACCGAGTCGAGGTCGGCCAGGTCGACGACCAGCAGCGGCAGCTCTGCGGCGGGCACCTCGGCGCGGATCCGGCGCTCGCTCTCCTCGAGCTTGTTCTCGGTCCGCCCCGCGAGGACGACGCGGGCCCCGCGCCGGGCCAGCTCGAGCGCCGTGTGGAACCCCAGCCCGCCGACTGACGGTCCGGTCACCACGATGGTGCGCCCGGCCTGGTCGGGGATGTCTGCGACCTGCCAGGTGTCGACCGGGGCCGTCCGGGTCACGGGGTGGTGGCCATGCTGTCGACGATGCGCCGTCCCAGCGCCTCGTCGCCTTCGATGGTGACGGCACCCGGCTCGGCCGGCCGACGCCCACCGGCGAGCACGATGAACGACGCCCGGTCCATCCGCAGGGTGACGTCGGCGGCGGCGGGGACCTCGGGGAGCTGCTCGCCGCGACCGATGTCGTTGACGGTGAACCCCGCGGGCGTGCTGCCCTCGACGACCAGCACGGCGGTGGTGCCGGCGGGCGCCCCGGCCTTCTTCGCCAGCACGTAGCCGAACGACTCGACGAGGTAGTCGGCGGTGTGCTGGGCGGCTGGGGTGTCGAGATTGCCCGGGCGGCCCACGGCGCGGCGTACGTCCTGCTCGTGCATCCAGATGTCCAGCGGCCGGTTGCGCAGCAGCGTCTCCCAGTCCCACGGGACGCCGCCGAAGATGACCTCGGGCTTCGCGGCCCCGTCCGTGGGGGGATCGGCGAGCAGCGCGGTGTGTCGTGCCGTGGTCACCGAACGGATCTCGTTGATGATCTCGTCGGGGCTGGAGTCGCGCCGGTTGACGACACCGATCTCGGTGTACAGCCCCATCAGGCCGGTCACGTGCTCGGGCTCGCCGACCTCGGCGGACTCCTCCGGAGCACCCGCGAGGATGCTCTCCAGGTGGGCGGTGTGGGAGGCCACGGCGCGGACGTCCCATCCCGCCAGGTCGGTCGGCGTCGACCACTCCTCGGCCGGCACCTCCTCGAGCAGGCTCGTGAAGTCGTCGATCGCCCGCCACCAGACGTCGATGTAGCCGGCGAGACGCTGCTGATCGCTGGGAGCAGGCATGCGCCGCAGCCTAGTGGTGGTCAGCCGAGCGCCAGTGTGGTGGCTATCACGATCATGGTGAGGCCGATCAGGACGTCGAGCACCTGCCACGCGCGCGCCGAGGCGAGCAGGCCGTGCGCCAGGCGGGCGCCGTAGCCGAGCACGGTGAACCACACCAGGCTGGCCAGCGCGGCGCCGGCCCCGAACCACCAGCGGCCGTCTCCGTGCTGGTTGGCGATCGAGCCCAGCAGCAGCACGGTGTCCAGGTAGACGTGGGGGTTCAGCCAGGTCAGTGCGACGGCGGTCAACGCGGCGGCCCGCACGGATGCGGCCCCGGCTCGGGCGGCCTCCAGCCCGTGGGCACGACGGGCGCGGAGGATCGAGCTCACGCCGTACCCGACCAGGAACGCGACGCCGAACCACCGCACCACGTCGAGCGCGGCCGGTGCCTCCTCGACGATCGTGCCGATGCCGGCGATCCCGGCCAGGATCAGCACCAGGTCGGACACCGCGCAGATCGCGACGACCACGCCGACATACCGACGGGCCAGACCCTGGCGCAGCACGTAGGCGTTCTGCGCCCCGATCGCCACGATCAGCGACCAGCCGGTGAGCAGGCCGGCGACGGCGGAGTCGATCACGGGACGACGCTAGGTTCTCCACTGCGTGCAGTCCAACGAAAGATTCTGTGAATCGATTAGCATCGCTTCACATGAGGCCGCACCCCGACCAGCTCGCCGCCCTGGTGGCGATCGTCGAGCGGGGCACGTTCGAGGCGGCTGCTCGCGAGCTGCACGTGACGCCCAGTGCGGTCAGCCAGCGGATCCGCGCCTTGGAGTCGATGGCCGGCCAGGTGCTCGTGCGCAGGTCCAGCCCGTGCGCCGCGACACCGGCCGGCGAGCGACTGCTGCGGCTGGCCAGGCAGACCAACCTCCTCTACGACGAGGCGGCCGACGCCCTCGACGCCGAAGCCCGGGGACCGGTCGAGCTCCCGGTCGCCGTGAACGCCGACTCGCTCGACACCTGGTTCCGCGAGGTGCTCCGCGCCGTCGGCGAGTGGGACGACGTTGCGCTACGGCTGTACGTCGAGGACCAGGCGTTCTCGACCGACCTGCTGCGCCGCGGCGACGCGCTGGGCGCGGTCACGTCCGACCCGGTCGCCGTACAGGGGTGCGTGGTGGAGCCGTTGGGCACCCTGCGCTACCGCCCCGCCGCGGCGCCGGAGTTCGCCGAGCGCTGGCGGCGCGGGCGCAGCTATGACTGGGCGCGGATGCCGACGGTGGTGTTCAACGAGAAGGACGCCCTCCAGCACGGCGTCCTCGCCGCCCGCGGCGTCGAGCCGCCACCTGTCGTGCACCGCGTGCCGACCTCGGCCGACTTCCACGAGGCGGTCCGCCTCGGCCTCGGCTGGGCGGCGATCCCCGAGCCCCAGCTCGACCCCGACCTGGAGTCCGGGCGGCTGGTCCTGCTCTCGCCGCGCACCCACGTCGACGTACTCCTCCACTGGCAGCGCTGGCGGCTCGACTCCCCGCTCCTCGCCCGCCTCACCGACGCCGTCCACGCCGCGGCCACCAGCACGCTGACCCGTCACTGAGTCAGTGACGGGTCAGCGACGAGGAGTGCGTCAGAAGGCGTTCTCGTCGAGGTCCATCAGCGCGAGGTCGGTGGCCTCGGCGATGGCTCGCTCGGCGGTGAGCCGGGGCAGGTTGGTCTGCGCGAAGAACTGCGCCGCCGCGACCTTGCCCTCGTAGAAGGACTTGTCCTTGCCAAGTGAGGACGCAGCGTCGCCGGTCAACTTGTCCAGCGCGACCTCGGCTTGGCGGAGCAGCAGCCACGCGCAGACCAGGTCACCGAGCACCATCAGCAGGCGGGTGGTGTTGAGGCCCACCTTGTAGATGTTGCGCAGTTCGCCGCCCTCGGCAGAGGCGTCGGCCGACATCAGGTCGTTGATCATGTGGCCGACGATCGCGTTGGCGTCCTCGAGGGCGGTCGCGAGCAGCTCGCGCTCGACCTTGAGCCGGCCGTTGCCGGCCTCGGAGGCGAGGAACCCCTCGATCTCCTTGGCCAGGTGGCCCAGCGCCTTGCCCTGGTCCTTGACGATCTTGCGGAAGAAGAAGTCCTGGCCCTGGATCGCCGTGGTGCCCTCGTAGAGGGTGTCGATCTTGGCGTCGCGGACGTACTGCTCGAGCGGGTACTCCTGCAGGAAGCCGGAGCCGCCGAAGGTCTGCAGCGACTCGGTGCCGAGCAGCACCCACGAGCGCTCCGAGCCGTAGCCCTTGACGATCGGGAGCAGCAGGTCGTTGACCGCCTCGGCGAGCTTGTCCTCCTCGCCCTTGGCGGACGCGACCATCACCTGGTCCTGCCAGGTCGCGGTGTAGAGAACGAGCGCCCGCATCGCCTCGGCGAACGACTTCTGGACCATCAGCGAACGGCGTACGTCGGGGTGGTGCGTGATCGTGACGCGCGGCGCGGTCTTGTTGGCGGCCTCGGTGAGGTCGGCGCCCTGCTGCCGCTCCTTGGCGTAGTCGAGCGCGTTGAGGTAACCGGTCGACAGGGTCGCGATCGCCTTGGTGCCGACCATCATCCGAGCGTTCTCGATGACCTGGAACATCTGCGCGATGCCGTCGTGGATCTCGCCGAGCAGCCAGCCCTTGGCCGGCTCGCCGCCACCGACGGAGGTGTCACCGAAGGTGAGCTCGCAGGTGTTGGACACCTTGATGCCCATCTTGTGCTCGACGTTGGTGACGTAGGCGCCGTTGCGCTCGCCGGTCAGCTCGCCGGTCTCGTGGTCGAAGTGGAACTTCGGCACGATGAACAGGCTCAGGCCCTTGGTGCCCGGACCACCGACGCCCTCGATGCCGCTCGGGCGGGCGAGGACCAGGTGGATGACGTTCTCCTGGAGGTCGGACTCGGCCGAGGTGATGAACCGCTTGACGCCCTCGATGTTCCACGAGCCGTCGTCGTTGAGCGTGGCCTTGGTGCGTCCGGCGCCCACGTCGGAGCCCGCGTCGGGCTCGGTCAGCACCATCGTGGCGCCCCAGCCCTTCTCGACCATGAGCTGGGCGATCCGCTTGTCGCGCGCGGTGCCGTTGCGGTCGATGACGCTGCCCATCGAGGGGCCTGTGGCGTACATCCAGATCGGCGCGTTGGCGCCCAGCACCATCTCGGCGATCGCCCAGTTGAGCGACGACGGGGCCGGCTGGCCGCCGATCGACTCCGGGATCTGCAGCCGCCAGAACTCGGCGTCCATCCAGGCCTGGTAGCTCTTCTTGAACGACTCGGGGAGCGGTGCGGTGCTGGTCTTCGGGTCGAACACCGGCGGGTTGCGGTCGCTGTCCTCGTACGACGCGGCGAGGTCCTCGCGGCTGATCCGCTCGACCTCTGCCAGGATCTCGCGCGCGGTGGCGACGTCGTACTCCTCGAACGGCCCGGCGCCCAGGACGTCCTCCCGGCCCAGCACCTCGAAGAGGTTGAACTCGATGTCCCGCAGGTTGCTCTTGTAGTGGCTCACTGACCCACCGTTTCTCTCGTATCGGAGTGCTTCGACTCTTGCTACTCGTCGGTAACTTAATTCTAAAGGGGGCGCTAGCCCCAAGCAAGCACTCTGGAGATTCGAGGCATGCGTCACATCGGTCCGAACACCTGACGCGCCCCGAAATCGGAGTGTCCTGATCGACTCGTCTGACACACTGGACGCATGCGTGTTTCCGCCAAGTCCGACTACGCCCTACGGGCGCTCATCGAGATGGCGGGTCGCGCTGACGGGCGAGCGGTCAGCGCCGAGGAGCTCGGCAGACTGCAGGAGATCCCCCACGGGTTCCTGCAGGCGATCCTGGCCGACCTGCGGCGGGCCGGCATCGTGATGTCGCAGCGGGGTCAGTCCGGCGGATGGCGGATGGGCCGGGACGCCACCGAGGTGACCGTGGCCGACGTGATCAGGGCCGTCGACGGACCCCTCGTGTCCGTCTACGGGCTGCGGCCCGAGTCGGTGACCTACAACGACACCGCCGACGTGCTCCAGCATGTGTGGATCGCCGCTCGGAGGTCGCTGCGCGACGTCTTCGAGCAGGTGTCGATCCAGCAGCTCGCAGACGGCCGGCTCCCGAAGGCGGTCACGTCACGCACCGCCGACGAGGACGCCTGGCAGCCGCACTGACGTTCGCGCTCAGGCGACGAACGGCGCCCGGGTCTCGGGCAGCAGGTCGGTGACGTCGCCGCGTACGTCGTACTGACCGGTCGAGAGCTGGTCGATCCAGCTGTGCGCGAGGGTGCGCAGCACCGGCAGCCGCTCGGGCGGGGCGGGGCGCGGGCGAGCGGTCGGCGGGTCGGCCAGGTCGGTCACGGAGAGCGACGCGGTGCCGAAGCCGACCGTGCGACCGAACGCCGCCCACATGCCGGCGCGGTCGTCGGGAGGGGTGATCACGACGTGCACCCGTTCGGGCCTGCGGGCGCCCGTTGCCCAGCGCTCGAGCACGCAGCCGAGGTCCTGGGTCGGGTCGCCGGCCATCGTCCAGGCGTCCGGAGCGGTGACCGTGACGACGACGTGCCGCTCGAAACCGGCCAGCCCGTCGAAGAGCAGCTCGATCTGCGACGGGGTCGCGCCGGCGAGCAGCGGCTGGCTGAGGACGAGGGTGTCCCGCCCCTTACGTCCGCGGCGGCAGATCTGGCTCCAGGTACCTTCGACGTCGCGGCGCTCGAAGCCCCAGGCGCGGTGGTCGCGCATGGTCTCGACAGCGGCGCGGAACATCTCGTCCGACGAGGCGGCCGGGTTGCGCACGCCGAGCGCGGCGAGCGCATGGGAGTGACGGCGGAGTGCGATCTCGAGAAAGTCCCCGGGCCCTCCGGGGAGGCCCACGTGGACGAAGGCCTTGCGCTTCTTGGTCATGCTCCGACGCTGACACCTCCGGTCGACCGGTCGGTGAACTCCCGGCCAACCGCGGTCGTACCCTGAAAACTGGAACCTGTTCTAGTATCGGCGCATGATCAGCTCCGACGCCATCACCTGGAACGCCCCGAACGACGACCACCCGGCCCGCGCCGCCTCGCAGCGGTCGTACTCGGCGGTGGCGAAGGGCGACCTCGACGAGTGGCTGACGGTCTACGCCGAGGACGCGGTGATCGAGGACCCGGTGGGGCCGTCGATGTTCGACCCCGAGGGCAAGGGGCACCGCGGGCACGAGGGCATCCGCGCGTTCTGGGAGCAGGCGATCGCGCCGATCGCGAGGTTCGAGTTCGAGATCAACGACTCGTTCGCCAACCCGGAGGGCAACACCTGCGCCAACATCGGTCGGATCCGGACGTCGTTCCCCGACGGCAGCCACACGACGACCGACCTGATCATGGTCTACGTCGTCCACGACGACGGCCGGGTGGCCTCGATGCGGGCCTACTGGGAGCCGGACCGCACGATGGCGACGTTCACCAAGGCCTGACCGGGAGGGTCAGCGGCGCTTTCGGAACTTCGTGATCACCGCGGGGTGGTCGGTGTTCAGGTCGGGGATGGTCTGCCAGTCGACGATGCGGTACGGCGCCCGGCGCTCGCCCATCACGTAGTCGACCTGCCAGCCGGGACGGCGCCCGCCCGCGCTGTAGTTGCTCTCGAGCCGGAGCGGCCCGCTGAGCCTGCCCCGGACGAGCTGGTCGGAGAGGTCGCGGCTGGCGTTGACGTTGCAGTCGCACATCGCGATGAACTGCACCTTCTTGGGCGCGCTGCGCGCCAGCTCGCGGATGCTGCCGGCCATCCGCCAGAACGCCTCGACGCGGTCGCGGTGGTGCCAGTTGGGGCCGCCGCTGCGGCGGTTGTGGATCTCGGAGGGCATGTGGAAGCTGATCGCCCGGATGACGTGTCCGCTGTGCCGGTGGCGCAGCGTCGAGACCACGCCGTACTGGTCGATCGCGATCTTGCCGGTGTTGCGCCGCCAGGTCTTGGTGGCCAGCGCGCGCGGCCAGGTGCTGCTCGCCTTCCACACCCGGGTGTTGAACGCGATCGGGTTGAGGTCGGTGCCCGCGCGGTTGGTCGGCATCCGCAGCGCCCAGTGGTCGGGCAGCGCGGCGCGCATGGCCCTTCGGGTGCCTCCGCGCTCCTGGAAGCCGATCACGCTCGGCCGGGCCTCGCGGATCACCTCGTTGATGTCGTGGGCGACCGCGCCGGGGCTCATGGTGTTCTTCAGGTTGAGCGAGGCGACCCGGAAGCCGGGCGCCTTCGGTCGGTCGCCCGCGGTCGCGGACGGCGCGGCGTCCGACGGCGGTGCGGCCGGAGCGGGCGGTGCGACGACCAGGGCGGCGCCGGCCACCAGCGTGGTCAGGAGTGCGGACAGGCGTATCTGAGGTGCCGAGAAGAGGTGACGCATCCCCGCGACACTACTCAGGTCGGCCGGGTGTACGGCAAGTCGTTGCCCCAATTTGGGGACCGGCGCTCACTCTTCTACGTCGGTCAGCCAGCGCACCAACGGTCGGAGCTTCTTCCAGTCCGCACGGGTCATCTCGAGGACCTCGGGGGTGTGGATCACGTCCTCGAACCCGTAGGACCGGTTGGCGAACAGCTGCTTTCGGCGCAGCAGGTCGATGCGGGGGTGGTCGGCGTCGTACCCCCTGGGAGAGGTCTTCAGCTGCTCGCCGTTGATCTCGAAGCCCTCGCGCTCGAGCCTGCGCACGATCCGCAGCAGCTTCGGGCCGGTCGTGTCGTCGGCCATCGCCTCGCGGATCGCTGCCAGGCGCGGCCCGGACGCCTCGTAGAAGCCGCCGCCGACCCGCACCCCTTGTGCCGAGATCTGCACGTACCACCCGGTCGACGGGCCGGCCGCCACGAACGCGCCTTGGTGGGTCTTGTACGGCGTCTTGTCCTTGGCGAACCGCACATCGCGGTAGGGCCGGAAGATCTTCGCCGTGCCGAACTCGCGCTCGAGGGCGGCGCAGAAGGCGGTCATCGGCTCGCGCACGCTCTCGTCGTAGACCTGCTTGTGCGCGGTCCAGAACGAGCGGGTGTTGTCGACCTCGAGGTCGTCGTAGAAGTCGAGCGCGGCGACGGGAAAGCCCGTGAAACCTGTTTCCTGAGCCATGGAGCGGATGCCGAGATTCGAACTCGCGACATCGACGTTAGGCAGAGTGTCGCGCTCCGGCGCGCCCTTACGAGACTTTCGTGCCATGGAGCGGATGACGAGATTCGAACTCGCGACATCGACCTTGGGAAGGTCGCGCTCTACCAACTGAGCTACATCCGCACGTCGGTCGGACCGACGCGGGGATAGTACCCGACCAGGGAGACGGTGCTCAGATCGGCTGCAGGGTCGGCCGCTTGGGGCTGACGCCGTCGCCGGAGGAGCGGCCGGTGACCCGGCGCCGCACCCAGGGGACCAGGAACTCACGGGTCCAGCGGGCGTTCTCGCGCAGCTGTCCGGAGCGGCTCAGCACCGGCCGAGGAGCCACCTGCTCGGGCTCGAGCGCGTGCGGGACGTCGAGCGCGTCGAGCACCGCCATCGCGATCGCCTGGTGCCCGACGGGGTTGAGGTGCATCCGGTCGGTGTCCATCACCTCGGCGATGTCGACGGCCCGCATCCGCCACATGTCCACGAGCGTGGCGCCGTGGTTGTCGGCGATCTCGCGCGCCCACTCGTTGAACACCGCCATCCGGCCGCGCATCGGGGCGTAGATGCCGGAGCCGCCGGGGTCGA
>DASTDJ010000216.1:0-4481 GCA_035710425.1 Nocardioides sp.
AGGTGATCGCCCTGCACCGGATCCCAGGTGCCCGCCTGACCGGCGTGGACATCGCCATCGCGAAGGCGTTCACCGCCGCCGGCCACGAGCGGGCCACCCACAAGTTCAACGAGCCGCCGAACGGCCCGGCGCTGCCCGGCAACGAGGCGTTCGGGATCAGCCACATGCTGCCCGGCAAGTTCGCGATCTTCGTGGGCGGCTTCCCGATCGAGCACGACGGCCAGATCGTCGGCGCGGTCGGGGTCTCCGGAGGCAACGGCGAGCAGGACAAGGCCGTCGGCGCGGCCGCGCTGGCGGCGTTCGAGGAGCACGTGCGCGCGAACCCCCCGCAGTAGCCCGAGTCTCAGGCGCGCAGACAGGTGAGCTCCACCTCGAGGCAGGCGCCGCCCGGGAGTGACGCGACACCGACCGCCGTACGGACCACCATGCCGCGGTCGCCGAGCACCTCGACGAGCCGCTCCGAGGCGGCATCGGCCACCAGCGAGTGCTGGGTGAAGCCCTCGGCGGCATTGACGAACACCACCAGCCGCAGGGCGCGCGCGATGCCGTCCAGCGAGCCCACCTCGGTGCTCGCGGCGGACAGTGCGTTGGAGACCGCGATCGCGGCGGCCGCCTTCGCGTCGTCGAGCGAGACCTCCAGGCCCACCCGGCCGACGTGCTGCAGCACGCCCTCGACGCGCGGGGTCATCCCTGCGGTCAGGACCAGCGCGTCGGTGGCGGTGGCAGCGGCGTAGCGGCCCTGTGGTGTCGGCCGGCTCGGCAGCTCGGAGCGCTGGTCATAGGGCAAGAGGAGCTCCTTCCATCCGGGGGTCGGCGCCCGCGCGCAGCACCCCTCGTTCGTGGTCGAGCGAGATCGCGAGCGCCGAGCCGCCCGGCCCACCGGTCTGCGGCGGGACCCGCCGGACCCGGTGACCGCGGTCGGCCAGCCCGGCCAGCGTGGCTTCGGGGATGCCCTCCTCGCAGCGCAGCTCCGACGGCTTGCCGACCACGTCGGCGTCCGAGCCGGGGAACACGGTGAACCGCGGCAGCGACACCGCGCGCTGCGGGTCGTCATCGTGATCGAGGAGGTGGCTGAGCACCTGGACGTTCCACTGCACCTGGCCGTCGCCGCCCGGGCAGTTGCCGGCGTGCAGGAGCCCGCGCTCGGGGTGGTCGGCGATCCAGGCGTTGAGCGTGTGCAGCGGCTTGCGCCGGGGGCGTACGGCGTTGGGGTGGCCCTCGATCAGGTAGGCGCCGCGGCCGAACCGGTTGTTGAGCAGCACACCGGTGCCGGGCACGGTCACCCGGGCGCCGAACGTGAACGCCAGCGAGTGGATGAAGCTGACCGTGCGGCCCTCGCTGTCCACGCAGACCGTCGACGTCGTGTCCCCGCCGACAGCCAGGCCCCGCGGGGCCGGGGCCTGCGCCCCGATCGTCGCCCGGGCAGCCGCGACCGCGTCAGCAGTGAGGGTCGACGTCCAGGCGTCGGTATCGGAGCCGCAGCTCGCGAAGCGGTCGGCGAACGCCTGCCGGGCGGCCGAGGCCATCCAGTGCACGCCGTCGACGCCGAGCTGCTCGTGGCCGCTCACCAGGCCGTCGCAGATGGCGGCCTGCTGGAGCACCATCCAGCCGGCCGACGGCATCGGCGTCTGGTGCAGGGTCGCGTTTCCGTACCGCCCGGAGATCGCGGGCTGCGCGGGTGCCTCGGCGCCCGCGGCCCACTCGTCGCCGCTGAACGGCGCCCCGCCGGCGCGCAGGAACGCGACCGCCCGCTCGGCGAGCTCGCCGGTGTAGAAGGCGCGCGGGTCGGCCGCGAGCAGCTCGATCTGGTCGGCGAGGTCCGGCTGCGGCAGCCGGGCACCGACCGGCGGGAGGCCGCCGTCCGGGAGGAAGACGCCGGCGGCACCGGCGTCGGCGCCCAGCTCGACGGCGTACTCGGCGACGTCGGAACGGGTCTTGGCGGTGCAGGGCACACCGGTCCGGGCCTCCCGCACCGCCGGCGCCCAGAGGTCGGCGAGCGAGCGCGTCGCAGCCTCGTGCAGCGTGGCCAGCGCCGCGGGAGCACCGGGTACGGCGACGGCGAGCGGCCCGGTCAGCGGCACCCCTTCGAACCCGCGTTCGCGGTAGAAGCCGAGCTCACCACCATCGGGCCCGAAGCCGCTCCCGTTGACCGTCCACACCCGGCCGTCCGGCTCGCGGACGATCGCGAACGCGTCGCCGCCGATGCCGCACTGCCCCGGCAGCACCAGCCACCCCGTCGCCGCCATCGCCAGCGTCGCGTCGACGGCGTTGCCACCGTCGGCCAGCACGCGGACGCCCGCGAGCGAGATCGCCGGGTGGCTGGAGCTGACCGCGGCCCGGGACCCGAGAACCTCGGTGCGCGGCATCCCCAGCGGCTCCGGTCGGCTCACGTCAGTCGCGCCGGAGCTTCCGGCGCCGCGGACCACCGTCGACGATGTCGGCACGACTCACCCCGACGAACACCTCTCCGTCCTCCTCCCGGACGGGGTAGGTGCGGATCGGCTCGGTGGCCGGCGGGTAGATCGGCTCGCCGGTGTCCAGGTCGAACACGCTGCCGTGGCACGAGCAGCGGATGCCGTCGTCCTGGAGCTTGCCGCTGCTGAGCAGGCAGTCGAGGTGGGTGCAGTAGTTGCTGGTGGCGTAGGCCTTGCCGCCCAGCCGGGCGACCGCGCACTCGAGCTCGTCGACGTAGAACCGGCGGACGTAGCCCTCGGGCACCTGGCCCGACCGGGCCACGCGGTGGTAGACGACGTCGTCGGCGCCGGGTTCGGAGGTCGCGGCCTCGGGGGATGACTCGGTCACGGGATCTCCTTCAGGACGAGTAGTAGACGGTCTTGTCGTGGGTGTAGAACTGCATCATCGAGGCACCGGCCTGCTCCTTGAAGGTCTGCGTGCTCGACCGGCGCATCCCACCGAACGGCGCGTTCATCGCCATGCCGTTCGTCGCCTGGTTGATCTTCACCAATCCGGACCTCACGTCCCGCGCGAACGCGGTCGCGATCGCCATGTCGCCGGTCACGATGCCGGCCGACAGGCCGTACGAGCTGTTGTTGACGACCTCGACCGCCTCGTCGTACGAGCTCACGGTGAGGAAGCCCAGGATCGGGGCGAACACCTCCTCCTGCGCGAGCCGGCTGTTGGGGTCGACGTCGGAGAAGATCGCGGGCCGCACGAAGTAGCCGCCCTCGGGGGCGCAGCCGAACTGCGGCGTCTCCAAGGTGGCGCCCTGCCGGCCGATCTCGAGGTAGGTCTGGTACTTCTCCAGCTGCGCGGCGTTGGCGAGCGGGCCCATCGTGACCCCCGGCTCCAGGCCGTCGCCCAGCACCACCTCGCGGGCGCGCTCCATCACCCGGTCGAGCAGGCCGTTGAACACCGACTCGTGAGCGACAACGCGCGACGTACCCGTGCAGGCCTGGCCGGAGAGCCCGAAGGCACCCTTGGCCACGATGTCGGCCGCCTTGTCGAGGTCGGCGTCGGACCAGACGACCAGTGCGTTCTTGCCGCCCATCTCGAGCTGGGTGCGCACCCACGGCGCGACGTTGGCGTGGATGGCCTCGCCGACCGCGGTCGATCCGGTGAACGTCACCGCGTCGACCCGGCTGTCGGACACGATCGCCTTGCCCACCTCGGCGTGCCCGTGGACCAGCGCCAGTGCCCCACCGGGCACGCCCGCCTCCTGCAGCGCCTCGACCAGTCGCTGGCCGAGCAGCGGCGTCACCTCGCTGGGCTTGAAGATCACCCCGTTGCCGGCGGCGAGCGCCGGCCCGAGCTTGCGGGACGGGATGTTGAGCGGGAAGTTCCACGGCGTGATGGCGGCGACCACGCCGACCGGCTCGCGCTGGGTGAAGACCAGGCTGCCGTCGCCGGTCGGGAACGTCTCGCCGGTCGTCCGGAGCGCCTCGCTGGCGTAGTAGCGGAGGTTCTGCGGCGTGCGCCGCACCTCCATCATCGCCTCGGCGCGGGTCTTGCCCTCCTCGCGCACCAGCTCCTCGACGAGGGTGTCGCGGGTGCTCTCGAGGATCGACGCGGCGCGGGACAGGACGTCGGCCCGTACGTCGGGCGCGATGCTCGCCCACTCGTGGCGGTGCTCGGCCACGTGCCCGATCGCCTCGGCCACGTCGGTGGCGTCGCTGTCGGGGGCGACGGACACCACCTCGTCGACGCGGGCCGGGTTGCGCCGGTCGAACGTCCGGCCGGAGCTCGCTCCGGTCCAGGTGCCGCCGACGAAGTTGCCTCGGAGCTCGGTGCTCACATGTCCTCCACGATCTCGGTGAGGTCGGTGCTGTCGTCGGCGAGGACCTCGGCAGGCACGCTGGCCCCGAACGCGATCAGCTCGCGCGCGACCATCACGTCTTCGGGCCGGTTGACCGCGAAGGCGGCCCGGATCGCGCCGTCGCGCAGGTGGAACGCCGTCCAGCTGTCGCTCTGGAGGTCGCCACGGACGACCAGGTCGTCGCCGGGTCCGGAGTGGCCGACCTGCT
>DASTDJ010000217.1:0-8544 GCA_035710425.1 Nocardioides sp.
TTCTTCCCCTTGGACAGCCAATGGCCGAGGTTCAACGCCGCAGCCCGCGCCCGCGACTGGGTCGCCGCGGCCGAGAACTGTCACGAGCAGGACTGGAACAACCGCCGGGCCATGGCCCACAACAGCGCCAACCGCGCTCTCTTCCTGCGCGCCGCGATGGTCGAGGCCGGGGGTCTCGACGTGACCGAGCTCTGTCGACCTCGAGGAGAGATCGCGTGACCGAGTCGTCCGCGGCCCCCGACCTCGACGGGGCATCGAGCGCCCTGCGGGCGAAGATCGTCGACGAGCTGCTGCCCGACGTCGTGCCCAGCAAGTACCACGAGCTGAGGTTCCTCAGGCTGACGTTCGGGCTCACCAAGCTGAGCCCGGTCGTCACGTCCGACTACACGACGTGCGCCGCCCTCCCCGTCTACGTCGCCCGGATGCTGGGGGACAGGGCCATCGGCGGCACCGACGGCGTACGTGCTGCAGGAGTCCGCCACGGCGCCTGGGTGGAGGCCGGCGGCGACGCCCGGCCGCTGCCGGGTGACATCTACGCGCTGCTCGACGACGACGAGACCGACCGGGCGGCAGGCGCGATCTCGCACGTCGGGGTCGTCGTCGACGCGTTCACCGACGAGTGGCGGACGGCCGACGCCGGCCTGGGGGACGGGTGGACCGCGGACTACGTCACCCGCGAGTACGACCCCACCGCCGGAACGCTGTCCGGCGCGATCCTCGCCGGCTGGATCGACGTCGACCGCTACCCGGTCCCCTGGTCCCGGCCGTCGTACGACGTGCCAGACTGAGCGGGTTAGGCGAGCCTCACCTTCCGGGCTCGCACGTCCCGCCGGTCGAGAGGATGCCGTGGTCACCGACACCGCCGCGCCCGGGCACCTCGAGGCGGCGCCGGTCCGCCGGGCCCGGCTGGTCGCGGCGCTCCTCGGGCTGATCGGGGTGCTCGTGCTCACCTGCATGGCGAGCCTGGCCCTCGGTGCGCGCGACGTCCCGCTCGGCCAGGTGCTCGACGCGATCTTCTGGCCCGACCTGAGCGACAACGACCATCGCGCCGTCATCAACGAGCGACTTCCGCGCACGGTGCTGGGCCTGATCGGTGGTGCGGCCCTGGGGCTCGCCGGCGTGCTCCTGCAGGGACTGACCCGCAACCCCATCGCCGACCCCGGTCTCCTGGGCATCAACGCAGGTGCCTCTCTCGCCGTCGTCGCCGCGATCACCTACCTCGGTGTCTCCGGCCCCGACCAGTACGTCTGGTTCGCGTTCGTCGGTGCTGCGGTCGCCGCACTCCTGGTCTACGGCGTCTCCTCGGTCGGACGCGACGGCGCGACGCCGGTCCGGCTCGCCCTGGTGGGAGCGGCGCTGACCGCGACGGCGACGTCGCTGATCACCATGGTGCTGCTCACCGACCGCACCGCCCTCGGGCTCTACCGCTTCTGGTCCGTGGGCTCGCTGGTCAACCGCGACATCGAGCTGGCGGCCGTGATCGGTCCGTTCGTGGTGGTCGGTGCGGTGCTCGCCCTCGCCAGCGCCCGGTTCCTCGACGCGATGACCCTGGGGGAGGACCTCGCCCGGGGGCTCGGCGCCAGCGTGACGCGCGGCCGGATGATCGTGCTCGCCGCCGTGGTGCTGCTGTGCGGGGGAGCGACCGCCATGGTCGGGCCGATCGCGTTCGTCGGCCTGATGGTCCCCCACCTGGCCCGCCGCGTCGTCGGCCAGGACCACCGCTGGGTGCTGCCCTACTCCGCCGCGCTCGGGGCCGTGCTGCTGGTCGCGGCCGACGTGATCGGGCGCCTGGTCGTGCAGGACGAGCTGGAGGCCGGGCTGGTGGTCGCCGTGATCGGCGCGCCGGTCCTGATCGCGATCGTGCGCGGGTCGAAGGCGGTGTCGATGTGACCACCCTCGAGCACTCCTTCGAGCAGCGGCCCGACGAGGCGGCGTACGACGTCGCGCTGGCCGGCGTACGACGGTCGCTGCGGCAACGCCTCGTGCGCCGCACCCTGGTCAGCATCGTCCTCGCCCTGGTCACGCTGGTCACGATCGCCTTCGCGCTGACCATCGGCGACTTCGCGACCCCGATCCGCGACGTGCTCGCCGTCGCCGGGGGTGGCGGCGACCGGTTCACCCGCCTGGCCATCATCGAGTTCCGGATCCCGCCGATCCTGCTGGCCGTGCTGGCCGGAGCGGCGTTCGGCCTGGCGGGTGGACTGTTCCAGAGCAGTCTGCGCAACCCGCTGGCCAGCCCCGACGTCATCGGCATCACCCAGGGAGCCAGCGTCGGGGCCGTGGCCGGCACGGTGCTGTGGTCCCTCGAGGGGCTGTCGCTCTCGGCGGCCGCCCTGGTCGGAGCGCTCGGCATCGCGGCGCTCAACATGGCGCTGTCCTGGCGGGGTGGCGTGACCGGCTACCGCTTCGTCCTGTGCGGCGTCGCGCTGGCGTTCATGTGCGCCTCGGTGCTCGGCTACCTGCTCAGCCGTGCGCGCATCGAGGACGCCCGCTCCGCCCTGGTGTGGATGACCGGCTCGGTGTCCGGCGCCACCGACGAGGGCAACCTCCGCCTGGCCTTCGCCCTCGCGGTGCTGGCGCCACTCGCCCTGATGCTCGCGCGCTCGCTCGACATCCTCGAGCTCGGCGACGAGGTCGCGGTCGGGCTCGGCACCCGCGCCGGCCGCACCCGCGTGGCCGCGATCGTCATCGGCACCTTCCTCGCCGCCGTCGCCACCGCGGCGGCCGGTCCCATCGCTTTCGTCGCCCTCACCGCCGGGCCGATCGCTCGTCGGCTCGTGGGCGACGGCCGGCCCGCGCTGATCCAGGCCGCCCTGGTGGGCGTTCTGGTCGTCGTCCTCTCCGACGTCGTCGCCCAGCACGCCTTCGACGACCTCAAGCTGCCGGTGGGCGTGGTCACCGGTGCGGTCGGCGGCCCCTACCTGATCTGGCTGCTCGCCACCTCCCAGCCCTCGAGAAGGACCTGATCGACATGACCACCGCCCACACCCTGGAGACCCGCGAGCTGCGGCTCGCCTACGACGGCGCCCCCGTCGTCCACGACCTCTCCCTGGCGGTCCCGCCCGGCCAGGTCAGCGTGATCGTGGGGGCGAACGGGTGCGGCAAGTCCACGCTGCTGCGCGGCATCGGGCGGCTGCTGCGCCCCCAGGCCGGCACGGTGCTGCTCGACGGTGACGACATCGCGCGGTTGGCGCCGCGCGCCGTGGCCAGGGTGCTCGGACTGCTGCCGCAGCAGCCGCTGGCACCCGAGGGCATCTCGGTCAGCGACCTCGTCGGCCGCGGCCGGCACCCGCACCAGGGGGTGTTCCGGCGCTGGAGCCTCGAGGACGACCGGATCGTGGCGCGCGCACTGGCCGTGACCGGCACGGCGGAGCTCGCCGGACGCCGCGTCGAGGAGCTCTCGGGTGGTCAGCGGCAGCGGGTGTGGATCGCGATGGCGCTGGCCCAGCAGCCCGAGATCCTGCTGCTCGACGAGCCGACGACGTTCCTCGACGTCGCGCACCAGATCGACCTGCTCGACCTGCTCGGCGCGTTGAACGCCGAACGCGGCACCACCATCGTGATGGTGCTGCACGACCTCAACCTGGCCGTCCGGTACGCCGACCACCTGGTCGTGATGGGCGGCGGCCGGGTGCTGGAGGCGGGCGACCCGCGCACGGTCCTGTCCGAGGAGCTGGTGCGTGAGGCGTTCGGGCTCGAGGCGCGGATCGTCCCCGACCCGGTCACCGGCGACCCGATGGTCGTCCCGGTCTCCGGGCACGTCCGGGCCCGGCGGGAGGGCTAGCTCTCGATAGGTTAGGCTCACCTAACATGAAGCGACGCACGTTCACGCCCCTCGCGGCAGCAGGGCTGCTGGCCCTCTCCCTGACCCTGGCCGCCTGCGGCTCCGACTCCGACTCCGACGGCGGCAGCGACGGCGGTGACGGCGGCGACTTCGCCGCGGTCACCATCGACCACGCCTTCGGCAGCACCGAGATCACCGAGGAGCCGGAGCGCGTGGTGACCTGGGGCTGGGGCTCGGCCGACGCCGTCATCGCGCTCGGCGTTACCCCCGTCGCGATCCCGACGCAGTCCTACGGCGGCGACGAGAACGGGCTGCTGCCCTGGCTCGCCGAGGAGCTCGAGGAGCAGGGGGCCGACACCCCGACGATGCTGAGCGAGACCGAGGAGCCGCCGTACGAGGAGATCCTCGCGGCGAAGCCCGACGTGATCCTGGCGCAGTACTCCGGCATCACCGAGGACCAGTACGACAAGCTCTCCGAGATCGCCCCGACCGTCGCCTACCCGGGTGAGGCGTGGTCGACGCCGTGGCGCGACGTCATCTCCATCACCGGCCAGGCGCTCGGCAAGGAGGACGAGGCCGAGCAGCTGCTCACCGACATCGACGCCGAGGTGGCCGAGGCCGCAGAGGCGCACCCGGAGTTCGAGGGAAAGACGATCGCGGCCGTGTGGGACTCCGGCGACTTCTACGTCTACAGCGAGGCCGACCCGCGGGTGGAGTTCCTCACCGACCTCGGCTTCGAGGTCGCACCGAGCGTCGCAGAGAACGACACGGGTGAGTCGACGTTCTACTACACGATCTCCTACGAGGAGACCGACAAGATCACGTCCGACGTCCTGCTGTCGTACCACGACACCCCCGAGGCGGAGGAGGCGTTCCTGTCCTCCGACGCGACGGCGTCGATGCAGCAGTTCCAGGACGAGACCATCGCCAACGTCGTCGGCCCGGACGTCATCGCCTCGGTCTCACCGCCGACGGCGCTGTCCCTCGGCTACTCCCTCGACACCTTCGTCACCGCTCTGGCCGACGCGACCGCGAACGTGAAGTAGCGGGGGGCGGTCGTCTACCGTCGCGTGCGTGACCGGCGGCCGCAGCTTCGTTCCCGTCCCACCGGCTGAACGGCCCCGGCAGCAACGGAGGACCGCGCGGGTACTCCTCGTCGACGACCGCGACCGCATCCTGCTCTTCGCCGACTCCGACCCGGGGATCCCCGGGAGCGGCTGGTGGATCACGCCCGGGGGCGGCATCGACGCGGGCGAGTCCGATCTCGACGCCGCGGTCCGGGAGCTGGAGGAGGAGACCGGCGTCCGGATCACACCGTCGGCGCTGGTCGGCCCGATCCTGGTCCGGCCCGTCATCCACGGCTACAGCGACATCGTCATCGACCAGGAGGACGTGTTCTTCGCGTGCTGGGTGCCTGCCTTCGAGGTCTCCGACGCCGGCCACACCGAGGAGGAGCGGCTCACCATGACGGCGCACCGCTGGTGGACGCGCGAGGAGCTGGCGGGGACGACCGAGGAGGTCTGGCCGGTGGACCTGGTGCGCGTGTGGGCGGAGGCGGACGAGCGCCGCGGCGTGGCGCCGACCCCGCCGAGGATGGCGCCGGCGGTCGAGGAGTCGACGGTCCCGGCGGGCGACGGTCGTTGAGCGCGCGCGAGCAGTACCTCGCCGTCGTCGACGACGTCTTCAGGGCCTACGGCGAGGGGCGGTTCGCCGACGGCCTGGCGCGACTCGACTCCGTGCCGGAGGAGCTGGACGCCTGGCAGGCGGAGCTCGCCTACCACCGGGCCTGCCTGCTCGGTGCCTCCGGCGAGCCCGACGCCGCTCTGGCCGCCCTCGAAGCCGCTACGGACGCCGGCGGCTGGTGGGATCCCGCAGTGCTCCGGGACGAGGACGACCTCGCGGCGCTACGCAGCCGGCCCGACTTCGAGGCACTGGTCGCGACCAGCGCGCCGAGGTGGGAAGCCGGTCAGGCCCTGGACCGGTCCGGCGACCTCCTGCTCGAGCCGGAGGGTGCACCGCGCGGCGTGCTCGTCGCTCTGCACGGAGCCGAGGAGGACGCGGCGGACGCCGTGCGCGCGTGGGGAGCCGCCGTCGAGACGGGTCTGACTGTCCTGGCCGTGCGGTCCTCCCGGCGTACGTCTCCGAGCTATCGCACCTGGGGTCCGGACGCGGCCTCGGCCGCCGACCTCCCCGACGCACTGACCACCCACGGCATCGAGACCGGCACGCCGCTGTACGTCGCGGGGTTCTCGGCCGGCGGCCGGATCGCGATCGACTGGGCGCTGCGGAGCCGGCCCGTGCCCGTGACCGGAGTCATCGCCGTGGCGCCGGCCCTCACAGCCGCGGCATTGCCGTCCGTGGCGCCAGGCGCGGAGCTCGCTCCCGCTCGCATCCTGGTCGGCGGCGAGGACGACCTGCTCGACGACGTCTCCGCGGTCGGTGAGTCCCTGGCCGGTGCGGGCTTCCGCCTCGACGTCATCGACGGTCTCGGTCACGAGGTCCCCGAGGCCCAGGTGCGTCAGGCACTCGAGGGCCTCGCCGGCTAGGCGGGATGTATCAGCACCGCGGCTCGCCCGCGGGGATGCCGTCGCAGATCGGGTTGGGGGGGCCGGTGGGCACCGGGCCGGCGTACTCCCAGGTGCCGGCGTGCTCCTCGATGACGTAGCCCAGCATGTGGGTGTGCAGGCTCGTGCGCGGTCCGCGCACCAGGTCCATGACGTACCCGTCGACCTCGACCCGACCGGCGTCACTCGTGTCCTCGATGGGACGCAGCCGCAGCCCCGGTCGCGACGCGTCGCCGCACTCGATGCACGGGAGGTCGTCGACCCAGTGCAGGACCGTGACGTCGGCGACCGCCTCGGAGATGGCGCCCCGCTCGGCCTCGTCCACGGGGCCGGCGACGTCCATGCTCTCCGGCACGTCCGGGTGGTCCGGGCCCATCACGAACTCGGTCATGGCGCGGTCGATCGCGGCGGCGTAGATCTCCACGGTGCGTACGTCGACCGCGACGTCCCGCCCCGGTGTGGGGCTGGAGTCAGCGGTGCCGGAGTCGACGTCGCCGGGTCCCGCTCCGACCACGAGGCCGAAGGCGACGGCGGCCGCGATCGAGGCCGCCGTCCCGAGCGCGGCCAGCGCGACGATCCGCCCTCGGGGCCGCACTCCTCGCTTAGTGAGGGCGCGCTCGACGACCGGTCCGGCCGGGGGCGCGTCCTCGGCGTGCCGGGCCATGGTGTCGCGGACGAGCTCCTCGATGTGAGTCATCGGATCTCCTGGGTCGTGATCGGGTGGGTGTCGAGGTCGGCGAGCGACGGGTCCTGGCGCAGGCGGGCGAAGGCGCGGGCCGCGAGGCTCCGGACGGTGCCCACCGCAGCGTTGAGCGTCAGCGCGATCTCCGCGTCGGTGAGGTCCTCGTAGTAGCGCAGCACGAGCACCGCCCGCTGGCGGTGTGGCAGCCGCTGGAGCGCCCGCCACGTGACGTCGCGCTGGAGGACCGGGTCGTCAGTCGCCGCGAAGGACCTGTCCGGCACCGCGGTCGGTGCCAGAGGGATCTCCGAGGCGCTCCGCCGCCGACGCCAGCTGATGTGCTGGTTGACGATCATCCGGCGTACGTAGGCGTGCGGGTTCTCGGCCCTCTGGATGTGTCCCCAGCGCCGGTGGGCGCGCCCGAGCACCTCCTGCACCAGGTCCTCGGCCAAGTGGCGGTCGCCGGTCAACAGGTACGCCAGCCGGAGGAGCGCCCCCGTACGGGCCTCCACGTACCTCTCGAAGTCCGATCTCACCCGCGCTCCTTCGTGTGCCTTCCCCCTATCAACGCATCGGGACGGCCGATCCGCTGCAGTACGGGAGCGAACCTATTTATTGGCTGAAATGTCGACGATCCCTGGTCGGCCCACGCATGATGGGCATTCACAGAGCGGATACCTCGGGCGACCCGGCGGGACCGCTCCCGTTCGACGAAATGGACGACACATGACCGGGGCATGGGGCCCACCGCAGGGTGAGCCCGCAGCGGCGAGCGAGGAATCGCTCTTGCGGGGTGCCCGCGCGGGCGAGCGAGCCGCGGTCGAGCGTCTGTACGCCGGACACGTCGCGTCGGCTCGTCGGCTCGCCACGATCCTGGCCGGGCCCGCCGGTGCCGACGCGCTGGTCGCGGAGTCGTTCGCGCGGGCCTTCGGGCAGGTGCGTGCGGGGCGCGGGCCGAGCATGAGCTTCCGGCCCCTTCTGCTCACGACGATGCGCGACCTGCACCGTTCGGCGGGTGGCACCTACGTCCGGCCGACCGAGCCCGCGTCGGGCCCCGAGCTCGACGCCGTCGGCGCCACCGCGGCGCTGGCCGACCTCCCGGGCAACTGGCAGCAGGTCCTGTGGCACACCGACGTCGAGAGTCGCAGTGCTGAGGAGGTCGCCGAGCTGCTCGGCGTCACGCCGGCCTCGGTCACCTCGACCGTCGACCGGGCCCGCGACCGGCTCCAGGGCGCCTACCTCGACCACCACGGAGCCGCGGCGTCCGTGAACGAGCACTGTCAGTGGACGCGCAAGCGGCTCGGTCGCCACGTCCGGGGTGACCTGGGTCGCCGCCCCTCGGCGAAGGTGGCCGAGCACCTCAACGGCTGCTCGGCCTGCAAGGCCGCGCGCACCGAGGTGGAAGGGGCGCAGCAGCAACTGGCCGACTCGCTCGTCCCCGTCGTGCTGGTCGGCGCCATGGGCCTGGTCGAGGCGGCGGTCGCGGCCGCGCCTGCTCCCGTGCCCGCCGGCGCCTC
>DASTDJ010000218.1:0-12548 GCA_035710425.1 Nocardioides sp.
CGCGTACGTCGTCCGCGACCGGCGCGCCCTCCATCTCCGAGAGGTCACCGCGGATGCCGACGTCGACCCAGGCCGGGTCGGGCCACTCGGCCGCGCGGATCCGCCGCGCGCCGGGCTTGCCGCCGGGGTCCGGCTCGAGCAGGGTCTGCCCGATCTCCTCCATCACCCGCTTGGCGCGGGCCACCGACGCGGCCGACTCGTCGGCGGTGAGGAGGCCCCGCCGCTCCAGGTGAGCCGCGGACTGCGCGAGCGGGTCGCGCGCCCGCCAGGCGCGCTCCTCCTCCTTGTCGCGATAGCCGAACGCGCTGCCGGGGAACCCGCCGTTCTGGTGGAAGAACCGATAGGTGTCGACCTCGACGACCGTCGGCCCGCGTCCGCGGCGCATGTGCTCGACCGCCTCGGTCATCGCCAGGTGGACCGCGAGCGGGTCCATCCCGTCGACCTTCCAGCTCGCGATGTTGAAGCCGAGCCCGCGGGCGGAGAGCCGGGGCTCGGCGGTGGCCTCGTGCACGGACGTGGAGACGGCGTACTGGTTGTTCTCGATGAAGAAGCACACGGGCAGCGACCAGGCCGCCGCGAGGTTCATCGTCTCCAACGTCGAACCGATGTTGACGGCGCCGTCGCCGAAGTAGGTCACCGACACCGCGTCGGTGCCGGCCTGCCGGTGCGACCACGCGAACCCTGCGGCCTGCGGCACGCCGCCTCCGACGATGGCGTTGGTGCCCATGGCGCCGGCCTCGCGCCACTGCAGGTGCATCGACCCGCCGCGACCGTGGGTCCATCCGCGGTCGAGCCCGCAGATCTCGGCGAGGGTGCGCTGCAGGATGTCGCGCACCTCGTCGGTCGGCTCGTCGAGGGGATCCATCCCCTTCGGCTCGACGTGGTGGAGCGCCTTGGCCAGGAACTGGTGGTGGCCGCGGTGCGACCCGTTGACCGTGTCGTCGGTCGTGAGGGCGAGCACGGAGCCGACGGCGCCGCCCTCCTGCCCGATGCTGGAGTGGGCGGGGCCGTGCACGAGCCCGGCGCCGGCGAGCTCGAGCACGTACTGCTCGAAGGCGCGGATCCACACCAGCTGCGTGTGGATCGTGCGCAGCAGTGCAGGGTCGGCGGCGTCCCAGTCCGCGGCGTCGGCCACCACCTCTACCCAGGGTGAGGCGGGCGCCAACCGGTGGTGCTCGGGCATGACGGCTCCTTCGCTCGGCACCACCGTGCCACACGTTTGGATCCCAAATCCAGATCTCGGGCGGCTCTGGACACGCGCGGATCCGGTGTGCGACGTTATTTGGGATCCAATCGCACGGAAGTCGCACGAGAGGAGCGCCGATGCCGCTGCCCGGGCTGCGCCGCGTCGACCACATCGGCTTCACCGTGCCCGACCTCGACCAGGCGCACAGCTTCCTGGTCGACGTCCTGGGGTTCGAGTACCTCTACTCCCTCGGCCCGTTCCGCCACGACGACGACTGGATGGCCACCCACCTCGCCGTCCATCCGCGCGCGGAGATGAACAACCGGTTCTACCGATGTGGCGGCGAGACCCTGCTCGAGGTGTTCGAGTACGACGCCCCCGACCAGCGCCGGATGCAGCCCCGCAACAGCGACATCGGCGGTCACCACGTCGCGATGTACGTCGACGACCTGGACGCCGCCATCGAGCACCTGCAGGCCGCCGGGGTCGAGGTGTTCGACGGCCCGACGGCCAGCAAGGGGCCGGCCGAGGGCAACCGATGGATCTACTTCCTCAGCCCGTGGGGCATGCAGTTCGAGCTGGTCTCCTACCCCGGTGGCAAGGCCTTCGACCGGGAGCGGTCATGAGCCAGGAGCCACAGACCGCGACCGACACCGGCGGCGCCGCGAGCGCCCGGATCGCGGCGTTCCTGCGCGAGGAGATCCTGCACGGACGGTTCCGGCCCGGCGACCGGATCCGTCAGGAGGACATCGCGGAACGGTTCGGCGCGAGTCGGCTGCCGGTGCGCGAGGCGTTGCGGATGCTGGAGGCCGAGGGGCTCACCGAGCACGAGCCCAACAAGGGCTCACGGGTCCCGCGGCTGAGCCAGCACGACGTCGACGTGATCTACCAGATGCGCGAGCGCCTCGAGCCGCTCGCCCTGATCGAGAGCCTGCCGAAGCTCACCGAGGAGGAGCACGAGCGGCTCGACGACGTACAGCAGCAGATCGAGAGCAACACCGACGTAGAGCGGTTCCTCGACCTCGACCGCGAGTTCCACATGCTCACCTACAGCGGCTGCGCGCTCGACCCGCTCAACAGCATGGTCACCCGACTGTGGAACTCCACCCAGCACCACCGCCGAATGTTCGTGCAGATGGGCGGCCGGAGCCGGATGTGGGTGGTCAACGCCGAGCACCGGCTGATCCTCGACGCTGTCGTTCGCCGCGACCCGGTGGACGCCGAGCGCTACCTGCAGGGCCACATCCGGCGCACCCGCATCGAGCTGGGCCACCATCCCGGGGTCTTCGAGGAGGTGCCGTGACCCGGCTGACGGTCAACGGGTCGGAGGTGGACCTGACCAGCGACGCCGACACCCCGTTGCTGACGGCGCTCCGCGACGAGCTCGGGCTGGTCGGCAGCCGCTTCGGCTGCGGCCAGGGGCTCTGTGGCGCCTGCTTCGTGCGCCTCGGCGACGCTGTCGTCCCGTCCTGCCAGACACCGTTGTGGCAGGCGGAGGGCCAGGCCGTCACCACCGTGGAGGGGCTCTCGGACGAGCGCGGCCCGCACCCGGTGCAGCAGGCGCTCCTCGACCGGCAGGCGGCCCAGTGCGGATTCTGCATCGCCGGGATCGTGGTCCGGGCGGCCGCGCTTCTCGAGTCGGAGCCGACCGCGGACCGCGCGCGGATCGCCGAGGCGCTGGACCGCAACCTGTGCCGCTGCGGCTCTCAGCAGCGCATCATCGAGGCGGTCACGGCGGTGAACGCGCAGCCATGACCGACCAGACGGTCCCCGCCCACATCGCCGACAACGCACGGCTGGGCACCTGGCTGTCCGTCTCGGACACCCACGTCGAGATCCACGTCGGGAAGGTGGAGCTGGGACAGGGCATCGTCACCGCGCTCGCCCAGATCGCCGCGGACGCCCTCTGCCTGCCGATCGCGGCGCTCCGGATGGTGCCGACGCACACCGGGCACGGCCCGAACCAGGGGTTGACGTCCGGCAGCCTGTCGGTGGTGCAGACGGGACCGGCGCTGCGCTACCTGGGCGCTGCGGTCCGCACGCTCACCGAGGGGCCGGTCGAGCCGATCTCCGAGTACGTCGACCTGATCCGCCAGCTGGACCCCGACACCGACCTGACCGGCATCCCCCTCGCTCCGCCGGCGCCGGCCCGCGAGGTGGGCCGGAGCGCGCCGCGGCTCGACCTGCCCGACAAGGTGCTGGGTCGCCCGCGCTTCATCTCCGACCTGCGACCCGAGGGGTTGCTCCACGGGCGGGTGCTCCGGCCGCCGTCGGTCGGCGCCCGGCTGGTGGATCTCCCATCGGCCTGGACGTCCGAAGGGGTCGCGCTGGTGCGCGACGGGTCCTTCGTCGGCGTCGTCGGCGAGCGCGAGGTCGACGTCGACCGGGCCCTCGAGCGACTGGCGCTCGACTGTCGGTGGGACGAGCAGGACCTGTTGCCGGACGAGTCCGACCTGTCGGCGTGGCTGCGCGAGGGACCGACCGAGGAGATCCCCGTCGCCGACGACAGCCCGCCTGCCGGCACGCACTCCGCGTCGTACTCGAGGCCCTTCCTCGTGCACGCCTCGATCGCACCGAGCTGCGGGATGGCCCGGTGGGACGACTCCGCTCTCCACGTGTGGAGCCACAGCCAGGGGATCCACGGTCTGCGCAGCGCGATCGCCGACGCGCTCGACCTCGACCCGGCCAGCGTGCAGGTCGAGCACGTGGAGAACGCCGGCTGCTACGGACACAACGCCGCCGATGACGCGGCCTTCGACGCGGTGCTGCTCGCCCGGGCGGTCCCCGGCCGGCCGGTGCTCACCCGCTGGTCGCGGAGCGACGAGCTCACCTGGGGGCCACTCTCCTCGGCCATGACCGCGACCGTGTCGGCGACGCTGACCGACGGCCGGATCACCGGCTGGAGCTACGACGTGTGGAGCCAGGGACACACCTCGCGTCCAGGATTCCGGGGCACGCCCGGCCTGCTCGCCGGCGCGCATCTCGACGACCCCCACCCGCTGCTGCCGGCCACCGACCCGCCCGCGGCCAGAGGCGGCGGGACCACCCGCAACGCGCCCCCTCTGTACGCCGTCGGGCCGCGCCGGATCACCGGGCACCGCAAGGCGGAGACGCCACTGCGCACGTCGGCGATGCGGACCCTCGGCGCCCACTTCAACGTGTTCGCCATCGAGAGCTTCATCGACGAGCTGGCCGAGGCAGCCGGCGCCGACCCGGTCCGGTTCCGCCTCGACCACCTCGAGGACGAGCGGGCCCGGCACGTCGTACAGACCGCCGCCGAGCTGTCCGGCTGGGACGAGCGGCTCCCCGACGAGACCGGTCGCGGTCTCGGCTTCGCGCGCTACAAGGACACCGGCGCCTGGTGCGCGGTCGTCGCCGAGGTCGAGGTGACCACCGATGTGCGGGTCCGCCGGCTGACCCTGGTGGCCGACATCGGCGCGGTGGTCAACCCCGACGGCGCGCGCAACCAGCTGGAGGGCGGCGCCGTCCAGGCCACCAGCTGGACGGTGCGGGAGCGGGTGCGGTTCGACCGGCGCCGGATCACCAGCGACGACTGGGAGACCTATCCCATCCTGCGCTTCTCCGAGACGCCCCGGGTCGACGTCCACCTCGTCGAGAGCGACGGCCCCTCGCTCGGCACCGGCGAGGCCGCCGCGGGACCGACCGCGGCCGCGATCGCGAACGCCGTCCACCGGGCGCTGGGGGTGCGGGTTCGCGACCTGCCGCTCGACGGCGCCGCAGTCATCCGGGCCATCGAGGACCAGACCTAGAAGTCACCAACCGAGGAGGACAGATGTCGAAACCCCGCATCAGCTACCTGCCGCTCGAGGAGATGGACGAGCGGATGCAGGAGGAGATGGCCCGATGTGCCCGTGAGGGCACGCCGCGACCGGAGAGCTCGGCGGTCCGGGCGCACGCGCCCAACGCGTTCTGGGCGTTCGCCGACTCGTGGAAGGCGCTGTTCCACGACGGCGTGTGCGACCACGCGATCAAGGAGCTGTGCCGGGTCTACATCTCGCGCACGGTCACCTGCGAGTTCTGCGGCAACCAGCGCTCGATCAAGGGCAAGGAGGCGGGCCTCGAGGAGGCGCAGTACGACGACCTGCTCAACTTCGAGACGTCCGACCGGTTCGACGAGCGGCAGAAGGCGGCCCTTGCGTACGCCCAGGCGATCGCCTGGAACGAGCCGGACCGCGATGGCCTGTGGGGCCGGCTGAACGCGCACTTCTCCGAGGCGGAGCTGGTCGAGCTCGGCTGCTGCATCGCGCTGACCTTCGGCCAGCAGAGCTGGATCCGGCTGCTCGACATCGACCACCATCAGTACCTTGCGGGCACCGATGCCTCAATGGCGCCCGGCTTCGAGGACGCCGAGGCGCTGGCCGCGTCGAAGGCCCGCGAGGACTACTGGGCGGCCCCCTGAGGTGCTCAACGACATCAAGCAGCTCGGCTTCGTCGGGCTCGGCGCGATGGGCGCCGGAATCGCCCGGCAGCTGATGGACGCCGGCCACCCGCTGGTCGGCTGGAACCGCACCCGGTCGAAGGCGCAGTCCCTGGAGGACGCCGGCATGGCGTGGGCCGAAACCCCGCGCGAGGCGGCCGCTCGCGCCGACGTGCTGTTCACGATGCTCACCAACACCGCCGCGGTGGAGCAGGCGGCGGACGGCGACGACGGGATCCTGGCCGGGCTGCGCCCGGGCACGGTCTGGGCCGACCTGAGCACCATCTCCCCCGACGCGAGCGTCGCTCTCGCCGAGCGGGTCACTGCGACCGGCGCGCACTTCCTGGACACCCCGGTCTCCGGCAGCCCCGCCACGCTGGCCGCCGGTCAGATGTCGGTGATGGTCGGGGGTGACCGTGCGGCGTACGACCACGTCGAGGAGGTGCTGCACGCGATCGGCCCGAAGGTCACCTACATCGGCCCCAACGGGCACGCGATCCTCAGCAAGGTCGCGATCAACCTCGCCCTGGTCGTCTCGGTCACTGCGTTCGCCGAGGCGGTCACGCTGGTCGAGAAGGCGGGCGTCGACCGCGAGGCCGTCGTGGACGCGGCGCTCAAAAGCGTGATCGCCTCGCCCGTGATCGGCTACCGGGCACCCCTGCTGGTCGACGACAACGACGTGTTCGCCGACGTCGAGCTGCAGCAGAAGGACCTGGTGCTCGCGCAGGAGCTGGGCCGCCGCCTCGGCGCCGCCGTACCGACCTGCTCGGCCGCCAGCGAGATGCTCAGCGCCGCACGCAGCAGCCCGCTGAAGGACCGCGACTTCCTGGTCAGCGTCGCCGACGTCTACCGGCGGATGGCGGGAGTGATCGCGTGAGCGCCGAGCCGCTGCCGCCGTACCGCACGACGGTCGACGACGTACCCCTCGAGCAGAACCTGCGCGAGGAGGAGGGCTGGGTCGACATGCAGGTGCAGTACCTCATCGACGAGCGCCGGGCCGGCTCGAAGCACCTCGTCGTGGGCCGCACCGTGCTGCCGCCGGGCGCCCGGCACGACCGGCACGCGCACCCCGACGCCGACGAGTTCCTGGTGGTGATGTCGGGTCACGGCGAGATCCACACCAACACCGGCATGGAGCCGTCGAAGGCCGGCGACGTGATCTTCACGCCGCGCGGCAACTGGCACGGCTACGTCAACACCTCCGACGAGGACGTGCTGCTGATCTGGGGGTGGAGCGGCGCCGGCTCGCTGGACGCCGCGGGGTACGCCCTCCCCGACCCGGACGAGAGGTTCGACGACTGACCGCCATCGACCCGCGCATCGTGCGCGGCACCACGCGGATGCTGGCCCGGCGTCAGGACGAGCTGGCGGCCGGGGCGCAGCACCTGGGCTGGAAGGTCGGCTTCGGCTCGCCGGCAGGCATGGCCGCGCTCGGCATCGACCGTCCGCTCGTGGGGTTCCTGACCTCCGATCGGCTCCTCACCTCCGGCGCGACGGTGTCGCTGGCCGGCTGGACCCGGCCTCTCTTCGAGGCCGAGGTGGTCGTGCGCCTGGGAGATGACATCGGGCCGGACGCGACGGCCGGCGACGCCCTGGCGGCGGTGGACGGCTGGGCGACCGCGATCGAGCTGGCCGACCTCGACCGGGCGCCCGACGACATCGAGGCGGTCCTGGCCGGCAACGTCTACCACCGCCATGTCCTGCTCGGTGAGCTCGGGCCCCAGCGCCCCGGGCCTGCCTTCACCGTCCGTCGCAACGGCGTCGAGGTGACCGGCACCTCGGAGCCAGAGGAGCTGACCGGCGAGCTCGGCTGGGTCCTGGCGACCACCGCCTCGACCGTGGCCGCGGCGGGCGGTGCACTCCTGGCGGGCGACGTCGTGATCACTGGTTCGGTCGTCCCGCCCGTTCCCGTTGCGGCCGGAGAGGCCTGGCACGTCTCGGTGCCCGGGAGGAGCGGGGTCGAGGTCCACCTCACCGCCTGACGCGCACCGTCCGTCGTCGGCTCACTCGTCGTTCACGTACCCGTTGCCAAGAGGGGCGGCCGACTCGGCGGTGGATTTCACGTGGCGGCACGACGTTGAGCGCTGACACCCCCTCGACCCTTGGAGCCCCCATGACCCTTTCTCGTCGTCACCTCGTGGCCGGCGGCGCTGCCGGCGTCGGCATCGCAGTCACCGGTTCCTTCCCCTCACTCGCCGAGGCGAGGCCGGGCCTCGGTGCGCCAGGCCGCGGCAGGCACCTGCCGTTCCCCCCGCTGGTCGACGACCCGAAGGGGATCCTCGCGCTCCCGCCGGACTTCTCCTACCGGGTGATGACGAAGGCCGGCGAGACCACGCTCGAGAGTGGCGAACCGTGCCCCAGCAACCACGACGGCACGGCATCCTTCGGACACGGCAGGAACCAGTACCTGATCCTCAACCACGAGTGCGACGCGGGCGACGAGCTCGGCGTACCACACATCGACGGCACGGTGTATGACCCGGGCGCCACCGGCGGCGGTGGCTGCACGGTCATCAAGACCGACGGCAGGGGCACCAACCGCGGCCAGTTCGTCGGCATCTCCGGCACGATCGCCAACTGCGCCGGCGGCCCGACGCCCTGGGGGACCTGGTGGACGTGCGAGGAGGCGACCGCTCGCGCGGGCGACGACTGGGAGCACGAGGACACCGGCGCGACCGGCGTCTACGAGAAGGACCACGGCTACGTGTTCGAGGTGTTCGGCAGCAGCTTCGCCAAGCCCGTCCCGCTCAAGGCGCTGGGTCGGTACGACCACGAGGCGTGCGCGATCAGCAGTGATCGCCGCTTCGTGTTCCTCTCGGAGGACGCCGACGAGCCGAACGGCCTCTTCTACCGCTGGAGCGGGCCAGCCCGTTACCGGGTCGGCCCGGCCTCGAGCGGCCGGCTCGCCTCGGCCACGTTCGGGACGCTGGCGGCGATGGCGATCCAGCTCGACAACGGCGACGTCCTCTCCGACGTCGCCTACCTCACCTCATCGCAGCTCGGCCGCCCGTTCAAGGTGACGTGGGTCGAAGTGCCCGACCGGGACGCCACGACCGTCGACGTGCGCAACCAGTTCGCGGACGGCCAGGTCACGCGCGGACGGAAGTTCGAGGGGGTGTGGGGCACCGACAAGGGTGTGTACGTCGTGAATTCCTACGCCTTCGAGAAGGGCGAGGAGCTGCCGGCCGACGCCGTTCCGCACAGCGGCATGGTCTGGTTCTACGACTACGACGAGGAGACCATCCAGCTGGTCAACTACTTCCCGTATCAGCAGTACGCCCACGACGAGGTCTTCGAGCCCGCGTTCCCCGACCTGAACTTCGACGGCCCGGACAACGTGACCGTGACGCCCTGGGGATCGCTCGTGCTGGCCGAGGACGGCGTCGGCGCATCCCACGTGCTCAGCAGCGTGCCCGGCGGCCCGACGTACGCGATCGCGCGGAACATGCTCAACGTCGGCGACGACGACGAGCCGGAGTACTCGGAGTTCACCGGGCCGTCGTTCTCGGCCGACGGCAAGGTGCTCTACGTCAACATCCAGGATCCCGGTCTCACCCTGGCTATCACCGGCCCCTGGGAGAAGTACCTCGGTTGAGGCCCTTAGCCTCGACGCATGGCCCGACGTTGGATCGCGACCGCACCCGGAGGTCCGGAGGTGCTCACCCTCGAGGACTACGACGTCCCACCGCCCGGCCCGGGCGAGGTGACGATCGAGGTCCGCGCCGCTGGTGTGAACCCGGCCGACATCAAGCACGTCGGCCGGGGTGAGCGCGCGGACTTCCCGAAGCCGATCGGCTACGAGGTCGCGGGCGTGATCACCGCGGTCGCGCCGGACACCGGCTTCTCGGTCGGCCAGGAGGTGGTCGCCTACCGCGTGACCGGTGGCTGGGCCAGCGCGCTGACGGTCCCTGCCGCGGACGTGCTGGAGAAGCCGGCGTCACTGTCGGTCGAGGCGGCGGCCAACCTCCTGCTCGTCGGCTCCACGGCCTCGGAGATGCTGCACGTCACTGGCGTCACCGCAGGCGACACGGTCGTCGTCCACGCCGCCTCGGGAGCCGTCGGCGTCAGCGTGCTCCAGCAGGCCGCACTCCTCGGTGCACGCGTCGTCGGAACCGCCGGCGAACGCAGCTTCGACACCGTCCTGCGCTACGGCGGCATCCCCGTCATGTACGGCGACGGCCTCGAGCAGCGCGTCCGCGACGCCGCCCCCGAGGGAGTGGCGGCCGCCCTCGACTGCATCGGCACCGACGAGGCGGTCGACGTCTCGCTCGCGCTGGTCTCCGACCGCGACCGGATCGTCACCATCGCGGCCGGCCACCGCGCCGAGTCCGACGGCATCCGCCACATCGCGGGCGCCAAGCCGGCGAGCAAGGCCTACCGCGATCGCGTCCGCTCGCACCTCGTCGCCCTGGCCGCCGACGGCAAGCTGGAGGTCCCGGTCGCCCGCACCTACCCGCTCGCCGATGCGCTCGAGGCAGTGGAGCTCCTCCTCGGCCAGCACCCCGGCGGCAAGCTCGCGCTCATCCCCTGACGATCAGGCAACGCCGCCACCGACGATCTGCCAGCGACCGTCGTCGTTCCTCTCGAGGTAGTAACCCCACCAGTCACGCCCTTGTGAGCCCGAGTACTCCGCGAGGAAGGTGACATGGGCCGTTCGGCCCTCGTAGTTGAGCCTCATGTCGCCGGCCCGCTCGAAGCCACCGGCGCGGCTGAACCGCCCCAGGTCGGGATCGCCCGTCGCGTCGATCGCGTTGACTGTCCCGTAGTCGCGCTCATTCAGTGCCTCGATGTAGGCGTGCACGACCGCCTCCGGGTCGGCGTCGGGACCGGGCACCGGCACCTGCGACCGCGGAGCCGACCACACCCACGCGGCACCCACCAGGATCGCGACCAGCGCGATCGTCCGCCGCAGGCTCTGCACGCGCAGATCCTCCCTCACGCCCGCCGCCGGCAGGTGACTTTTCGGTGAGCCCAGGGAGATCGGGTGCACCATGAGGGGACTCGATCAACGAAGACTGGGAGGGTTCAGATGGCCGAGGAGCAGATGATCCAGATCGTCGAGTCCGCGCTTCGGGGGCTCGGCGACGGGGACGAAGTAGTCGCCGCGGGCCAGTTCATGCCGCGCGGTCACACCGGAAGCATGTTCGCCGGAGGCCTGGTGGGCGACAGCCTCGCGGGGTCGCTCGGCGGTCTCGCCGACTCGGTCGCCACGGTCGGCGGCTCGGTGGCCGGCGCGCACGCCCACGACGCCACCACCGGCCTACCCAGCAAGATGCTGGTCGGCGTCACGGGCACCCACGTCTACGGATTCGGCGCGTCGACCCGGCACAGCGCCGCCGGTCAGCTGGCCTTCCGCGTCCCGCGCGACGACCTGGAGGTCAAGGTGCATCAGCGCGTGAACGTACGGATCCTCGAACTGATCCACACCTCCACCGGCTCCAGGATCGAGCTGGAGGGGAACCGCCTGCCGGTCACCCACAGCAAGGACGTGATCGCCGCGCTGGAGTCCTGAGGGGCGGAACGCCGGCGAGACTGGCGACAGAGCGACGGACCGAGCCGCCGGGAGTCGCATCGGAGCGAGGCCCGAGGTGGATCCTGCTGGGCGGTCGACGCGGCGGCAGCGCTGGCTCAGCTGTACTGGTACGACGACTCCGATCGCGTGCCCTGCAACGAGCCCCACCCCACCGAGACGGCCTGGACGGTGCGGCTGGAAGAGATCTCGATGGCCGCCGCCGAGCGCGGGGTCCAGGGCAGAGGTGGTGAAGGACAACATCTTCCTTGGGGTCGTCTGCTTGATGTCCGAGGCAAATGGACAGGCGATGCCCGCCCGGTAACCCGGCACTCACGTCCTCCGGTGGAACCTGACCTTGCCTCCTGGGAGCTTGGTGGTCTCGTAGGTGGGGTCGTGGGCGCGGGTGTGGTGGCGGGGGCAGAGCAGGCGGCCGTTCCTCAGGTCGGTGGCGCCGCCCTGGTGCCAGGGTTGGTCGTGGTGGGCGTGGCACATGCCGGGTGGCCAGTCGCAGCCCTGGGCGGTGCACCCGCCCTGTTCGATCGCCAGCGCGATCCGTTGGGGTTCGGTGTAGAACCGGGTCTTCCGGCCCAGGTCCAGGACTTGGGAGCGGGTGCCGAGGACGGCGGGGATGATCCCGGCCTGGCACGCCAACCTTCTCGCCAGTCCGGGGCTGATCCGGTGACCGGTGTCCAGCTGCGCGGCCTTGAGCCCACCGGTCAGGGTGTCCAGGGGCATGGTGACCACCACGGTGGCGTTGCCGCCGCCGGTCTTGGGGAGCCGGTCGGCGGGGTAGGTCTCGAGGTACTCCAGGAACGCCTCCCCCATCCGGTGCGCCGACGGCCGTCCGGGGTCGGGGGCCTGCCCGTCCACGGCGGTCCGGTGCCGGGGTGCGGCGTGCGCGAGCAGTGTCTTCTTCAGCATCGCGCCGTGCAGGGCGGGGATCGTGAATCGGCCGTGGCACTTGCCGTGACCGTCCTCGGTCATCCGGAACACCGCGGCCGCCTCCGCCTCCCGCTCCTCGCGCTCGAGGAGCCGGGCTTCGTGGGCCTCGCCGACCTCGGGGGCGACCGCCTCCAGGATCCGCCTGCCCAGGGTCCGCAGGTCCTTCGCGTCGAAGTCGGCGGCATATTCGACCAGCGTCGCCACCGCGTCGTCCCTGAGGGACGCGTCGAGGTCGTCGGGCAGCGCCTCCACCGCGGCCACGATCACCTGCGCCTGGTCCACCAACACCCGGCCGTCGGCCAGTCCGACCCGGACCGGCTCGAACCGCTCCGAGGCGAGCGCGGTCGCGAGCGTGGTCTTGCGATGCGCGGCGGCGCGGGTCTGCTTCGTGGTGTGGGCCCACCAGTTCGCCGTACTGGTGGCACCCGAGTCGGCCTCGACCTCCACGGTCCGTGCGTGGTCGGCGACCC
>DASTDJ010000219.1:0-11471 GCA_035710425.1 Nocardioides sp.
GGCGAGCTCGGCCAGGCCCGCGATCTCGTCGGCCACGGCCGGCGCGGTGACCGCGAGCTCGTTGCCGTGGGCGTCGACCCGGCCGGCGTAGGTCTCGGCGACGTGGATGCCGGCGGCGCCGACCGCGATGTCGGTCTGGCCATCGCGCCAGGCCCGCCCCGCAGTGTCGGTGACCACCACGCCCACGTTGCGGCCGGTGCGGTCTGCGATGTCGGCGCGGATCCGGCGGGCCGAACCGTCGGGGTCCTCCGGGAGCAGCACCACCGAGCCGCGCGCGACGTTGGAGTTGTCGATGCCGCCGGCGGCCAGCGTCAGGCCGTGGCGGGTGCGCACGATCGTGGTGGGCCCGCGCCGGGCCACCACCCGCACGGTCTCGCCCGGCAACAGGTCGTCGCGGTCACCGGCGACGACCCGGCCCTCCGCCTTGGCGACCACCTTGCTGGTGACCGCGACGATGTCGCCGTCGGCGAGGTCGACGAGGGGCAGGAGCAGGGCGACGAGGTCGGCGCCGGCGGCCACCTCGGGCACCCCGTCGGGGGCGAACGCCGACACCTCCGGCATGTCAGGACACCAGCCGGACCGCGGCTGCGGCCATCGCGGCGGTCGCGTCGTGGTCGGTCATCATCAGCGGTACGGCGGTACACGAGATGCCCTCCGCCTGCACCCGGTCGACGGCGTCGCCGTCGCGCTCGTCGACGAGCCAGCCGTCAAGGACGCCGTCGGCCGACCGGGCGCCGTAGTGGATGGCGACGGCGGCGGCGCTGACCTCGACGCCGATGGAGGTCAGCATCTGCTCGGCCATCCCGCGCACGTGGGTGCCGCCGACGATGGGGGACAGGCCGACGACCGGGGCCGTGGTCGCTCGCAGGGCGTCGCGCACCCGGGGCACGCCGAGGATGGTGCCGACGGACACGACCGGGTTGGACGGCGGCAGGATCACGAGGTCGGCGTCGGTGAGCGCGTCGATGACACCCGGCGCGGGCTCGCACTCGTCGAGGCCGACGAACACCACGGCCTCGGCCGGCACCTCGGCGCGCAGCCGCACCCAGTACTCCTGGAAGTGCACGACCCGGCGGCCGCTCGGGGACTCGGGGTCCGGGATCGCCACGTGCGTCTCGACCCGGTCGTCGGTCATGGGCAGCAGCCGCACCCCCGGCCGCCAGCGCTTGCACAGGGCCTCGGTCACATCGGAGAGCCGGTAGCCGGCGTCGAGCATCTGGGTGCGCACCAGGTGGGTGCCGATGTCGCGGTCGCCGAGCCCGAACCAGGTCGGCTCCACGCCGTACGCCGCCAGCTCCTCCTTGACGCCCCAGGTCTCGTCGCGCCGGCCCCAGCCACGCTCGAGGTCGATGCCGTCGCCGAGCGTGTACATCACGGTGTCGAGGTCGGGACACACCTTGAGGCCGTGGACCCACAGGTCGTCGGCGGTGTTGGCGATGACCGTGATCTCGGCGTCGGGGGAGACCCCGGGCAGCCGATCGGTGGCCAGCGCGTGCCGCAGCCCCTGCAGGAACTTGGCGCCGCCCATCCCTCCGGAGAGCACGGTGAGCCGGGTCCAGGGCTCGTCAACGGGCTTTGTCATGCCGCGTACTCTGCCCGGTCGGGTGGGGGAACCACCCGGCGGCCCCGACTAGCCCATACCAGATCCGGGCTTGACTTTCGGGTTACGACAGGCGTGTAATTCCCACAGTGTTGTTCGTTGCTCCACGGGAATCATCCCAGACGTAGCGGACGCAGGGTCGAAAAAGGGTCGAAAGGGGCGATGGGCGATGAGAGAGCTCTTCTTGATCGAGCCGGACGCCGAGGACGTGGGTTGGCAGGATCGTGCGCTGTGCGCGCAGACCGACCCGGAGGCGTTCTTTCCTGAGAAGGGTGGGAGCACGCGCGAGGCGAAGAAGGTGTGCCTGACGTGTGAGGTGCGCGACGAGTGCTTGGAGTCCGCACTGATGAATGACGAGCGCTTCGGCATCTGGGGCGGTCTCTCCGAGAGAGAGCGTCGGAAGTTGAAGAAGCGCGCCGTCTGACCTGGCTGGAACGCCAGGACTCGGCGAGGAGCGCCCCGGCCGTCGGCCGGGGCTCCTTGCGTTTTCGGGCCTTTCGCACCGGTGGCTAGGGTGGCGGATCGTGCCCGAAGCCTTCCCCGAAACCTCTCGCGTCGCCGTGCTGTTGGTCAGCCACGACGGCGCGCGCTGGCTACCCGCGGTGATCGAGGGCATCCGGGCGCAGACCGCTCCGCTGACCCAGGGCGTGGCCGTCGACACGGGCAGCAAGGACGAGAGCGCCGACCTGCTCGAGCAGGCCTTCGGCGACGTCCAGCGGGTCTCCGGCGCGGTCGGCTACCCGGCTGCCGTCGAGATCGGCCTCGAGCGGCTGCGGACCACGGCTCCCGACTGTGAGTGGGTGTGGCTGCTGCACGATGACGCCAACCCCGAGCCCGGGGCCCTGGCCGCGCTGCTCGCCGTCGCCGACGAGCACCCGGAGGTCGACATCCTCGGCCCCAAGCTCCGCGAGTGGCCCTCGCTGCGCCGGCTGCTCGAGCTCGGCGTCACGATCTCCGGCACCGGGCGCCGGGAGACCGGCCTGGAGCGCGGCGAGTACGACCAGGGCCAGCACGACGAGGTGCGCAAGGTGCTCGCGGTCAACACCGCCGGAATGCTCGTCAGGCGACAGGTGCTCGAGGAGCTGGGCGGCTTCGACGACCAGCTCAAGGTCTTCGGCAACGACATCGACTTCGGCTGGCGGGCGGCGGCCGCGGGCCACACCACGATGGTGGTGCCGGCCGCGGTCGTGTTCCACGCCGAGGCCGCTCACCGCGGCATCCGCCGGACGCCGCTGACCGGACGGCACACCCACTACCAGGAGCGCAGGGCCGCGCTCTACACGCTGCTGGTCAACTCCCGGCCGTGGGCGCTGCCGCTCCAGGCGATCCGCCTGGCCTTCGGCACCGTGCTGCGGATGATCGGCTTCCTGCTGGTCCGGTCGGTCGGTGAGGCGCTCGACGACCTGGCCGCACTCGTCTCGCTCTACTCCAGCCCGCGCCAGATCTTCGCCGCCCGCCGGGAGCGTCGCGGCCGGCAGACCGCCGACCCCGACGTCGTACGCGGCCTGCTGTCGCCGTGGTGGGTGCCCTACCGGCACGGCCTCGACTTCGTGAGCGACCTGGCCGCCGCCGCCACCAATCAGGCGGCCGACGTGGCCGAGCGGCGCCGGGCCGCGGCCGCCGAGCGGGACCCCTCGTCCATGGCAGCCAAGCGGCAGACCGCTCTCGAGGACGAGGACGAGTACGTCGACACCGGCCTCGCGGCGAGGTTCCTCACCAACCCCGTCGCCGTGGTGCTCGCCCTGTTCGTGGTGCTCGCGCTGATCGCGGCGCGGGCCGGGTTCGGCGACGTGACCGGTGGCGGTCTCTCGCCGGTCCCCGAGTCGGCGAGCGACTGGTGGCGGCTGCACCTCGAGTCCTGGCACCCGCTCGCGCTCGGCACCGACGTGCCGGCGCCGCCCTACGTCGCGGGGCTCGCGCTTCTCGGTTCGCTGCTCGGCACCACCTGGACGGTCTCGGCGCTGCTCGTGCTCGCCGTGCCCGTCGCGCTGTGGGGCTCGTGGCGGTTCCTCCGGGTAGTCGGGCGCCTGGTCAGCCCGCAGGGTGCCTCCCGGTGGCTGCTGCTGTGGGGTGCCACGACGTACTCCCTGGTGCCGGTCGCGGCCGGCGCCTGGGGAGACGGACGGCTCGGCCCCGTCGTCTCCGGGGCGCTGCTGCCCTGGCTCGCCCATGCTGCGCTCGGCTTCGCCGACCCCGACCCCGACCGCCGCTGGCGGGCCGCCTGGCGCACCGGCCTGCTGCTCGCCCTGGTCGCGGCCTTCACCCCGGTGGCGTGGCTCTTCGGCCTGACCCTGGGCCTGATCGTCCTCGTCGCCGCGTCCCGCATCCTGCCCGGCGCCGTGGCCGACCGATCCGTGTGGGGACCACCCGCGACTGCCGTCGGGGTGGTGCCGGTGCTGCTCGCCCCGTGGTGGCTTCCCGCGGTGCTCAACGGTGCGGGTGCGGCGCTGATCCTCGACATCGGCAGGCTGCCGACGCCGTCGGTCGACACCCTCGACCTGCTCGCGGGCCGGATCGGCGGGATGGGCGCGCCCTGGTGGGTGGGCATCGTGCTCGCCGTGCTGGCGCTCGCCGCGCTGGTGCCGACCGCCACCCGGATTCCCGTGCTGGTCTGCTGGATGGCGGCCGCCGTCGCCGGTGTGCTCGCCGCGGTGCTCGGCAACGTCACCCTCACCCTGTCCGCGACCGAGACCCAGGCCGGCCTCGCGTTCCTCGTGGTGGCCCTGCAGGCCTGCTTCGTCACGGCCGTGGTGATCGCTGCGCAGCGACTCGACCTGCGACGCGTCGGCGCCCGGCTCCGGGGCCCGGGGATCGCGGTGGTCGTGGTCGCGGCGGCCGTCCCTCTGGTCGGCCTCGGCTGGTGGATCTCCGGCACCGACGAGGCGCTCGTGGACGACGCCGACTCCGGCATCCCGGCCTACATGGTCCAGCGCGCGGAGACCGGCGCGGAGCACGGCATCCTGGTCGTCCGTGGCGACGTCGAGAGCGGCCTGACCTACACGGTGCGACGGGGCGACGGCGTCACCCTCGGCGAGGACGAGATCATCGGCCTCGCCGGTGAGGACGAGGAGTTCACCGCCACCGTCCGCACCCTCACCTCCCGGCCCACGCCCGCCGTGGTCGAGGACCTCGCCGATCGCGGGATCGAGTACGTCGTGCTGCCCTCACCCGCCGACGGCTCCGTCGCCGCGGCCCTCGACGCGACCGGCGGCCTGGTCCAGGCGAGTGCCGAGGACCGCGCCACGAGAGCGTGGCAGGTGAGCCGGCCGCTCGACCCCGACGCGGTGGACGGCCCACGGTCGTGGCTCCGGATCGGGCTCCTGGTCCTGCAGGCACTGGCGCTGGTCGCCGTGCTGGTGCTGTGCCTCCCCACGCTGCGAGCGAGGCGAGGCGAATGAGCACTCCGACACCTGGACGCCGCAGCGCAGCCCGCTCCAACGGGCGACGGGTCGACGTCACCACCCTGCTGGCGGTGGCGCTGCCGCTGTTCGCCGTGCTGGCGGTCCTGCTCGTCCGGCCCGACGACCCTCCGCAAGCCGACTTCCCACCCGAGGAGACCGAGCTGACCCAGGCGACGCTGATCTGTCCCTCCGGGGACGACGGCGTCGTGGTGGCCAGCGACACCGACGCGTCCGGCGAAGCGGTCGTCCGTCAGGGCAAGCAGGAGGAGGTCGCGCAGCTGAGCCCGGGGCGCGCCACCGGGGTCCGCACCGGTGAGGCGCCGGCGGTGGTCGCCACCGAGGGTGACCTCGCGCCGGGCCTGCTCGCCGGCCGCTTCGGCGCGCCGCTGGTCGCCCCCGAGTGCCGGCCGCCCGCCTTCGACGAGTGGTTCACCGGCGTCGGCGCGGGCGCCAAGCACTCGTCGGTGCTCGAGCTGGTCAACCCTGACGCCGGCCCGGCCGTCGTCGACGCGATCGCCTACGGCCGTCGTGGGCCGGTCGACGCGCCGGCGCTGCGTGGCGTGGCGGTGCCCGGCCGCTCCGTCGTACACATCGACCTCGCGGAGCGCGTGCCGCGGCGCGACGACCTGGCGCTGCACGTCACCACGACCAGGGGCCGGGTCTCCGCCGCCGTCGTCGACACCTACGACGAGCTCGGTTCGGCCGGCTCGGCCACCGACTACCTCCCGTCGCAGCCGGCACCCACCACCAGCAACCTGCTGCTCGGGCTCCCCGAGGGCGCCGGCCGGCGGACGCTGCTGCTGGCCAACCCCTCCGAGTCGGAGACCCGCGCCTCGATCAAGGTCGTCACCGAGGACGCGGTGTTCACCGCCGTCGGCACCGAGGACGCCGTGCTCGCGCCGCAGAGCGTCACCCGCGTCTCGGTCTCCTCGCTGCTGCGCGGCAGGAACGCCGACGACGCGCTGGGCCTGCTCGTGGAGTCCACCGCACCGGTCACGGCCTCGGCGCGGTTCTACGTCGACGGCGACCTGGCCCACGCCGTCCCGCCCGAACCCGTCGACGAGACGGCACTGCTGGTGCCGACCGGCACCAAGCAGCTGCTGGTCGCAGGCGCCGACCGTGCCGGCGCCGTCACGGTCGTCTCCACCGACTCCGACGGCGAGGTCGTGGCCGAGGACCGGCTCGAGGTCGATGCCGGCCGCGGCGGCGTGCTGGACCTGCCCGACGAGGCAGTGCTGATCACGGTCTCGACCAACAACACCGCGATCGACGGTGCGGTGCTGGCAACCGGCGACGGCGCGGCGGTCTACCGGCTGCGGCCGCTGCAGCGCAGCGGGCTGATCGCCGACGTGCGCCCGGGGCTGCCCTAGCCTTCGTCGGTGCCGGGGTAGCGCGGGTCGACCTGCGAGGGCTCGATGCCGAGCAGCTCGGCCACCTGCTCGACGACCACGGTCACGACCAGCTGCTCCAGGTCGGCCCGGGTCGGGCTGCGGTGCTCGATGGGCCGGCGGAACACCACCAGCCGGGTGGGCGTCGTACCGCTGCCCCGGACCAGTGAGGCCAGCGGCACCCGGTCGGTGTCCCAGTCGTCGGGGATCTGGGGGGCGTCCTCGACGGCGTACTCCACGAGCCCGAGGTGCTCCTGCCATCGCTCGTCGAGCTCGGTGACGACGTCGAGCACGAGCGCGTCGAACCGCTCCCGCCGGGTCCGCACCTCCGGCGTGCCCGGGTCGCGCGGCAGGACCGCGGGCCCGCGCATCCCGCGCCCTCGTCGATCGCGCGTCCGCCGTCTGCTCACGGCCGCGAGCCTAATCGGGTGCGGCGGGGACGGGAGGTACCGTCAGCCGCGTGAGTCTCGCCCGGCGCTGTTCGCGTACTCCCTGCGGCCGAGCGGCCGTCGCCACGCTGACCTATGTCTACGCCGACCAGACCGCCGTGCTCGGCCCGCTGGCGACGTACGCCGAGCCGCATGCCTACGACCTCTGCGAGGTCCACAGCGACCGGCTCTCGGCGCCACGCGGCTGGGAGGTGCTGCGGCTCGCGAACGACCGGCCCGCCCCCGGGCCGACCGAGGACGACCTGCTCGCGCTCGCCGACGCCGTCCGCGAGGCCGGCCGCCCGGCGCCCCCGTCCCGGGTCGACCCCGCCGACGAGACCGGTCGCGAGTCGACCCGCCGCGGGCACCTGCGAGTCCTCTCCACCGACTGACACCGACCCTCGCGTCACCCATTAGGGTCGGTCGCATGGCCGACACCCTCGACCCGTCGAACGTGCACGCGATCTTCAAGGCGTACGACGTCCGCGGGACCGTCCCCGACCAGCTCGACGAGAACCTCGCCCGGGCCACCGGCCGGGCCTACGTCGAGGTGGTCGGCGCCGACCGGGTCGTCGTCGGGCACGACATGCGGCCCAGCTCTCCCGGCCTCGCGGGTGCGTTCGCCGACGGCGCCACCTCCGCCGGCGCAGACGTGACCATGATCGGCCTGGCCTCGACCGACCAGCTCTACTTCGCCTCCGGCCACCTCCAGATGCCCGGGGCGATGTTCACCGCGAGCCACAACCCCGCGCAGTACAACGGCATCAAGATGTGCCGCACCAACGCCTCGCCGATCGGGCTCGAGTCCGGGCTCGCCGAGATCCGCGACCGCGCCCTCGCCGACGCGTCGGAGCCGGGCAGCGGGAATGGGTCCATCTCGGAGCACGACGTCCTCGACGCCTACGCCGCCCATCTGCTCTCCCTCGCCCCGGTGCAGGGTCGCCGGCTGAAGGTCGTGGTCGACGCGGGCAACGGGATGGCCGGACACACCGCCCCTGCGGTGTTCGGCCGGCTCGGCGACACCGTGGAGCTGGTGCCGCTCTACTTCGAGCTCGACGGCACCTTCCCCAACCACGAGGCGAACCCGATCGAGGCGGAGAACCTCGTCGACCTCCAGAAGGCCGTCCTGGCCGAGGGTGCCGACGTCGGGCTGGCCTTCGACGGCGACGCCGACCGGTGCTTCGTGGTCGACGAGAACGGCCGGGCCGTCTCGCCGTCGACCCTGACCGCGCTGATCGCCGCCCGCGAGCTCGCCAAGGAGCCGGGTGCGGTGGTGATCCACAACCTGATCACCAGCCGGGCGGTGCCCGAGATCGTCACGGAGCTGGGCGGCAGCCCCGTGCGCACCCGCGTCGGTCACTCCTACATCAAGGCGACGATGGCCGAGACCGACGCGATCTTCGGCGGCGAGCACAGCGGGCACTTCTACTTCCGCGACTTCTGGCGCGCCGACTCGGGGATGCTCGCCGCACTGCACACCCTGGCGGCGCTCGCCGGCAGCGACGGCACGCTGTCCGAGCTGCTGGCGGAGTTCGAGCGCTACCCGATGAGCGGCGAGATCAACTCCGAGGTCGCCGACCAGGCCGCCGTGATCGAGGAGCTCGAGTCGGCGTACGCCGGCCGGGACGGCGTCTCGACCGACCGGCTCGACGGCCTCAGCGTGAGCCACGCCGACTGGACCTTCAACGTGCGTCCCTCCAACACCGAGCCGCTCCTGAGGCTCAACGTCGAGGGCAAGGACGACGCGACCATGGTGGCGACCCGCGACGACGTGCTCGCCCTGATCCGGAAGGACCGGTGAACCCGATGAGCAAGGTAGAGCTCGACCCGCAGCTGCTCGAGATCATCGTCTGCCCCGCCTGCCGGGCCGACCTGGACCTCGTCGAGTCGGGGGAGGACGCCGAGCTCGTGTGTCAGGGCTGCGGCCTCGCCTATCCCGTCCGCGACAACATCCCGGTGCTCCTGGTCGACGAAGCTCGCAAGCCCGGTTCCTAGCGCCATGACCTGGTTCGACGAGTCCCGGCTCGACGACGAGAGCGCCCTCACGTCGGCCGACCTGCGCCTGCGGACGCTCGCCGAGTCGGGTGCCCGCGTCCGCCGGGAGGCCGGCGAGGCCGCCGCGGCGACGGAGGAGGCGGTCTCCCGTGCCCAGGACGCCCGGCCGCGCGCGGTGATCGCGGCGGGCCCCGACTCCCGGTTGCTGCGGGCGGTGCTCGAGCCGTGGTGCCCGGTTCCGTTCGTCGCCTGGCCGTCGCCGGCGCTCCCCGGGTGGGCCGGCAGCCTCGACCTGGTCGTCGTACTCGCCCCCGACGGCGCCGACACCGGGACCGCGTCGGCCGTCGCCGAGGCCGTGCGCCGCGGCTGCCAGCTCGTGGTCGCCTGCCCTCCCGGCTCCACCGTGGCCGAGCACGCCGCCGGTCGGTGGAGCACGATCCTGCCCACCGCCACCCGCGACCAGCTCGCCACCGCCGTCGTGATGCTCCGGTTCCTCGACCGCGTCGACCTCGGGCCCAGCGCCGACCCCGAAGAGGTGGCCAACGCGCTCGACGACGTGGCCACCGCCTGCTCGCCGCACCGCGACATCGCGGTCAACCCGGCCAAGGTCCTCGCGCTCACGCTGGCCGACGCCAACCCGCTCGTGTGGGGCGGGTCGGTGCTCGCCGCCCGCGCCGCGCGCCGCGTGGCCGAGTCGATCCGGCGCGCGAGCGGACGCACCGCGCTGGCGGGCGACGCCGAGCACCTGCTGCCGGTCATCGAGGCGGCCCGTCCGCGGGACGTGTTCGACGACCCGGTCGCCGAGGGCGGCGGCGACCTCCGGCCGGTGCTGGTGATCCTCGACGACGGCGCCGAGGACCCGGTCGTCCGCGAGCACCGCGGCCGGCTCAAGGCGGCGGCCGCAGCGCAGTCCGTCCGCGTCGAGACGGTGACCGCCGAGGAGACCAGCGAGGTGGCCCGCTACGCCTCACTGCTGCTCAGCGGCACCTACGCCGCCGAGTACCTCCGGCTTGGTCTGGTCGAGGAGTAGCCCCATGCCCTCTGCCACTCGGGATCCGTGGCTGGACAACGCGAAGATGGGGCTCGTGACGCTGGTCGTCATCGGTCACGCCTGGACACTGCTCCCGCAGACGACGCTCAACAACCACTTCTACGACTTCCTCTACGCCTGGCACGTCCCGGCGTTCGTGTTCGTCACCGGCTACCTCTCCCGCGGCTTCGCCTACACACCGCAGCGGTTCTGGCAGCTGTTCCGCACGGTGGTCGTGCCCTACATCATCTTCGAGTGCGCGTTCGCCCTGTTCCGGGTGCATGTCGGCGGCGAGAAGCTCGAGGATCTCTTCGCCGACCCGCACTGGCCGCTCTGGTACCTCTCGGCGCTGTTCTTCTGGCGGCTGATGACGCCGATCTTCAAGCCGATGTGGGGCGGGGTCGGTGTCGCGATCGTGCTGAGCCTCTTGGCCGGACTCTGGATGGGGGACACCCTCGACCTGGCCCGGGTGTTCGGGCTGCTGCCGTTCTTCGTCCTCGGGCTGAAGGCCACGCCCGAGCGCCTCGAGCCGTTGCGAGCGCGCTGGGTCCGGTTCGCCGCCGTACCGGCCCTCGTCGGCATCTTCGTGCTCACCCGCTTCACCGACCAGCTCGCCGCCACCGAGTGGCTCTACTACCGATCCCGCTACGACGAGATGGAGGCCAGCGACGCCGAGGCCGTGGTGATCCGGCTGGCGGTGCTGGCGATCGGCGCCCTCGGTGCGTTCGCGTTCCTCGCACTGGTGCCCCGTGTGGGCGGTTGGTTCACCCGGATGGGCGCCTACACCCTGGTCGTCTACCTGTTCCACGGCTTCGTCATCAAGGGCGTCTCCTACACCGGCTTCCCGGGCTGGGCGGTCGACCATCCCGACCTGTCCCTCGTCCTGACCTCGATCGGCGGTCTGCTGCTCGCCCTGCTGCTGGCCTGGCGCCCGCTGGCGTCCCGGCTGCAGGACGTCGTGGACCCGTTCGGGTACGCCGAGCGGCACGCCCGGCACGCGGTGGCGATCACGGCGGTGGTGACCGAGGACGAGCCGGACGGGCCGCGCATGCCATCGGGTGGAGTGAGTGGATAGCCTCTCCGGGTGAGCGCGGGACTGTTCGGACTGCTCGACGACGTCGCCACGTTGGCCCGGCTGGCCGCGGCGTCCGTCGACGACGTGAGCGCCGCCGCGGGCCGGGCGAGCGCCACGGCCGCTGGGGTGGTCGTGGACGACACCGCCGTCACGCCGCAGTACGTCCACGGCGTACTGGCCGAGCGCGAGCTGCCGATCATCAAGCGGATCGCCCGGGGGTCGCTGCGCAACAAGCTCGTCTTCATCCTGCCGGCGGCGCTGCTGCTCAGCCAGTTCCTCGACTGGGCGCTGACCCCGATCCTGATGGTGGGCGGCACCTACCTCTGCTACGAGGGCGCCGAGAAGATCTGGGAGCGGATCCGGGGGCACGAGGAGCACCCGGGTCAGTCCTCGACGGAGGTCGGGCCGGACGAGGAGAGGTCGATGATCGCGGGCGCGATCCGCACCGACTTCATCCTCTCGGCCGAGATCATGGTGATCGCGCTCAACGAGGTGGCCGCGGAGTCGTTCCTCCCGCGGGCGATCATCCTGGCGGTCGTGGCCGTCGGCATCAC
>DASTDJ010000220.1:0-15221 GCA_035710425.1 Nocardioides sp.
CTACTCGACGGGTAATCCGCGCCAAGATGAGCCGACTCGACGAGAAAACGGCGCCAGGATGAGCCGACTCGAGGGGTCAGCGGCGGTCGTCGGAGGTGACCACGGTGCCGACCTCGAGCGGCCGCGGGGCGTGCGGGAGCCAGTCGTGGGTGACGTGGTCGACGATGTGGACGCCGGGCGGGGCGTGGATCTCGTGGACGCCGGGCAGCACGGTGCCCTCCTGCAGCGCGTTGAACACCGCCCACTCCCGGCGCTTGCGCTTGTTGCGGTAGCTGGTGGCGAACGACGCGGGGTCGGTCCAGTGGGCGAACTCGTCGCCGTCGAGGTACTTCAGCTCCACGCACAGGCCGTGCGGCAGCCCGATGGAGCGCACCCGCTCGGGCGTGGTGCGGACCTCCCACTCGAACGCCTTGGTGTAGACGAAGTCCGGGCCGATCGGGAAGCCCCACTCCTCGGCGTTGCGGAGCCCGAGGTCGAGGTAGCCGTGGCTGTCGCCGTCGAGGTAGAGCCCGTGCCGGGGCACCCGGATGATCGACTGCACGTCGCCGATCTGCCAGCCGAGGTCGGCGATCGACGCCTCGCCCTCGGTGGTGAGCACCATGTCGCCGTCCCACTTCCACGAGTAGCGGGTGCCGACCTGGGCGAAGCACCAGTTGTAGAAGTACGCCAGCGAGTGCACCGACAGCTCGTGCACGGCGAGGTGCTCGGCGCCGGCCCGCGCCACCGAGAAGGGGTACGACGCCAGCGTGAGCCGGTCCGCGCGACCGACCTTCTCGGCGGTCTCCCGCGCCACGTCGGGAGTGCCGTCGCCGGAGCCGTTGTCGACGACCAGCACGTGGTCGGTCGCCCGGAGCAGCGGCGGCAGCACGAACGGCAGCGACGGCGCCTCGTTCTTCACCCGCAGCACCGCGGTCGTGCCGGAGCGCAGGCCACCCGGCCTGGTCCACGGCCAGACGATGTCGTAGTCGGTGTGGCCCTCGAGGTTCTGGATGCCCGTCGCGCCGGCGTGAGCGCTCACGGTCGCTCCCGGCCCGCCATCTTCCGCAGGCCGCGGCGCACCTTCGGCGGCACCATCGCGCGTACGCCGTGCGGCACCCGGTCGGCGCCGCGCGGCGGCTCGGCCGCCGGACCGCCGCCCCTGCCCTGGCGCTTGGTGCGCTGCTCGGCGGCGACCACGGAGGACCGGCTGACCGCCTCGGCCTCGGCGTACAGGTCGACGTAGGCCTCCCGCAGCTGGTCGAGCGCGGTGTGGACGTCGGCGGTGTCACCGCCCGGCTCGGCCAGCTTGTTCAGCTCGGTCCAGGTCTCGGCGGTCAGCTCGTGCAGCTTCGGAGGCAGGCCGAGGTCGTCGAGGCTCTGGGTCATCCGGCGCAGCGACGGGTCGACGAACCGGTGGCCGTCACGGATCGCCTCGCTGTTGGCGTGGAGCACGTGCTGCAGCTGCAGCTCCTCGCCCACCCGCATCACGGTCTTGGTCCAGTCGTCGAGGAGGTCGGCGTACCGCACGAACGCCCGCGCACCGCCGTCGGCGCCGCCGATCGACTCGCGCGTCCCCCGCTCGGTGTGCAGCAGCATGTTCAGCCACGACGCGGCGAGGTGGGCCGAGCCGAGCCGGTTGCCGTAGTAGGTCTGCTTGCTGCCCACCACCTCGGCCGGCGGCCGGAGCATGGTTGCGAAGACCGGCGCAGCGCCGGTGCGGATCGCCGCGACCCGCCACAGCGACAGGAACCAGCTCAGCCGCGGGTCCTTCACCACCAGCTCGGGGTTCTCGGCGAAGTGGCCCTGGAGCCAGTCGGCGGTGGTGATCCGCTCGGGCTCGCGGGTGCAGATCCGGCCGGTCTCGAACCACGCCTCCGGGCGCGCATCGCTGACCTGGACCACGGCCTCTTTGAGCAGCCGGTCGTGGTGGTCGACCACCCAGCGCGGCTCCCCGAACCCCTTCGGGTTGGTCTCGTCGGCGACCACCTCGGGCTTCGGTACGTGCAGGCCCAGGATCTGCATCAGCCCGGCCAGCGTGCTGGTCCCGCTGCGGCCCGCGCCGGCGACGAAGAGCACCTTGCGCGGGTAGTCTGCGGGGTCGACGGCGCTGGGGTCACTCACGGGGGTTGAGCCTAACGGGCACTAGCGTGCAGGCATGAAGTTGAGGGGCCGCTCACGACCGCTGTTGAGCGTCGTGGTCCCCGTCTACAACGTGGCGGCCTACCTGCCGCACTGCCTCGAGAGCCTGCTCGCCCAGCGCCGCGTCGAGCTCGACATCGTCGTGGTCGACGACGGCTCGACGGACGACTCGGGCGCCATCGCCGACCGCTACGCCGCCGAGGAGGGCCGGATCCACGTCGTGCACACCGCCAACCACGGCCTGGGCGCCGCGCGCAACGAGGGGCTGCGACACATCAGCGGCGAGTACGTCGGGTTCGCTGACTCCGACGACGTGGTCCCGCCCGCGGCGTACGACGTCATGCTCCGGTCGCTCGAAGACTCGGGCTCCGACTTCGTCACCGGGTCGATCATCTGGTGGGAGTCGACGGGCATGCGCGAGCCGCCGTGGATGCGACGGCTCCACCAGCCCGGTCGCGCAGGAGTCACCGCGGCCGAGCACCCGGAGATCCTGGGCGACGTGTTCGCGTGGAACAAGCTGTTCCGGCGGGCCTTCTGGGAGTCGGCCGGGCTCTCCTGGCCCGAGGGCATCCGCTACGAGGACCAGCCGACCACGACCCGGGCCTACCTCGCCGGGCGGTTCGACGTGCGGCCCGAGATCGTCTACCACTGGCGGATCCGCGACGACGGCACCTCGATCACCCAGCAGCGGGCCTCGGTCGCCGACCTCACGGACCGGCTGGAGACCAAACGGATGGCGCTCGCCAGCGTCGACGCCTCGGCGGACGCGGAGGCCGTCCGGCCCTTCTTCCTGGACCGGGTGCTGGCGGGCGACCTGCACCGCTACTTCCTGCTCATTCCGGGCTGCTCCGACGAGTGGTGGGACCTGCTGGAGTCGGGCGTGCGGGAACTGTGGGGCGACCGGTCACTCGTGCACAGCGGGCTGCCGCCCGTGCACCGGCTCACCGGGTGGCTGGTCGAGCAGGGCCGCCGTGAGGACGCCGCCACGGTGATGACGTACGTCGCCGGGCTGGCCGGTCGACCCGCTCCGCGGGCGAGCACCGACGAGGGCGGCGTGCGGATCGACGTGCCGGGCATCGACCCGGCGACCGTCGACCCCGCCGCCCTCGCGGTGCGCGACCACGAGGTCTAGCTCAGAGCAGGCCCTGCTCCTCCAGGAACGACTGCGCGACGTCCTCCGGGGTCTCTCGGTCGACGGTGACCTGGGCGATCAGCTCGCCCAGAGTGGTGTTGTCGAGGGAGCCCATCAGCTCGTTGAGCGGGTCCTCCACGTCGGGGTGCTCCTCGAGGAAGTCGTTGGCAACCGCGGGCACGAGGTTCTGTGCGGGCTGGATGCCGCGGTCGTCCTCGAGCAGCACCAGGCCCTGGTCGTCGAGCGTGCCGTCGAGGGTGCCGGTCTGACCGAGCTGGGCCTCCCCGTCGATGACGGCCTTGTAGGTCTGCGGCGAGGCATAGCCCAACGGAAGCAGCTCGGCCTTGATGCCGTAGACGTCGGTCAGGCCTGTCAGGCAGTCGTCGCGACCGGTGCAGTCGGGGGCGGCGGCCAGGGTGATCGACTCGCCCTCGAGGTCGGAGAGCTTGGTGACGCCGTTCTCGTCGGAGTAGTCCTGGGTCACGAAGTAGGCGTTCTGCGAGGCGGCCCCGGACGGCTCTAGAAGGGTGATGCCCTTCTCGTCGAGCAGTGGCTGCATCGCGGTGAGCGTCTCGTCGAGGTCGCTGGTGCTGACCGGTTGGGCGTTCTCGCCGTTGATGTCGATGTTGAGCTGGTCACCGAGACCGGCGACGTACTCGGGAACGATGTCGACCGAGCCCGGGAACTCCTCGAGGTAGACGGGCCGGGCGTCGACCAGCTGGGTCTCCACCTCGTAGCCGGCGTCCTCGAGCACCAGCTGGTACATCGCGGTCACCAGTGCGGCCTCGTCGAAGCTCTGGCTGGCGATGGTGACGCTGCCGCCCCCACCGCCCTCGGAGTTGTTCTCGTCGTCGTCGGCGACGTCGTCGCCGGCACAGCCGGCAGCGAGCACCAGGGCGCCCACCGAGAGGGCAGCCGCAAGGGTTCGGCGGAGGGTCATGGATGTCTACCTTCTGTGTCCCGCGGGAGCTCCCGCGCGTGTCCGGTACGACGGGAGACCCCGCCGTTGCACTACAGCGTAGGACCCGCCGCCGACATGGCGCTCCCCTCGGTCCGCCGCGAAGGTCGCGGAACCGGGTCGACGGCCCGCTGCAGCCCGGCAGCGACCAGCTCCAGGATCAGCGCCGCGACCGCCACGACGATCGCCGCCGCGATGCCCTGGCTGTAGAGGTTGCGGGCGAAGCCGTCGACGATGATCCTGCCGACCCCCGGGCCCGCGACCAGCGCGGCGATCGTCGCCGTGGCCCACACCTGCACCAGCGCCAGCCGGATGCCCGACATCACCAGTGGGAGCGCGAGGGGTAGCTCGACCCGCCAGAACCGTTGCGCGCCGGACATGCCCATGCCGATCGCCGCCTCCTTGATGTCGGCGGGCACCTCCCGCACCGCGACGTACGCGTTGGTGATCAGCGGCGGCAGCGCGAACAGGCCGAGCGCGATCAGCGTCGCCAGCCCCGCACGGCCGTAGGGACCGAGCTCGTCGGACCCCGGCCAGTCGGCGGTGACCAGGACGGCGAGGAGCGCGAACGTCGGGATCGCCCGGCCGATGTTGGAGATGTTGATCGCCAGGAACCCGCCCCTCCCGATGTGTCCCAGCCAGAGCGCGATCGGCAGCCCGATGGCCATGGCGACCAGCAGAGCGGTGACGGTGAGCAGCAGCTGCTCGGCGAGCCGGTCGAGCAGGCCGCCGTTGCCGGTCCAGTTGGAGCCGGTGGTGAGGTACTCCCAGGTGAGCTCGAACAGGCTCATGTCCGCATCCCACGCGTCCAGGGCGTGAGCAGCCGCTGCGTCAGTACGAGCAGCGCGTCGAGGAGCAGCGCCAGCACCACGCACAGCACCGCGGCGGTGACCAGCTCGGCGCGGAAGTTGCGTTGCACGCCGTGCGAGATCAGGTTGCCGAGGCCGCCGTACGCCACGAGCGTGCCGACCGTGGTCAGCGCCACCGTCGACACCGTGGCCACCCGCAGCCCGGCCATCATCACGGGGATCGCCAACGGCAGCTCGATCCTGAACAGCAGCCGGGTCGGGCCGTAGCCGAGGCCGGTGGCCGACTCGACGACGTCGGCCGGCACGGCGCGGAACCCGTCGAGCATCGCGCGCACCAGCACGGTCAGCGCGTAGAGGCCGAGCCCGATGACGACCGTGGTCATGGACAGGCCCGTGAACGGCACCATCAGCGGCAGCAGGGCGAGCGACGGGATCGTGTAGATGCTCGTGCTGACGCCGAGGATCGTCGACTCGAGCCGCGGCAGGCGTCGCGCGAGCAGCGCGAGCGGGAACGCGATCACGATCCCGAACAGCACCGCGGCGACCGTGATCTGCAGGTGCTGGACGGTCGCGTCGACGATCTCGTCCTGCCGGTCCTGGACGTACTGCGCGCACCACCACTCGTTGACCAGCGCGCTGTAACAGCTCGGCCCGTCGGACTCCGGCGCCGCCCCCGAGACGGTCGCGACGAGTAGGGTCACCGCATGGACGCTACCGGTTCCGGGGCCGAGGTGATGATCCGGTTGTCGGGGGTCGGCAAGACTTATCCGGACGGGACCGTGGCGGTCGAGTCGCTCGACCTCGACATCGACGCGGGCGAGCTCGTGGTCCTCGTGGGCCCGTCCGGATGCGGCAAGTCGACGACCCTGAAGATGATCAACCGGCTGATCGAGCCGACCACCGGCACCATCGAGATCGACGGGCGCGACGTCACCGGCGAGGACCCCGTCAAGCTCCGGCGCGGCATCGGCTACGTCATCCAGCAGGTGGGCCTCTTCCCCCACCAGAAGATCCTCGCCAACGTGATGACCGTCCCGCTGCTGTACGGCGAGTCCAAGGCCACCGCCCGCGAGCGCGCCTCCGAGCTGCTCGACATGGTCGGCCTCGACCCCGCGACGTACGGCGACCGCTACCCGCACCAGCTGTCCGGTGGTCAGCGGCAGCGTGTCGGCGTGGCCCGGGCGCTGGCGGCCGATCCGCCGGTGCTCCTGATGGACGAGCCGTTCGGCGCGGTCGACCCCGTGGTGCGGGTCCGGCTGCAGGACGAGTTCCTGAAGGTCCAGCGGGAGCTCGACAAGACCGTGGTGTTCGTGACCCACGACATCGACGAGGCGGTGAAGATGGGCGACCGGGTGGCGGTGTTCGCCGTCGGCGGCCGGCTGGCGCAGTACGGCACCCCGGCCGAGCTCCTCGCCCACCCCGCCGACGAGTTCGTGGAGGACTTCGTCGGCGCGACCCGCGGCCTGCGGCGGCTCACGGTGACCGCGATCGACCCGGAGGACCTCGAGCCGCTCGACGGGATCGCCATGGGCGACCTCGGCGCCGCGATCGACGTCGACGCCACGCTGGAGGAGGCGCTGGCCGCGATGCTGCGCGACGACAAGGCCATGGTGGGGGTCAAGCGGGGCGCGGAGTTCGTGGGCGTGCTCACGCCCAACGGCGTGCACAAGGCGCTGCGGGCCTCGTTGTCGCGCTCCTAGTCGACCGGCACGTCGCGGTGCCACGACTCCGTGACGTACGACGTGATCCAGCCCATGCCGGTGTAGAGCTCCGAGGCGCCGGTGGGTGAGTCGGCGTCCACCTCGAGGCCCACGCGGTCGCGGCCGCGCGCGGCGGCGTCGGCGATGATCGTGTGCAGCAGTCCCTTGGCCACTCCGCGGCCGCGCGCCGACTCCAGGACGCCGAGGTAGGAAACGTAGGAGCCGTCGGGCCCGGACATGCTCTCCGAGACCGTCCCGATCAGCGCGCCGACCGGCTGCGGGTCACCGTTGTCGCCCGGGATCTCGGCGAGCCACCAGTGGTCCCAGCGGTGACCCGGGTCCTCACGGAGCCGGTGCAGGAACTCGTCGAAGGTCTCCTCGCGGGAGTTGAAGTGGTCGACGAACGCACCCTCGAGCACCTCGTGCAGCTCCCGCAGGTCGGTCTCGTCGGGCATCCCGTCACCCGCCCGCCGTACCAGCCGGAACGTCGCGCGCTCCGACTCCCAGTGGTCCGGCGACGGCACCAGGTCGGCCTCGTCGGGCGCCACCGGGCGGCTCATCTGCCACCAGGTGCGCACCCGCTCGAAGCCGGCGGCTTCCAGCCACCGGTGCTGGCGGTCGTCGTCGGCGAACGCGCCGGTGTCGATCTGCTGCACCTCGAGCCCGCGGGCTGCGCCCACCGCCCTCGCCTGCCCGACCGCCCAGTCGACCAGGACGTCGGAGCAGGCCCGGCCGACCGCCTCGGGCAGGTCGCGCTCGACGATGTGCAGGAACAGCATCCGGCCGCCGGCCCGGTCGTGGACGCTGCCCCAGGCGCGGATCTCGCCCTTGTCGTCACGGACGACGACGTTCTCCCTCGTGCGCAGCCCCTGCTCGGAGACCTCGACGAGGACGTCGTCCACGCCCGACCCCGGCCAGCCGCGGCCGTGGCTCTCGTGCGCCCGCAGCAGCCGCGTGAGCCGCGCGACGTCGAACCGGTCGGTGGGGTCCGGCGTACCGATCTCCCAGCCGGCCGGCAGACCCTCCGGAGGATCGACCAGCTCGTCGGGGTCGGTCTCGAACCGGGACTCCTCGGGGATCACGAGCAGTGATTGTGCCCGGTCGGCGGCAGGTAACACGCCGTCCACCCATCTACCGGGCCGTTGCAGCGGCGTGCTAGGTGGGCGAACGGCGTGTTACAAGCGCGACGCGAGGGTCACGCGTGCTTGCGGAGGTTCTCGGCAGCCTGCCACTCGGCGACGAGTACGTCGCGCTCCTGCTCGAGCTCGGCGACCCGGAGCGTGCTCTGGGCGGCCCGCTCCTCGGCCTCGGCCAGCCGGGTGGCGAGGCGGCCGCCGTCCTCCTCGGCGCGGTGGGCGCGTTCGATGGCCAGCTCGTGCTGCTTGTGCGCCTCGATCAGCTCCGCAGTGACCTCGACGAGCCGCTTCTCGAGCCGGGCGATGGTGGCCTCGTGCCGACCGATCCGGCCGGTCATGTCGGCGACGAACAGGGCGTTCTCGTCGGTGCGGGCCGCGGTGAGCGTGCGGTACTCCTGGGCCAGCTCGGCCCGGCCGGTCGCCGCGTCGCGCCGAGACTGGAGGACCTCGAGGTAGGTGATCCGGGTCGCAAGCACGCCCATCGCGACACCGACAGCCGCAGCGACCGTGAGCACCATCCACGACTCGCTGAGGGCCCCGCCGACCACGGCGAGGACGCCGACGGTCAGCAGCAGGCAGGCGACGGCCACGCGTGCGGACCGTTGGCGGCGCCGCACGGGCCCGCGGGTGGGGGAAGACATAACGTCAGGTTAGGTCTCGGAGTCGTCGGAACCGACGCGACACGCTCGTTCGAGGAGCAGCGCCGTGATCACGATCAGCAGCCCCGCGAACGACGCCGCGACCGACCGCCAGATCCGCTCGTCGGCGAGCTCGGCCTCGTCGCCGACCCAGCTGAGCGCGTAGCCGAGGTAGCCACCGAGCACCAGCGCCCCGACGAACGCGCAGGCCCGGGCGAGCACCAGCCGGTTGACGGCCTGGTGCGGCGCGAGCAGATCGGGGCGCTGGCGCACGATCCGGCGGGTGGAGTACGCCGTGAAGCCGAGGATCCCCGCGACGAACACCAACGCCAGCGGCTGGAGCCACGACACGATCGGGGCGGTGCCGGCCCGGTCGGCGATCGGGTGCAGCAACCAGCCGCCGACCAGCCCGACGATCGCCCAGACCGCCAGCACCGGCGCCGAGGTGGGCCGCAGACTCCCTGGTGGCTCCTCGTCCGGCGGCCCTTCGGGCGGGGTCAGCTGACCTCCAGCGTGAGGTCGTCACGCCGGGTGACGCCCTGCTCACCGACCTTCTCGAGGAGCTCGGCGATCGGACCCAGGTCGGGGAACACCGCGTCGGGCTCCAGGTCGTGCCACGGCTTGAGCACGAACGCGCGCTCGGCCGCGCGCGGGTGCGGCAGGCGCAGCGCGTCGGTGTCGCTGCGGCGGTCACCGACGACGATCAGGTCGACGTCGAGGGTGCGCGGCGCGTTGATGATGTCGGTGCGCTCTCGCTCGAAGGCGTCCTCGATGGCCAGCGCGCGGTCCATCAGCCGGTTGGCGGCCAGGGTGGTGTCGAGGAGAACCACGGCGTTCAGGAAGTTCTTCGACCCGTCGGGGGCGTCGACCGGCTCGGTCTCGTAGACCGGGGAGACGCCCGTGACCCAGACGTCGGGCGTGTCCGCGATCGCGTCCACGGCGCCCTGCAGGCTCGCCATCCGTTCTCCCAGGTTGGAGCCCAGGGCCAGCACGACACGGCGGATCGGCCGCATCTCACCGGTCAGCGTGTCCGCGTCCGGGATGTTCGGGTTGGGAGTCTCAGTCACTGGTTGCCCTGCCTCTTCCGGGTGATCGTCAACGCGACATCCGAGAAATTCGCGTCGATGGGGGCATCCGGCTTGTGAACCGTGACCCGAGCCCATTCAACACGAGCATCCCAAAGGCAGACATCCGCGATTCGCTGGGCGAGGGTCTCGATCAGGTCGACCGGATCTTTCTCCACGGCGGCTTTCACCTGGTCCACGAGGCTTCCGTAGTCAACGGTGTCCCGCAAGTCATCCGATGCCGCCGCAGGCGTGGAGTCGATGCCGAGTGCGAGATCGATCACGAACGTCTGACCGTCGCGGCGCTCGTGCTCGAAGACGCCGTGGTGCCCGAAGCACTCGATCCCGCTGATCGCGAGCTCGTCCGTCACTGTTTCTCCGGGTGAGCTCGCAGTTCGACCGCTGTCCCACGTGGTGCATCCGCCTCGCGTCCTGAGCGCTCTCTCGCTTCGCTCACTCATGCACCTCCATCCGCTCCAGGACCCGCAGCACATCACGAGTGCCCCGGACGTCGTGCACCCGGACCCCCCAGACGCCCTGCTGGGCCAGCAGCAGCGTGATCGCGTGTCCCGCCTCCTCCCGTTCGGTCACCGGCCGCGGGGTGCCGTCCGGGCCGGCCAACAGGGTGCCGAGGAACGACTTGCGGCTCGTACCGACGAGCAGCGGGTAGCCCAGCGCGCTCAGCTCCGCGAACCCGCGAAGCAGCGCCCAGTTGTGCTCGGCCCGCTTGGCGAAGCCCAGCCCCGGGTCCAGGACGATGCGGTCGTCCGCGATCCCGGCGGCGCGGATCGCGTCGACCCGCTCGCCCAGCTCGCGGCGCACGGCCGCCACCACGCCGCCGGGCTCGTCGTAGACCGCGTGCTCCTGCATCCGGTCGCTGTGGGCCCGCCAGTGCATGCCGACGTACGTCGCCTCGGAGCCCGCCACCACCTCGAGGATGCGCGGGTCGGCGAGCCCGCCGGACACGTCGTTGACCACGCTCGCCCCGGCCGCCACCGCCGCCTCGGCGACCTCGGCGCGCATCGTGTCGACGGACACCACCGCGCCGTCCTCCACCAGCGCCCTGATCACCGGGATCACGCGGTCGAGCTCCTCGGAGACCAGCGGGCGGGTCGCGCCCGGCCGCGTGGACTCACCGCCGATGTCGAGCACGTCGGCCCCGTCGGCCTGCAGTGCGCGGCCGTGCGCGATCGCGGCGTCGGTGTCGGCGTACCGCCCGCCGTCGGAGAACGAGTCGGGGGTGACGTTGACGACGCCCATCACGACCGGCCGGCCGGGAGCGCTGACGATCATGGGCGGACGCTATCGGAGCGGCGGTGGGACCGGCCCGAACTCGGCGCGGCAGGAGTCGGCCGAGCAGACGCCGAGCTCGCGGGTCCGGGTGAGGAGCTCCTGGACGGTCGCCGCGTAGCGGGGGTCGCGGGCGAGGTTGCGCAGCTGGAAGGGGTCGCGGGTGCGGTCGTAGAGCTCCGCGAACCCGGTCTGCATCCAGTAGATGAACGTGTAGCGGTCGGTGCGCACGCCGCGGTAGTCCCAGCCGAGCCCGCGCCGGTCGGGGCCGCGGATGCCCGCCTGGACCAACAGGGTGCGATCCGCGCCGGAGCCCGTGCCGGTGGCCAGGTCGACCATGCTCTCGCCGTCGACCGGCACCAGCGGCTCGGCGCCCGCGAGGTCGGCGAAGGTCGGGGCCAGGTCGATCATCGCGGTGGTGCGGGTGCGGACCGAGCCGGGGGTGATGCCGGGTCCGCGCATCAGCAGCGGCACCCGCAGCGACTCCTCGTAGGCGAGGGTCTTGCCCTGGTAGCGGTGCTCGCCGTAGAGGAAGCCGTTGTCGGAGGTGAACGCGATCACCGTGTCCTCGAGCTCACCCGCCTCGCGCAGGGCGGCCACGATCTCGGCGACGGCACGGTCCACCGACGCCAGCGACCGGATCCGCTGGAGGAACAGGCGCTTGGTCTTGCCGACGTCGACCTTGCCGCCCCGGGTGACGACCCGGGGCTTGTCGGACACGTCGGGCTCGTTGAAGGACGGGCTGTCGAGGAACGGCGGCCGGACGCCCTTGAAGCTCTCGGCGAACTCCGGCGCCACCGGCGGCGGCGTCGAGCAGCCGATCTCATTGGTGGCCGAGCAGATGCCGTGCGGCGCGTAGAACGACGACCACAGGAAGAACGGCTGGTCGCCGTCGGCGAGCTCGGCGATCTCGTCGGTGGTACGCCGGGCGACGTAGTCGGTGTGGTAGCCCTCCGGCTGGGAGACCTCGCTGCCGTCGTACTGCAGGAACTGCTGGTAGCCGAGCCGGACCGTGGCGTCCCAGTTCTCCCAGCCCTCCGGGATGCCCATCTCGGGGTGGTAGCCGTTGACGTACTTGCCGACGAACGACGTGCGGTAGCCGGCGTCGCGCAGCCACACCGGCAAGGTGTGCTCGGGGTCGTCGAGGCTCTGGTAGCCGCCGTGTTGCCCCCGGTTGCCGCGGACGCCGTTGTTCTGGGCGTACTGGCCGGTCAGGATCTGGGCCCGGGCGGGGCAGCACAGGGGGTGCGGGGCGATGAAGTTGGAGAAGTCCACGCCCGCGTCGCCGATCAGGCGGCGGGTCATCGGCATCCAACGCAGGTCGATCAGCGCCTGGTCGTCGGTGCTGATCAGGACGATGTTGGGACCGTCGTTGGCCGGCGCACCGGCCTCCCCCGAACGCACCTCGTGCGTGGAGCGACAGGAGGTCACCAAGAGGGCCAGGGCGAACGCCATGACCAGGAGGACCCTCCCCGAGCGTCGGGTCACCACGATCACCGCGCGCTGTGGATGAGTGCCATGGCTTCGGAACGGGTCGCCGCCCTGTGCATGATCCCGCGCACGGCCGAGGTGATGGTGCGGGCTCCTGCCTTCTTCACGCCGCGCATGGTCATGCACAGGTGCTCCGCCTCGATCACGACGATCACGCCGCGCGCCTCGAGGATCTCCATCAGGGCGTCGGCGATCTGGGTCGTCAGCCGCTCCTGGACCTGGGGGCGCCGGGCGTAGACGTCGACCAGACGGGCCAGCTTGGACAGGCCCGTGATCTTGCCCGACTCCGCGGGGATGTACCCGACGTGCGCGACGCCGGTGAACGGCACCAGGTGGTGCTCGCACATCGACCAGAGCTCGATGTCGCGGACCAGGACCATCTCGTCGTGGCCGAGGTCGAAGGTCGTGGTGAGGACGTCCTCCGGCGACATCCGGAGGCCGCCGGTGATCTCGGCGTACATGCGAGCCACCCGGGCCGGCGTGTCCTTGAGCCCCTCGCGGTCGGCGTCCTCACCGATCGCGATCAGCAGCTCGCGCACGGCGGCCTCGGCGCGCGCCGCGTCGTACGGCGGCACGTCCTCCGGCGCCCGCGTCGGCGGGTGGATCGGGTCGGTCATGACCAGCGCGTCAGCCGGCCGGGGACGGCGGCGTCGGGTCGGTGCCGGGAGGAGCGACCGGCGGGGTGTCGTGGACGTCGCCGCCGGCGCCGGGCGGGGTGATGATCGCGCCGGCGTTCTCCTTCTCCTCGTGGGGCGTGCCGTTGGCCGCGGCCCGGTCCTTGATCTCCTGCGGGATCTCGACCGGCGGGATCTCGGAGGGGTTGCGGGTGGGTGAACCGGTCCACGCGGGCCGCTGGGGGCGCAGGCGCAGGGCTTCGAAGATCTCGGCGACCTCGGCCTTGTCGAGCGTCTCGCGATCGAGGAGCGCCAGCACGAGGTTGTCGAGGACGTCGCGGTTCTCCTCGAGGATGTCGAAGGCCTCCTGGTGGGCGACCGTGAGGAGCTTCTTGGTCTCCTCGTCGACGATCGCGGCGACGTCCTCGGAGTAGTTGCGGGTGTGCCCGATGTCGCGGCCCAGGAAGGGCTCGGAGTTGTCGTCGCCGAGCTTGATCGCGCCGAGCCGCTCGGTCATGCCGTACTGCGTGACCATCGCGCGGGCCAGGGCCGTGGCCTTGTCGATGTCGTTGCCGGCACCGGTGGTCGGGTCGTGGAAGACCATCTCCTCCGCGGCCCGGCCGCCCAGCATGTAGGCGAGCTTGTCGAGCATCTCGCTGCGGGTCTGGGAGTACTTGTCCTCGTCGGGCAGCACCATCGTGTAGCCCAGCGCGCGGCCCCGGGGAAGGATCGTGATCTTGTGCACCGGGTCGGTGCCGGGGAGCGCCGCCGCGACGAGGGCGTGGCCGCCCTCGTGGTAGGCGGTGATCAGCTTCTCCTTCTCGCTCATCAGGCGGGTGCGCCGCTGGGGGCCGGCGATCACCCGGTCGATGGCCTCGTCGAGCGAGATGTTGGTGATCATCTTCTCGTTGCTGCGCGCGGTGAGCAGGGCCGCCTCGTTGAGGACGTTGGCCAGGTCGGCGCCGGTGAAGCCGGGAGTGCGGCGGGCCACGCTCACCAGGTCGATGCCCTCGGCCAGCGGCTTGCCGCGTGCGTGGACCTGCAGGATCTTGTGACGGCCGGCGAGGTCGGGGGCGTCGACCTGGATCTGCCGGTCGAAGCGCCCGGGCCGCAGCAGCGCCGGGTCGAGCACGTCGGGGCGGTTGGTCGCGGCGATCAGGATCACGCCGCCGCGCACGTCGAAGCCGTCCATCTCGACCAGCAGCTGGTTGAGGGTCTGCTCGCGCTCGTCGTGGCCGCCGCCCATCCCGGCGCCGCGGTGCCGGCCGACGGCGTCGATCTCGTCGATGAACACGATCGCGGGGGCGTTCTCCTTGGCCTGCTCGAACAGGTCGCGGACCCGGCTGGCACCGACGCCGACGAACATCTCGACGAAGTCGGACCCGGAGATCGAGTAGAACGGCACGCCGGCCTCGCCCGCGACCGCACGGGCCAGCAGGGTCTTGCCGGTGCCGGGCTGGCCGTAGAGCAGCACGCCCTTGGGGATCTTGGCGCCCACCGCCTGGAACTTGGCCGGCTCCTGTAGGAACTCCTTGATCTCGCCGAGCTCCTCGATGGCCTCGTCGCAGCCCGCCACGTCGTTGAACGTGGTCTTGGGCATGTCCTTCGAGATCAGCTTGGCCTTGGACTTGGCGAACTGCATCACGCCGCGACCGCCACCACCCTGGACCTGGTTCATCAGGAAGACGAACAACAAGATGATCAGCGCGAACGGCAGCAGGGTCGCCAGGATCGAGCCGAGCAGGCTGGGCTGGGGGTTCTCGGAGTTGGACTCCTCGATCGTGCCCGCGGCCAGCTGGTCGTTGACGAGGTTGAGGATGCCCTGCTGCTGACCCATGACGTAGTGGGTCATCACCTTCGAGCCGCTGTCGCGCACGCCCTTGTCGAGGGTCGCCTCGATGGTCTGGTCACCGTCGATGAAGGTGATCTCCTTGACCTGGCCCTCGGTGATGTAGGACTCCATCTTGGAGGTCGCGATCTCGTCGTACCCACCCCCGGGGGCGAGGTACTGCAGGGCGAGCAGGACGCCCACGACGGCCAGGATGATCCAGACCCATGGGCCCTTGAAAATGCGCTTCACAGACTTCTACAGACTTCTCTCGACACTCACACGACGGAACTGACGACGGTACACGCCACCTGCCTGGGTCCAGTCTCTCAGGCTCATGGAGGAAACGCTCATCGGAGCGGGCAGGTTCCCGGCACCGCCCCATCCGGCGCGATCGCGCCGTTCGTGACGGGTGGGAGGCCCCGAACTCGTGCCAAACAGCG
>DASTDJ010000221.1:0-11006 GCA_035710425.1 Nocardioides sp.
CGGCGCCTTCCCGGCGGAGCTGGTGGACCTCCCGGCGCAGCTTCTCGATGCGCTTGTTCTTGGTGTCGAGGCGGTCCTGCAGCTTGTGCTGCTCGGCCAGCACCGCCGCCTTCTTCTCGTCGGAGGCGAGTGCGGCCGCGGTGGCGTAGACGTCCGCGTACGCCGCCGCGAGCCGGTCGAGCTCGGCGCGCGCCTTCTCGTCGTCAGGGGTCGCGACCAGCAGGCTGGCCGCCGACCAGGTCTCCTCGGCCAGGTCCTTCAGGGACTCGGGGACGTGCAACCCGTCCCAGGCGTCGTCGGAGCGGTTCAGGCTGGGGGTGATGAACTCGTCGACCGGGTGCGGCGCGGTGAGGTCTCCGGTGTCGATGCCGAGCTGCTCGCAGGCCCGGCTGATCGCGGAGCGCCAGTCCTCGACCAGGTCGTAGTAGGGCACGAACGCTCGCGGGTTGCCCCGGGTGGCCCGCTCGGTCACGAAGACGGAGTTCATCCAGGCGGCGACGTTGGAGGTCTCGCGCGCCAGCCGGAACTCGTCGCTACGCCCGGAGAGGTAGGCCGTGTCGCGCGAGCGCACGACCTGGGTCGGGTGCCGCAGCATCGTGAGGCTCGTCAGCTCGGCCCCGACCGCGGCGACCACCCGCTCCCAGAGCGGGTAGACCCAGTAGGCGCGGGTCTCCTTGATCACCACGACGTCGTCGGCGGGCCGGGTCGCGAGCTCGTCGGCCACCCACGTGCGCAGCTTCTCCTCGCGCGCCGGCGTCACCGACTCCATCGCCACGTCGCCGGCGTGGGGACGCGTGTCGATGGTGCGCACGTGGATGTTGTCGAGCCATCCCTTGTGGAACGCGGCGACCCACCGCGGCTCGTAGTAGCCGAGCGGGTTCTTCTCGTCGGCGGGCACCTCGGGCTGCGGGACGTGCAGGCCGAGCCGCTTCAGGGTGCCCGCGACACTGCTCGTGCCACTGCGCCCGGAGCCGGTGACGAGGAGGATCCGCTTCACGCAGGCGAGGCTACCGGTCCCGCGAGCGGGCGCCTTCCGCGGTACTACAGGCTGCCGAGCAGGCTCTCGAGCGGCCCTCGGTTCCGGGCGAAGTCGAACTTCCACGCCGACTGGTGAGCGGTGTAGCCGCCATCGGGGTCCGCCTCGTCGGGGACGCTCCAGAAGAAGTGCGAGTCGACGCCGAGGGCGGTGGCGAACAGGTGTTCGCTGCGGCCCCAGTAGGACGACTGGTTGAGCACGATCAGGGACTCCAGGGCGCCGGCGAAGAGCAGGTTGAACATCCCGGACCCGCCGTAGCCGGCGACCACGCGCGCCTGTGCGAAGACGGCCGCCTGCTCGGCAAGGGTGAGGGTCTCGGGGCGGACGATGTCGAACCCGTGGCTCGCGAAGAGCGACTCCACCTCGGCGCCGTTGCGGCACCACCGGTTCGTGCCCTCGTGGCGGGTGACGAAGATCCTGGCCCGCGGCGCGACCGCCACCTGCGGCAGTCCCGCGCGCAGCCGGCGCCAGTCGTCGACCAGCGCCGGGTGCACGTAGTGGGGCGGCGCGTTGTGCCACAGCGGGGTGGCGCCCACCAGGTCGTCGACGGTCACCGGCCCGGTCGCCCACGCGATGTCATCCGGGTCGATGCCGTACGCCGGCAGCAGCACGTTCTCGAGGCGCTCGCCGACGGTCCCGGGCCGCTTCGGATGCTCCCGGCAGAGGATCTTCAGGCTCGGGTCCGCTGCCTTGGCGGCGTCCCAGCCCCACAGCTTGGCGACGGCCTCGGTCATCAGGTGGCCGAAGTGGCCGGGGTTGTTGTAGCCGAAGAAGTAGTAGGACCCCGGGAGGTGCTCGTGCGGCGGCAGCGACCCCGACCGCGGTCTCGCAAAGCGGGCGTCCACGTCGCGCAGCCAGTTGGTGACGGGGTCCTCGGCGAGGTGCCACCGGAAGGAGTCCGGCAGGACCGACCGCCCGTGGAGTGCGACCGAGGCCGCGGGCAGCGCCACCCGGCCGTCGTACCGCCGGACCCGGGCCTCCGGGTAGGCGAGCTCGTCGGGGAAGTCTGCCTCCGGAGCCGACCCGACGTCGGTCATCGCGGGCCGCCGGATCGTGCCCGCCGGCAGGGACGCCAGCTCGGTGACCAGGAGCTCGGGCTCCCTCGCGTTCAACAGCTCGACGGCGCCGGCCTCCCTGAGCTTTCGAAGGTGCGGCCGGTTCTTCTCGAGCAGGACGCGGGCGGTCTCGACCTCGATCCGGCCCATCGACCGTCGGTGCTCGCGCCATCGCTTCTGGACCCCCTGCGGGCCGTGCGACCCGAACCTGCCGGCCAGCTCGACGAGCCGCTCCCGCTTGCCACGGGGCACCCGCGGCGACCGCAACGCGATCCAGACGTCACCACGCTCCAGGTGGAGGAAGAGCCGCTCGAAGGCACGCAGCTGCGCCTCCCCGGCGGACGGCCGCGCGTCGAGGACCACCAGCCCCGAGCCGGGGTAGGCCGAGAGCCGGTCGTCCATCTCCTCCAGGCCGAGCCCCACCAGCTGGCTGACGTCCACGCCGACCGGCACGGCGTCGCAGAGGTGCAGCTCCGCCACCCGCTCCGGGGTCCCCGCGATCACCACGAGGCGGGCATGCGGGCGCTGGGAGAGCTCGAGCGACACGTCCCGCATCTGACGCGCGAGCGCGCGTCGACGCCTCGCGAAGCCGAGCATCACCGGGACGGTAGCAAGCCACCCGGGGTGATTGGATGTGTTCATGCCCGATCTGCGTGTCGATCCGCTGCTGAGCTACGCCCGACGCTCCGGGGAGACGGTGAAGCTGGTTCTCGGGGTGGAGGGTGAGGCTCCGTCGGCGAGCGGTCTGGCGCTCCGCCTCCACGACGAGCAGGGTCAGCACGACGTGCCCGTCACCATCACCGAGAACGGCCCCGGCCGGTTCCGGATCGACGCCGTGGTCGACAACAGCGAGGTCGGCGAGGGCACCTGGCGGATGAAGCTCGTCGACCCGAGCACCGGTGGACGTCACAACCTGCAGACGCGGGTGCTGATCCGGGCGGACATGCCGGTGGCGCTCCTGCCGGGACGGCCGCCGCGGACGGTGCTCCCCGAGCCCGAGCCCGCGCCCCGCGGCTAGGTCGCGCGCGACAGCAGGTCTTCGAGCGCCTCGCTGCCCTGGTAGGGGACGAAGGCCATCTCGTGCTGGCATGCCGCCGCGATCATGGTCTGGGTGGCGGTGGCCGTGTCCGGAGATCGCACGTCGCCGAGCTCCACGACCCTGGTGCCTTCAGGGGCGAACGCGGTCAGGTGCAGGGCCGAGCCGGTGAACCCCGCGACGACCTCCGCTCCCTTGACCACCCCGATCTGCCGGCCGACCGGCAGCTCCTCCGGGTGCACGACGCGGTAGCCGGCCTCGGCGAAGCGGGCCTCGACGAGCCGTTCCCACTCGGGGGTGGTGCGCACCCTCGCTCGGTAGCTGCCCGACTCCTCGTGGTGGTGCGCACGGGAGAGGAAGACCCTGCCGCCGGCTTCGTCCGGCGGGCCGGCCGCGCCGGCCACCCGGCGCCAGAGCGCGACGGCCGGCTCCTGGGCCCAGCTCTTCAGGAGAACCGGGCGGCCCGGGACGACGAGCTCGTCGACCCGCACCGGGCGGCCGCGCACCACCCGCACCTTGAGACCGCCGTACCCCGCGAGGCCGAGCAGGTCCCGCTGCCACGCGGGGAGATCGGGAACGCGCAGGGCGCCCCACGCGCCGGTCCACTCGGGGACCGTCCCGCGGTAGCTGCGGTGCACCAGGATCCCGCTCACGTCCACCTCCGCCGGGTCCGGCCAGAGATTGGTCAGCACCTCGACCAGGAAGTGCCCGAAGTGACGCGTCCAGTGGCCGGCGTACATCCACCGCCCGGAGAGACGCCGACACTCCGCGGGTACGTCGACGCGATCGGGATCCACCGGGTGCGGTGCGTTCGGGTCACCGTGCCAGGGGCGTTGCGCCTCGGGGACGAGCCGCCCCGCGGCGTCATGGACGGATCCGGTCATCCAGCGCCGCGCCCCGTCGGGTGGAGGTGGCGTTTTTCCACGCTGGAAGGGTGTCGCCAGGGCGTCGGCCACGGTCGCGATCGATACCCCCGCGGGCGGCGGGTGCGGTGAGGGCGGGACCTGCCAGGTCACCGCACCGTCGCCAGGCCGGCATCGGCGAGCAGGGTGGCGACCTCCGGCCGCGCCTGGGAGTCCTCGACGTCACGCAGGCGCCGGAGGTCGTCCCAGATGGGAGCGGCCAGCAGTGCCTGCGGGGCGATGGCGCGCGACCGGGTCAGGATCTCGTGCGGCACGTCTTGCGGGTCGGGGACGACGAAGGCCTCGACCTGGTCGTCGTACGTCGACAGCAGGGTCGTGGAGGCTGGGTCGGGCATCAGCACGACGACCGTGCCGGTCGGCAAGGTGTCGACCTCCAGGAGGACGAGGTCGGGCCGCTGGGTGCGCAGCGGCTCCAGGATCTTGTAGACGTCACCCGCCCAGGCGGGGTTGGGGCGCGGCCGCCCGCGGTCGCGGTCGGCCTCGGCGACGTTGCGGGGCAGCATGTCGTCGATCACGATCACCGAGGCCGCGTGGGTGAAGCGCTCGGTGTTGATGAAGTCGCGCAGGGCGTACTCCGCGAGGTGCATGCCGTCGATGAAGGCGAGGTCGATCAGCGGCTCGTCGAAGTGCGCCAGCGGATGCTCGCGCGCGAAGAACTCGTCACTGGTCGCGCGGACCAGGTGGAGGTCGCAGAGCAGCTCGCGCTTGACGTGGAAGGCGGGGTCGACGCCGATCGACCTGGCACGCGAGCGGGACATGCTGGCGCCGGTGCTCACCCCGATCTCGAAGTAGGTGCGGGGTTCGAGCAGCTCGTGGAGCCGCTTCAGCAGGTCGTGGCGTTGCACCCGGCGACGCTACCTCAGCACCGGAGCCAGTTCAGGTGAGGTAGCGCCGGCTCGGCCACAGCGCGTCGAGGTCGACGTCGGGGAAGCGGGCCGCGACGGCGTCGTAGACCTCCCGGTAGTGCTCGGCGATCATGCGCAGGATCTCGTCCGGCACCTCCGCGGGCGGCGAGGCGTTGCGCCGCTCGTCGAGGTCGGGCCGGTGGAAGTCGATGCCTACCAGGTCTGCGATCTGCCTGACCCGGTCCTCGGAGAAGAGGTCCTCGTAGAAGCCGATGTAGCGCTCGTCGGGGCCGAACGCGCGGTCCAGCTCGGCGAGGGTCAGGTGGTAGCTGGTGCGCTGGACGTTCTCACGATGGGCGTAACGCTCCAGCAACACCTCGGGCACCGGCTTGTCCCAGCGCTGCGGCTTCTCCCGGATCTGCATCCGGACGTGGGACACCACCCGGTCGACCGGGTCACGCATCAGGAAGACCGACACGGTGCGGACGCCGCGGGACGCGAAGGCCTCCTTGATCTGCGTCATCCGCTCCGCCGAGAGCATCGCGTACGCCGGGGTGACGTCCGCCGTGAGCCGGGCGTCCGGTCGCGAGGCCAGGAGCCCGGCGAAGTAGTCGAAGTAGACGTCGGGATCGGCGTACATGCTCGCCAGGTGCATCAGCTGCGCGTTCAGCGGCTTGCCCACACGCGCCCGCCCGAGCGCGGCCTCCGCCTCGTCCAGCACACGCTTGCGCCGGTAGGCCTGGCCCTTCACGTCGAGCGCGTCGAAGACGTGGTACTCCTTGCGGTACCCGGACACGAACTGCGGCGACGCCTTCAGGTAGTGGTAGAGCCAGGTGGTCCCGCCCTTCTGGGCTCCCGTGCCCAGCAGGAAGGTCGGCGATGCGGTCACCTCGCCGAGGTTAGTCGGGCCCGACGGTCCGCCTCAGAGGTCCTCCAGCACCTGCGCGAGGAACCGGCCCTCGCGATCCGGGTCGTAGGTGAAGTTCGAGTGGAACGCCGCGGGCTTGAACCGGTCCTCCTGCGGGACGTCCGGCCGGCAGAGCACGAGGTCCAGCCGGTGGCCGAGGACCGACGCGATCAGGTACTCGTTGGTCGCCGTGTAGGACTCGGAGCCCACCAGGATCACGTGCTTCGGGCGTTCGGCGAACGCCATCTGGAACATCCCGCTCCCCGCGAGCCCGGCGAGGACGTCGGCGCGGCGGAAGAGCCGGACCTGGTCGGACAGCGGATGGTCCTCGGGGTGGATCACCTCGAAGCCGGCATCGGCGAAGACCTGCTCGATCTGGTCCCGGTTGTGGCCGGACCGGCGGCCGCGTCGCGAGCAGAAGATCCGGCTCGCGCCCTCGGCCAGGCGGCTGTCGGCCTCGAGGGCGTCGCCCACGCTCTGGTAGGTGCGGACGATCTCCGGGTGGACGAAGTCGGGCATGCTGAACATCTGGGACGCGACGACGAGGGTCTCCACCTCGACAGGCTCGCTGGCGACGTGCACGTCGTCGCGGCCGATCCCGCCGGCCTCGAGCAGGGTGTACTCCCACTCAGCGAAGGGGTAGCCGTCCCGCTCGAACAGCAGGGCGCGAAGGTCCGGGAAGCGGTCCTTCGCACGCTGCCACCCCCAGAGCTGCGAGATCTGGTCGGTCAGCGCGTGGCCGAAGTGCCCGCGGTACCGGTTGTCCAGGTAGAAGAAGCGCCCGGGCAGCGGGCGGGCGTCGTAGGCCGGCCTCCGAGCGAAGTCGGGAGCCCAGTCGAGCAGGCCGGCGTTGCGCAGCCTCTCCTTCGCGTGGTGCCGGAACGTCGCGGGGATCACGACGTCGCCCTGGAGTGCTATCTGCCGAGGCAGGCAGGTCACGCCGGAGTGCTGACGCAAGGACAGCTCCAGGGCCTCGATGTGGTGCGGGAGGTCCGGCGCCGAGCCCGGACCAGCGCTGGAGCGGACCTCGCACCGGGACTCGAAATCGACCCCGGCGATGCTGTCGATGCGCTCACCGGCCTCCGGTCGCAGCGCGAGGTACCGATCCATCTCGGTGTCTCGCACCTTCGCGACCGTGTCAACGGTGTTCTCCACCACGACGAAGCCGCCCCGCAGCTCCAGGCGACCCACGGACGCCGCGAGTGCGTGGAGGTCCCGCTCCCTCGTCGTACGACGCTCGCGTGCGGTGGTCGGCGGGTGGAGCTCACCCGAGGATCGCAGCGCCTGGAGCTCCTGGACGAGCTCGTCGAGGGTCTCCTCCCGCGGCAGGCGCGACACCAGGGTGCCGCCCGGGCGCAGGTGGAAGAACACCTCGCGGAACCGGCGTCGTGCCTTGGGCCCCCGGGCCAGGTCGACGATGAGGTCCATGGGGCCGCGCGCAGCCAGCTCGATGTGTCGGTCGGCCACCGTCGAGGAGTTGGGCAGCACCGTCACCCGGGCGCCCGGCACCGCACGCGTCAGCACCTTCTCCAGGGCATGGTCGGCCGAGCGGGACACGATGGCGACACGCGGAGCCTCCAACGCCGGCAAGGCCTCGGCGATGATCGCCAGCAACGGCGGCGGAGCGTCCCAGCCCTCGGCCCGTGCGGCGTCTCCGAGTGACGTCACCCGATCAACGTAACCCGGCGCTCGCGACTACCCTCGTCGCGTGTCGACCAACGGTGTGTCGTCGGGGCCTCCGACCTTCGTGCTCGGCGTCGGCGCCCAGAAGGCCGGGACCACGTGGTTCTACCGCTACCTCCAGGAGTCGCCCGAGTTCGCGGCCGGCTACCGCAAGGAGTACCACGTCTTCGACACCCTGGACCTCGAGTCGGAGAGCTGGTCCCGCAACCGGATCATCACGCTGGCCGAGACGGCCCTGGCCGACCTGCGCGAGGGGCGGCCGGCCGACGCCGCGGTGCTGCACCGGATGAGCATGTACGGCAACCCGGCGTACTACTACGACTACTTCACCGCGCTGCTGAGCCGGGAGCCGGGCCGTCACGTCACGGCGGACATGACGCCGGCGTACGCGCTGCTCTCGGTCGAGCGGCTGCGGGAGATCCGGCAGGAGTTCGCGGCGCGCGGGGTCCGCGCGGTCGCGGTGTACCTGATGCGCGACCCCGTCGACCGGATCTGGTCGCAGCTGCGGATGCAGCACCAGCGGAAGGGCGCGCCGGGCGACCGGTCCGCGGAGGAGCGGGTGCTGGAGCAGCACGCCGAGCCGCAGTACGCCGCGCGCAGCAAGTACCACCGCACCATCGAGGTCCTGGACGAGGCGTTCGGCGACGACGTTCACTACGAGTTCTATGAGCGCCTGTTCACCCCGGAGGCGGTGGCCGCTCTGTGCCGGGCGATCGGGATCTCGATGCACCCGCCCGCCCTGGAGAGGCGCAGCAACGAGGCACCGGCCGAGGCCGACCTCCCCGAGTCGACGCAGCGCACGGTGGCGGCACACTTGGCCGAGGTCTACCGTCGCGTCGGCGAACGGTTCCCCGAGGTGGACCTGCGTGCGCTCTGGCCGAGCGCGCGGTTCGTGCCCTAGCCCCGATCGGCAGCGAGAGAGGAGATCGATGAAGCAGGAGCAGGACAAGCCCCTCCGCCGCTCGAACGTCCTCAAGCGCCTCACCAACCTGTACGACGAGCCGCGCTACCTGGAGGTCGGCGTCGGACGCGGCATCACCTTCGAGCGCGTGCCGGCCGCCCGCAAGGTGGCCGTCGACCCGTTGTTCCGGTTCGACCACGAGGCGAAGGGCCGCGAGCTCCCGGAGGCGACCTACCACCAGGTCACCAGCGACGAGTACTTCAACCGGATCATCGCCCCCGACGACGTCTTCGACGTGATCTACCTCGACGGGCTCCACGTCTACGAGCAGACCCTCCGCGACCTGATCAACGCGCAGGAGCACCTGCAGCCACAGGGCGTCATCGTCATCGACGACACGCGGCCGCCGACGTACCTCACCTCCCTGGCGGACCGGGAGCTGTTCTTCCAGCTGAAGCGGGCCACCGGGTCGACCGAGAAGCAGTGGATGGGCGACGTCTACAAGACCGTCTACTTCATCGAGGCCATGTGCCCGCACCTGAGCTACGCCACGATCGCCAACAACCACGGGCAGACCGTCGTGTGGCGCAAGCGTCGCGACGAGACGCCGGAGTTGACGTTGGCGGAGATCGACGGCCTCACCTTCGAGCGGTTCCAGGGCGCCCAGCAGGTGCTGCGGCTGCAGCGGTTCGGAGAGATCCGGCGACGCGTGCGTCAGGACCTCGGTCTGTAGCCCTCGGCTTGCTAGCGTCGGTGGATGGGTGGAGGGGAGCCGCCGGCAGAGCTCGTCTCCGTCGAGCACGCCTTCGTGACGCCATGGTCGCGCGGGCCGCTCCGGACCGAGAACGGCCCGCAGCGGTGGGTGCGCGGCGCGGTGCACGACAGCGACGGACTGCTCGTCCGGGAGTCCCAGCGGGTGTGGAACGGCAACAAGAAGGAGCCGGTGCCGGCAGACCCGGAGCAGGTACGGGTGAGTCGCCGGGCCAAGCGGCTCCGCGGGACCTGGCTGTACGCCGGGCACTGGAGCACCCACTTCGGCCACTTCCTCCTGGAGACGCTGCCGAACCTGTGGCCCGACCCCGACGAGTACGCCGCCGGCCTGGGCGGCGTGATCGCGCACCGTCAGATCCGCGGCTCGATCCATCCGGGCGCCGACCGGATCCGGCTGCACCGTCCTGACCTCCCGAGCTGGCAGCAGCAGCTGATGGACCTGGTGGGGTACGGCGCTGCCGACGTCCACGTCATCCACGGTCACCCGCTCCGGGTCGAACGGCTGCTCGTGCCGTCCCGTCCGGTCGTGCTCAAGCGCCGAGCCGGGCCCGCCGCCGTACAGGTGTGGCGGCGGATCTCCGAGGCCGTCGGCGACCGGGGCTCCGCTTCACGCGTCTACCTGTCGCGCAGCCGGTTCCATGCCGGCGACCACGGGCGTGGCCGCGCGCGGACCGACGAGGCGCAGGACGCCCGGCTCGACGCCGCCTTCTCGGACGCGGGCTTCCGCGTCGTCCATCCGGAGACGCTGCCGATCACCGAGCAGATCGAGCTGGTCCGCGGCGCCGACGTCGTGGCCGGCCTCTCTGGCTCCGCACTGCATCTCTCGGCGTTCGCCGAGCCCGGAACCCGGGTGCTGACGGTCGGGGACCGACGGAACCTGGGGAGGCCGATGCCCGCGCAGACGATGGTCGACGAGGCGTGCGGCCACTATTCACTGTTCGTGCGGAGCAACGACGGCGAGGGCCTGGCGCGCACCCTCGCGGATCTCGGCGACTGAGGCGTTCACCCTCCCGGGGGGAGGCGGGCCGGTCCTGCGCGTCGGAGAGTCTCGGCATGCGCAAGGTAGCCGCAGTAACCGCCATCGTGGTGGGCGTCGTCATGGCGATCGCAGGAGTGGTGACCTGGGTGGTCGTCTCCTCGACCCTGTCGGACCAGAGGATCACCGTCTCCGACGACGCCAGCTGCGCCGCCGGCGATGACGTCAACGGACCCATCTCGGCGTACTGCCAGGCGGACATCATCGATCAGCACACCCTGGACATCACCGGCGGGAAGACCTATGCCGAGCTCGGCCAGGACGACCCCAACCGCGCCGTTGCGATGGACTCCGCGTTCCTGCAGGCCTCGCTGTTCACCTCCGTCGTCGCCTTCGGCGTCGCCGGCATGGCGGTCGTCCTCGGCATCGTCCTGGCCCTCATCGGGTTCGCGATCCGGGAGCCCGTGACCGTCAGGTCGGAGGCGCCGACCACGTCCGCCTAGGCGCGCCGGTCAGTCATCGATCCGGTTGCCGTGCTCGTCCCAGTTGGCCTCGACCTTCTTCGACGGCTGCACGCGGGGCGGCTCGCCCGGCATCTTCGGGTAGTCGGGCGGGTAGTTGAGCTCGACAGCGCCCTGCTCCTCCCAGAGCTTCAGCAGCGGCTCCAGCGAGTACGCCGTGTCGTCGATCGCCGCCCACGGGTCGCCGTCCTTCACCCGGTCCGGGACGGTGAAGAGGTTGTAGTCGGCCGGGTCGTTGACGCCGGCGAGCTCGTCCCAGGTCATCGGCGTCGAGACCGGGGCGCCGGGCAGCGGGCGGAGGGAGTAGGCCGACGCGATGGTGCGGTCGCGGTTGTTCTGGTTGTAGTCCACG
>DASTDJ010000222.1:0-2283 GCA_035710425.1 Nocardioides sp.
TAGGACGGCACGTGGTGCTTGTTGGCGAAGTCGTGGGCCCAGGTCACCGACGGGACCCGGCGCCGGGTCCACTCACCGTCGTGCGCCACCAGCAGCAGGGTCACCTCGCTGACCGCGGTCCGCGGCTCGACGAAGCCCTCCACGCCGCGCCGCGACGTGACGAACTCGTTGAGGTGCTGCTCGTCGACCTTGTCGGAGGCGCGCACCCGTGTCGAGCCGGTGCGGAACCCGTCGCGGGTCGGTCCACTCATCTTCGTCCGCGACCCGCGACGGAACCGGTCCATGAAACCCATGGGGCCAATTCTGCCCAATCGCACCAGCAGGTGTCCGATGGATGCCTCACCAGGGGTAGTGCAAGGATGGGCGAGACCCATATCTCGTGTTGGATCTCACGGAGGGATGAGAGTGGCCGACGCCAACTTCGACGTACTGATTCTCGGGGCGGGATCCGGGGGCTATGCGTGTGCTCTCCGCGCGGCCCAGCTGGGCCTGACGGTCGGCCTCGTCGAGAAGGGCGATCTCGGCGGCACCTGCCTCCACGTCGGCTGCATCCCCACCAAGGCATTGCTGCACGCGGCCGAGATCGCCGACCAGGCGCGCGAGTCCGAGCAGTTCGGGGTGCGGGCCAGCCTCGACGGCATCGACATGGCGGGCGTCAACACCTACAAGGACGGCGTCGTGTCGCGGCTCTTCAAGGGCCTCAGCGGGCTGATCAAGTCCCGCGGGATCACCGTCATCGAGGGTGAGGGCCGGCTCACCGGGCCGAAGCAGGTCACCGTTGATGGCACCGACTACACCGGCAGGCACGTCGTGCTCGCGTCCGGCTCCTACGCCCGCAGCCTGCCCGGGCTCGACATCGACGGAGAGCGGGTCATCACCTCCGAGCACGCGCTGCGGCTCGAGTCGGTCCCGGCGTCGGTCGTCGTGCTCGGCGGCGGGGTGATCGGCTGCGAGTTCGCCAGTGTCTGGCGCAGCTTCGGGGCCGAGGTCACCATCGTCGAGGCGCTCCCGCGGCTGGTGCCGACCGAGGACGAGGCGTCGTCGAAGGTGCTCGAGCGGGCGTTCCGCAAGCGCGGCATCACGTTCCGCACCGGCACGCCGTTCCAGAGCGTCAAGACCACCGACTCCGGCGTCGCCGTCACCGTCGAGGGTGGCGACGTCATCGAGGCTGAGCTCCTGCTGGTGGCGGTCGGCCGTGGTCCGGTCACCGACGGTCTCGGGTACGACGAGCAGGGCGTCGCGATGGACCGCGGCTTCGTGCTCGCCGACGAGCGCTGCCGCACCAGCGTCGACGGCGTCTACGCGGTCGGCGACATCGTTCCCGGCCTCCAGCTCGCCCACCGCGGTTTCCAGCAGGGCATCTTCGTGGCCGAGGACATCGCCGGCCTCGCGCCCCGGCCGATCGACGAGAGCGGCATCCCCCGGGTCACCTACTCCCACCCCGAGGTCGCCTCGGTCGGCCTCGACGAGGCCGGCGCCTCCGAGAAGTACGGCGCGGACTCGGTCGAGACGCTGACCTACGACCTCGGCGGCAACGGCAAGAGCCAGATCCTCAAGACCCAGGGCTTCGTGAAGCTGGTGCGGCGCAAGGACGGCCCCGTGGTCGGCGTCCACATGGTCGGCGATCGGGTCGGTGAGCTGATCGGTGAGGCCCAGCTGATCTACAACTGGGAGGCCTACCCCGAGGACGTCGCCCCGCTCGTGCACGCCCACCCCACCCAGAACGAGGCGCTCGGCGAGGCCCACCTGGCCCTGGCCGGGAAGCCCCTGCACGCCCACTCCTGACCCCACCCAGAGCACAGGAAGCAGATATATGGCCACCGAAGTCAACCTCCCGGCCCTCGGCGAGAGCGTCACCGAAGGCACCGTCACCCGCTGGCTCAAGTCGGTGGGTGACAGCGTCTCGGTCGACGAGCCGCTGCTCGAGGTCTCCACCGACAAGGTCGACACCGAGATCCCCTCGCCCGTCGCCGGCACCCTGCTGGAGATCAAGGCGCAGGAGGACGACACGGTCGAGGTGGGCGCGATCCTCGCGCTGATCGGCGAGGAGGGTGAGTCGTCCGGCGACTCCGGTGGCGACGAGGACAAGTCGGAGCCCGAGCCGGAGCCGGAGCCGGAAGCGGAGAAGGAGTCCGAGCCCGAGCCCGAGGCGGAGCCTCAGGCCGAGGAGGAGCCCGAGCCGGAGAAGCAGGAGGAGCCCGCCGAGGAGGAGAAGCCGGCCGCGTCCGGTGGTGGCGGTGGCGAAGGTACGCCGATCACCCTGCCCGCCCTCGGCGAGTCCGT
>DASTDJ010000223.1:0-28216 GCA_035710425.1 Nocardioides sp.
CGTACTACACCGCGCGCCAGAACTTCCCGGGCAAGACGATCTTCCTGCTGCTCGTGCTGGTCACCCAGATGCTGCAGCCGACGGTGCTCACCGCCGGGCTCTTCCGCGAGTTCCTGGCCTGGGGTATCAACGACACCTGGCTGGCGATGATCCTGGTCAACGCGGCGTTCAACCTGTCCTTCGCGGTGTGGATGATGCACTCGTTCTTCGCCTCGGTGCCCAAGGAGATCGAGGAGGCGGCGGCGCTCGACGGAGCAGGCCGGCTGAAGACGCTGCGCACGGTGACGCTCCCGCTCGTCTGGCCGGGCATCGTCACGGCGATCATCTTCACGTTCGTCGCCTGCTGGAACGAGTTCGCGGCGTCGCTGATCATCCTCACCACCGACGAGAACCAGCCGCTGTCGGTGGCCCTGACGAAGTTCTTCGGCCAGTACTCCGTGTCGTGGCAGTACGTCTTCGGCATCTCCGTCGTCGGTATCGTGCCCGTGGTCATCCTGTTCGCGCTGATCGAGCGGCGACTGGTCGCAGGACTTACGGCGGGTGGTGTCAAGTGAGCGAAGCGACGGAGGACGGCCTCGGCGAGGAGCAGCGCTCCGACAAGGCGTGGCGGACCCGCACCCTGCTCGACCTGCTGGCCCAGCGCGGCCGGCTCTCGGTCGTCGAGGCCACGGCCGAGCTGGGTGTCTCCGAGGCGACGGTGCGTCGCGACTTCGCGGCGCTCGCCAACCAGCAGCTGGTGACGCGCACCCACGGCGGCGTGGTCGCTGCGTCGGTCGCCTACGACCTGCCGGTGCGCTACCGGAGCAGCACGTCGGGTGAGAAGGAGCGGATCGCCGTCGCGGCCGCCGCCATGGTGCGGCCGAGCCAGGTCATCGGCTTCAACGGTGGTACGACGACGTCGCTGACCGCCCGGCACGTCGCGTCCCGCCAGGACCTCGCCGAGATCGGGGAGGTCCCGGCGCTGACGATCGTCACCAACGCGCTCAACATCGGCACCGAGATGGTGCTCCGCCCCCACATCCGCACCGTCTCGCTCGGCGGCGTCGCGAGGCCGCAGTCCTACGAGGTCGTCGGGCCCCTGGCCCACCAGGTCCTCCGCGAGCTGTGGTTGGACCACCTGTTCCTGGGTGTGGACGGGCTCGCCGTCGAGAGCGGCGCGAGCTGTTACCACGAGGGCGAGGCCAGCATCAACGCGCTCATGGTGGAGCGCGCCCAGGAGGTCACCGTCGTCGCCGGTGCCGAGAAGCTGGGCCGCCGCTCGTTCGCCCGGATCTGTGACACCTCCGCCATCAACCGCATCGTGACCGACCGCGGTGCCGACCCCCAGCTCGTCGCGGACTTCGAGTCCAAGGGCGTCGAGCTCGTCCTCGCCTGACCGACGTCGTGAAAGGAAGCCATGGCAGCCGTCGTCTATGACCGGGCCGAACGCATCTACCCGGGGTCCGACACTCCCGCGGTGAAGGACCTCGACCTCGAGATCGAGGACGGCGAGTTCATGGTGCTCGTGGGTCCGTCCGGGTGCGGGAAGTCCACCTCGCTGCGGATGCTGGCCGGGCTCGAGGAGGTCACCGCCGGGCACATCCGGATCGGCGACCGCGACGTCACCGACCTGCCGCCCAAGGATCGCGACATCGCGATGGTGTTCCAGAACTACGCCCTCTACCCCCACATGAGCGTCGCGGACAACATGGCCTTCGCGCTCAAGATGGCCAAGGTCGGCAAGGAGGAGCGGCGTACCCGCGTCGAGGAGGCCGCCAAGCTGCTCGGCCTCGAGGACTACCTCGACCGCAAGCCGAAGGCGCTCTCGGGCGGTCAGCGGCAGCGCGTCGCGATGGGGCGCGCGATCGTCCGCCAGCCGCAGGTCTTCTGCATGGACGAGCCGCTCTCCAACCTCGACGCCAAGCTGCGGGTCTCGACCCGCACCCAGATCGCCGCGCTGCAGCAGCGGCTGGGTGTCACGACGGTCTACGTCACCCACGACCAGGTCGAGGCGATGACGATGGGCGACCGGGTCGCCGTGCTCAAGGACGGCGTGCTGCAGCAGGTCGACACCCCGCTGGGCCTCTACGACCGGCCCACCAACCTGTTCGTCGCCGGCTTCATCGGCTCGCCCGCCATGAACCTGCTCCGCTCCGAGAACGTCAACGGCGCCGCCCACATCGGCGGCTACGCCGTCCCGATCGACCGCACCGCCGCCTCGAAGGCCTCCGGACCGGTCACCGTGGGCGTGCGGCCCGAGGCGTGGCGGCTCGTCGGTCCCGAGGACGGCGGCCTGCCCGTCAAGGTCACGGTCGTCGAGGAGCTCGGCGCCGACGCCTTCCTCTACGGCTCGTGCGACGTGCAGGGCACCCCCGAGCAGGTGGTGGTGCGCCTCGAGGCCCGCCGCGACATCCAGAAGGGGTCGACCGTCCACGTCACGACCGACCCGCACCAGGTGCACGTGTTCGACACCGAGTCGGGCGCCCGGCTCAGCGCCTGAGCCCTCCTGCGACAGTCGCCCTACTTCTCAGGCGATCCACTCACGGCATCACGGATCCAGAGGAACAACAGGGTGAGCAACAGCCCGAGCAGGGAGAGCGGCGCGAGCACGATCAGCAGGAGCAGCACGAGCGTGGTCGCGATCTTCACCTCGGTGCTCGCGGCGGACCAGCCCGCCTTGAGCGCCGCCCAGACCGGGCTGCGGCCCTCGGACCTGGCTGCCAGGGCGGCCAGCCCCGCCTTCTCGACCGGCCCGGCACCCTTCGCAGCGCTCTCGAGCCTGTCAGCGAGATCATCGATCATCTGCGACGCCTTGGTCGCCAGGGCGGCGATGCCGGCCTGGATCATTTCCTTCAACGCGGCGCTGGGCCCCGGTTGTCCCGTCGTGAGGGCGGCGGTCTCGGACATGATTGCCTCTGTTTCCCTCCGGACAACCACGTCGCCAGCCGACGCAGCTGTCTCAGCACAGCGGTGCCCGGTTCGGCGGATTTCATAACAGAACGAAGCGCCCCACCTCCCGAGCCGGTGGGGCGCTTCGCGTCAGTGATGAAGGAGTGTCAGTCGACCAGCCGCAGGTCGAAGACGTGCAGCGTCGGCGAGGCCGGGAGCACCACCAGGTCGACGGTCTTGGCGGGGTCGACCGGGATCGAGTTCGCGAAGATCCGGTAGTCGTACGCCGCGTCGCCGTAGCCGTCCGGGCGGTTGCGACCCTTGGTGGCCACCACCAGCGTGGCGCCGTGCGCGTCCGGCTCCTGGAACGACCAGTTGGGGAAGCCGAGGCTGCCGGTGCTCGTCGTGCCGTCGGTGTAGTAGACGGTGGCGGTGCCGGCGGCCGCGAAGCTCGACCCCGAGCCGAGGAACGCCAGTCGGCTGCCGGTTCCGTCGAGCTCGATCGCCTGCCCACCGGCCGTCGCGTTGTTCGGCGCGCCGGGCGCCGCGTCCGGCCAGGTGAACGTCGTACCGAGCGCGGAGACGGTGCCGCCAGGGGTGACGCCCTGCTCCGCGAGCTTCTCGGCGGAGAAGCTGTTGCCATCGCCGTCGAAGTCGCCCGGCGCGGTGTCGGACTCGCTGGTCACACCGACGTTGTCGAACGCCGAGGCCAGGTCGGGCAGCGCCTCGCCGGTCCTCTCGATGCGCTCGCCGACCGCTGTGCCCGCGCCGTCGCCCCCGCGGTAGGTGACCGCGGCCCGGAAGGTCCGAACGCGGAAGCCCGGTCGCGGCTCCGGGACCCGGATCTGGAACTCCACCTCGGCCGAGTCGCCGGGGCGGATCGACCCCTGGAGGATGCGCTGGTCCGGGTAGACGGTCCAGCCCTTCGGTCCGGTGAACGTGACCGCGACCCGCGACATGCGCTCGTCGCCGTGGTTGGTGACCGTGACGGTCACGTCGGCGATCGTGGGACCGTCGAGATCGACCTCGGAGATCGTCACCTCGACCGCGCCGGCCGCGGCCGGCGCGGGGCTGACGACCGCGACCGCGGGCAGCAGCCCCGCCAGCAGCGCTACCAGGAGCCGCAGCACGATGCGTGTGCTCATCGCGGGCGCCTACGCGGCGTTGCGGCGTCGGCCGGCGCGGGTGGGCGCCGGTGGCATCTCGGTCTCGCGCGAGTCGAGGCCGGGGCGCAGCTCGGCCCACCGCCCGCGGGTGAAGTCCGGTACGTCGACCGGACGCCCGCCGCGCTTGAGCGAGGCCACGCTCAGCGGCACCGGTGAGCACCACACCGCGGAGTCGTAGACGTCGATGTCGGGCACCAGGCCGAGCCGCATCTGCTGGACGATCCGCCACTGCAGGATGTAGTCGATCCCGCCGTGCCCACCCGGGTTGCCGGGGTTGGAGCCGACCTTCTTCCACAGCCAGTGGTCGTAGTCGTCGCGGTACGGCGTGAAGTCCCGCCAGCTGTGCCCGCCGTGGTCCGGCTCGACGTAGATGCGCGCGCCGGCGTCGCCGACCGGCACGTAGTCCTCGACGAGCCCGCGGCTGCCGGCCAGGGAGTTGATCCGGCTGTAGGGGCGCGGCGAGGAGACGTCGTGCTCGGCCCGGATGACCCGCCCGCGGTGCGTCTCGATGAGGCAGGTGGTCAGGTCGCCCTTGACGTAGGTCTCCTGCCACGACGGGTGTCCGGCCGGGATGAAGCGCTCCCGGTAGTCGGCGAGCCCCTTCGGGGCCGTCGACGTCGCGGCCAGGCTCACCATCCGGTCGCCCCGGTTGATGTCCATGCACGCAGCGATCGGCGCCAGGCCGTGCATCGGGTAGAAGCTGGCGTCCTTGCGGGTGTGCCACTTCCGGCGCCAGGCGTCGGTGTAGTAGGTGTCGGAGAACAGCAGCTCCCGCAGGTCGTGCAGGTAGCCGCCGTGGCCGTTCGTGACGTCGCCGAAGACGCCCTCGTGGGCCATCTTCAGCATCGCCAGCTCGTTGCGGCCGTAGCTGCAGTTCTCCATCAGCCACAGGTGCTTGCGGGTCCGCTCCGAGGTGTCGACGAGGTCCCACAGGTGGTCGAGCTCCAGGGCGAGCGGCAGCTCCACGCCCACGTGCTTGCCGGCCAGAAGGGCGGCCCGGCCCTGCGGGTGGTGGAACTCCCACGGGGTCGCGATGTAGACGAGGTCGACGTCGTCCCTGTCGAGCAGCTCCTCGAACGACGACTCCGACCCGCCGTGCTCGGCCGGGCGCGGGTAGCCGGCGCTCTCGAGCTCGTCGGCGACCCGGGTCGCTCGGTCGGCTCGGATGTCGCACACCGCGGTGACCTGGGCGCCGGGGACCGCGGCCCAGCCGCTCGCCATCCCCCCGCCCCGGTTGCCGAGCCCGATCATCCCGACCCGCACCACGTCGTGCTGCTCGAACGGCACGCCGATCATCGACCGCTGGCCGCGTGCCCGCTGCGGTGCGAGCGCGGTCGCGGCCTGGGTGAGGGCAGCAGGGGCGGCGACCAGGCCGCCGGCCGCCAGGGCTCCACCGAGAAGACCTCTGCGTGAGGTCGAAGCCAGATCCATTGTGTGCACTCCTTGCCCGAAAGTGAGTGGTTTGTGCCGATACTGCTCACATATGAGCGGTTTCGGCGTGCTGCTGACCCTAAGCCAGGCCACCGCGGGAAGGCCAGAGGTTGGCGCCGATTTCCCGGTCGAAATCGCGACGACCGCGCCGAGTACGCTCGCCCGGTGAGCGAACAGCAGCACCGACACAAGGCCGGGTTCGAGACGCGTGCGATCCACGCCGGCTACGAACCGGACCCCACCACCGGCGCGGTGATCCCGCCGATCTACGCCACCTCGACCTACAAGCAGGACGGCGTCGGCGGGCTGCGCGGCGGCTACGAGTACAGCCGCTCGGCCAACCCGACCAGGACCGCGCTCGAGGGCGCGCTCGCGGCGCTCGAGGAGGGCGAGCGCGGCTTCGCGTTCGCGTCCGGCCTGGCCGCGGAGGACACCCTGGTGCGCACCACCTGCCGGCCCGGCGACCACGTGGTGCTCCCCGACGACGCCTACGGCGGCACCTTCCGGCTCTTCGCCAAGGTCGAGGAGCCCTGGGGGATCGAGCACACCTCCGCGCCGGTCTCCGACGTCGACGCGGTGCGCGCCGCGATCCGCCCCGGCCAGACCAAGCTGGTCTGGCTGGAGACGCCGACCAACCCGCTGCTCAACATCGGCGACATCGAGGCGCTCGCGTCCGTCGCCCACGACGCGGGCGCGCTGCTCGTCGTCGACAACACCTTCGCCTCGCCCTACCTCCAACAGCCGCTGACGCTCGGCGGCGACGTCGTCGTGCACTCGACGACCAAGTACGCCGGCGGCCACAGCGACGTGGTCGGCGGTGCCCTCGTCGTGCGCGACCTCGAGCTCGCCGAGCGGCTGACGTTCCACCAGAACGCCATCGGCGCGGTGGCCGGGCCGTTCGACTGCTTCCTCACCCACCGCGGCCTGAAGACCCTCGGCGTGCGGATGGACCGGCACTGCGACAACACCGAGCGCGTGGTCGAGTTCCTGAGCGGCCACCCCGCGGTGTCCGAGGTGTTCTATCCCGGGCTGGAGGACCATCCCGGGCACGCGGTGGCGGCCCGGCAGATGCGCCGCTTCGGCGGGATGGTGTCCTTCCGGGTCACCGGTGGCGAGGAGCAGGCGCTGCGGATCTGCGAGCGCGCCGAGGTGTTCACCCTCGGAGAGTCGCTCGGCGGCGTCGAGTCGCTGATCGAGCACCCGGGCCTGATGACCCACGCGTCGGTCTCGGGCACCGACCTGGAGGTGCCGGCCGACCTGGTCCGGCTGAGCGTCGGCATCGAGACGGCCGACGACCTGCTCGCGGACCTCGAACGTGCCCTCGGCTGAGGTCGCGGTCTGCGTCGACTTCGGCTCCACGTTCACCAAGGCCTCGCTGGTCGACCTGCGCGCCGGGCGGATCCTCGCGCGCGCCGAGCACCCCACCACGATCGGGACCGACCTGCTGGACGGGTACGACGCGTGCCTGGTCGAGCTGGTCGCGGCTGACGCCCGGGCGGCCGACGCCGAGGTTCTCGCCTGCTCCAGCGCCGGCGGCGGACTGCGGATCGCCGTGGTCGGCAACGAGGAGCTGGTAACCGCCGAGGCCGGCCGCAGGGTGGCGCTCAGCAGCGGCGGCAAGGTGGTCGCCGTGATCGCAGTCGCCGACGGCGTCGCCCTTCACCGGCTCGAGGAGCCCGACGTGGTGCTGCTGACCGGCGGCACCGACGACGGCAACTCCGAGGCGATCACCACCGCGGCCCGGGACCTGGTGGGCGCCGGGTGGACCGGTCCGGTCGTGGTGGCCGGCAACGTCGACGCGCAGGACGCCGTGAGTGGGATCCTCGGCGAGGTGCCCCACGTGCTCGCCGACAACGTCGTACCCGCGATCGGGGTGCTCGCTCCCGACAGCGCCCGGGCGGCGATCCGCGAGATGTTCCTCGCCCACGTGATCGGCGGCAAGCACCTCAGCGCCCGCGCCGACTTCACCTCCATGGTCCGGGGCGCGACCCCCGACGTCGTGCTCACCGGCGTCGAGGTGCTGGCCGCCGCCGCCGGCGACGTCGTCGTGGTCGACGTCGGCGGCGCGACCACCGACGTGCACTCGGTGGTCAAGCTGGATCCCGAGGACGCCGGGCTCTCGCGCGAGGTGGTCGCGACCACCCCGGTGACGCGCACCGTCGAGGGCGACCTCGGCATGCGCTGGTCCGCGGTCGCCACCGCGGCGGCGGCGGACCTCGACGACCTGCACGAGGCCGCCGCGCGACGTACCGCCGAGCCGGGCTTCGTGCCCACCACCGACCAGGAGCTCGAGGACGACGAGCGGCTCGCCCGGGCCGCCGCGGGTCTCGCGCTGCGGCGGCACGCCGGACGTTCCCGCGTGGTGCTCAGCCCGGAGGGCCGGGTGGTCGAGCGCAGCGGCAAGGACCTGCGCGAGGTGCGCCTGCTCGTCGGGTCGGGCGGGGTGCTCCGCCACGGCCGGCCGGGCGTGGCGGAGCGGGTCCTGGGCGCGAGCACCGGCGCCCACCTCGAGGGCGGCTGGCAGCTGCCCGAGGATCCCACCGTGGTGGTGGACACCGACTACGTGCTCGCCGCCGTCGGGTTGCTCGCGGAGCACAGCCCGGATGCGGCGTACCGTCTTGCCCTGACCCTCCTCGACCCCGGAGCCTGACGCCCGTGAGCAACGACGCCGATCCACCCGAGCCCGACCCGCCCGCCGAGACCACGACGGACGAGGCGGCGCCCGGGGCCGAGACCCACGCCGGGAGCGAGGAGTCGCGGCGCCTTTGGCCGTTGAGGCGGCACCGGGGCGAGGACGACGAGAGCTTCGCCCACCGGCTCGCGCACCAGTGGGCGATCGGCCGCGACGAGCGACGCCATGAGCCGGAGCCGATCACCGCCGGCCGGTCCAACTTCAGCCGGGCGCAGGTGCCATGGGGTCTCGACCTCGCCGCGGCGTGGAGCTGGCGGGTGCTGGTGATCGGCGCGGCGGGCTACGTGATCTTCCGGCTGCTGGGTTACTTCTCCGTGATCGCACTGCCCATCGTGATCGCGCTGCTCATCACCGCCCTGGTGTCGCCGTTGGTCAACGTGATGGACCGGGCCGGGATCCCTCGGGGACTGGCCGCGATCGCCGTGGTCATCGGCGGGATCGCCGCGGTGGCGGTGCTGCTGACGTTCGTCGGGCAACAGGTCGCCGGCGGCGCCTCCGACCTCGCCGACTCGACCGTCGAGGGTCTGGGCGAGATCAAGGAATGGCTCAAGGACGGCCCGCTGCACGCCAGCGACTCCCAGATCGACGGCTACATCGAGCAGATGCAGGACGCGATCGCCGAGCGGTCGAAGGACGGCGAGGTGCTCTCCCAGGTGGGCGAGGTGGGCGCAACGGTGGGCCACGTCGTCGCCGGCTTCTTCATCGTGCTGTTCTCGACGTTCTTCTTCCTCGCCGACGGCGAGCGGATCTGGTCCTGGGCCGTGCGGCTCGCGCCTCGCGCCGCGCGGGAGCGGGTCGACAGCTCCGGCCGGGTCGCCTGGATCTCGCTCACCCAGTTCGTCCGGGCGACGGTGATCGTCGCCCTGGTCGACGCCATCGGGATCATGATCGGCGCCGCGATCATCGGCGTGCCGTTCGTGCTGGCGATCGGCGTGCTCGTCTTCCTGGGTGCCTTCATCCCGATGGTGGGTGCCACGGTGGCCGGCTCGGTCGCTGTGCTCGTCGCGCTCGTCGACCAGGGGCCGATCGCCGCGCTGGCGATGCTCGCCGTGGTGATCGGCGTCCAGCAGCTCGAGGGGCACATCCTGCAGCCGTTCCTGATGGGTCGCTGGGTGTCCGTGCACCCGCTCGGCGTGATCGTCGCGATCGGGCTCGGCGTGATCGTCGGCGGCATCGCGGGAGCGCTGGTCGCCGTACCTCTGGCCGCGGCGCTGAACGCCGTCGTGCAGCACCTGGCCTCGCACACCTCGCCGGGCGATGATCCGGAGGAACAGCTGGCAGAGGACTACGAGGAGATCGGTGCGACTGACCGCGTCGAGGACAAGGACGACGTTGAGTGACGTGAAGCTGGCCGACATCGAGGCCGCGCGCGACCTGCTGACCGGGGTCGCGATCCGCACCCCGATGGAGGACTCGCGCTGGCTGTCCGCGCTGGCGGGTGGTCCGGTGCTGCTCAAGTGCGAGAACCTCCAGCGCACCGGGTCGTTCAAGGCCCGCGGCGCCTACACCCGGATCTCCCGGCTCAGCGACGAGGAGCGGTCCCGCGGTGTGGTGGCGGCCTCGGCCGGCAACCACGCGCAGGGCGTGGCCCTCGCGGCTCAGCTTCTCGGCATCAAGGCGACGGTGTTCATGCCCGAGGGAGCGCCCATCCCCAAGGAGCGGGCGACCCGGGCCTACGGCGCGGACGTCGTCTTCGTGGGCCGCTACCTCGAGGACGCCCTGAAGGCCGCCCGCGAGTTCGAGGCCGAGACCGGCGCGGTGCTGATCCACCCCTTCGACCACACCGACATCGTGGCCGGGCAGGGCACGGCGGGGCTGGAGATCGTCGACCAGGCGCCCGACCTGCAGAGCGTGCTGGTGCCGTGCGGCGGCGGCGGGCTGCTGGCCGGGATCGCGATCGCCGTGAAGGCCCTGCGTCCCGACGTACGAGTGATCGGCGTGCAGGCCAAGGAGGCCGCGGCCTACCCCGAGTCGCTGCGCCAGGGGTGCCCGACCCCGCTGGAGACGATGAACACGATGGCCGACGGGATCGCGGTGGGGCTGCCGGGGGAGGTGACCTTCGCCGCCGTCCGTGAGTACGTCGACGACGTCATCACGGTCTCCGAGGAGTCGATGTCAGGCGCCCTGCTGTCCCTGGTCGAGCGGGCCAAGATGGTCGTCGAGCCGGCCGGCGCGGCGGCCGTCGCGGCGCTCCTCGACGAGCCGACGGCGTACCGGACCCCGGTGGTGGCGGTGCTGTCCGGTGGCAACATCGACCCGCTGCTGCTCGGCAAGGTGATCAGGCACGGCATGGCCGCAGCGGGCCGCTACGTCAGCCTGCACGTCAACATCCCCGATGTGCCCGGCGGTCTCGCCGAGCTGCTCACCGAGGTCGGTAGGGCCGGTGCGAACGTGCTCGAGGTCGTGCACGAGCGGATCTCGCCCTCGCTCGACCTCGACCGGGTAGAGGTGCACCTCCAGCTCGAGACCCGCGGGGCCCCGCACGCGGAGAAGCTCAAGATGCGGCTCCGCGAGTGCGGCTACCGGATCCTCGAGTGATGGGCCGACCCGTCAGCCGGTGAAGGGCTTCGCGTCGAGGATCTCGACCTGGAAGGTCTTGCCGGCCTCGGTCTCGTAGGTGACGGTGTCGCCCTTGCGCTTGCCGTTGATCGCCGCGCCCATCGCGGACTGCGGGGAGTAGACGGTGAGCCCCTCGGGCTCGATCTCGCGGGCGCCGAGCAGGAACTTCTCGGCCTCGTCGTCGTCGTCGCCGACGAACTTGTAGGTCACGACCATGCCCGGCTCGACGACGCCGTCGTCGGGAGGCGTGTCGCCGACCTCGGCGCGGCGCAGCATGTCTTCGAGCTGCCGGATCCGGGCCTCGATCTTGCCCTGCTCGTCCTTGGCGGCGTGGTAGCCGCCGTTCTCCTTCAGGTCACCCTCGTCGCGCGCGGCGCTGATCCGGGCGATGATCTCCTGACGCACGGGGCCCTTGAGGTTCTCGAGCTCCGCCTGGAGCTTGTCATGGGCGTCCTGGGTCAGCCAGATCGTGCTCGGCTCGGTCGACTGGGACATCGGGTACTCCTGAACTAAATAGGTACTACGGGTGGTGGTGCGGTGGGTCCCTGCTGGTGACGGGCGGGCGGTCCGGATCGGCCGGCGGCCCTGCGGGACGAAGTCCCCTCTGCTCGGGACGACTCAGTCGAGCCAGTCTAACAAGGACGCCCCGACAAAGCAGATCGATCGGCGCGGCTAGCGGGGTCGAGCCTGGTCCGGCGTGGTGCAGCCGACCAGGTCCACCGAGGTGGCCAGCCGTTCCGTGCGCACCGTCTGCTCGTAGCGGGTGCCGTCGTCGGGCGTCGCGGTGAACGACAGCTCGCCCACGACGCTGTGGTCCTCCGCGAGCGCACGCAGCTTGCAGGTGGCCACCACGTCGTCGGAACCGAAGTCGACCTCGACGACGGCGGTGCTGGTGTGCTCGTCGACGGTGTCGAACCCGATCAGCTCCGACTCGACGTCGGGCGAGGAGTGGCTCAACGTGGTCCAGCCGAGCCAGACCCCGAAGGCCAGCGTGACCACCACGCAGCCGACGACCAGGGCGCGCCGGCGCCAGGGCGCGGGGGCGCCGTACCGGTCGGAGAGGGTGACCTCGGGGCTCACGGGTAAAGCGTGACACCTAGTCTGATCCCATGTCGCAGCGCCCTCAGGCCGCGCCCCGATCGGGTTATCGGCTGATGCACGTGCACGCCCACCCCGACGACGAGTCCAGCAAGGGGGCCGCCTCCACCGCGATGTACGTCGCGGAAGGGGTCGACGTCCATGTAGCGACCTGCACGGGCGGTGAGCGCGGGTCGATCCTGAACCCGAAGATGGACCGGCCCGACGTACTGGCCAACATCACGGAGATCCGCCGCCAGGAGATGGAGCGGGCCCGCGACATCCTCGGCGTGCGGCAGGACTGGCTCGGCTTCGTCGACTCGGGCTGGCCCGAGGGTGACCCGAAGCCGCCGCTGCCCGAGGGGTGCTTCGCCCTGGTGCCGCTCGAGGAGGCGGTCGCGCCGCTGGTGCGCTTGATCCGCGAGTTCCGGCCGCACGTGCTGACCACCTACGACGAGCGCGGCGGCTACCCGCACCCCGACCACATCAAGTGCCACGAGATCTCCGTGGCGGCCTTCGAGGCGGCCGCCGACCCGGAGCGCTACCCGGAGCTGGGAGAGCCCTGGCAGGTGCTCAAGCTCTACTACCACCACTCGTTCAACCGGCCGCGGATGCAGGCGCTCCACGACGCGATGATCGCCCACGGTCTGGACTCACCGTGGGAGGAGCGGCTCAAGGAGTGGCCCTCGGAGCCGGAGTGGGACGCCCGGATCACCACCCGGGTGCCGTGCTCCGACTACTTCGGGGTGCGCGACCAGGCACTGCTGGCGCACGCCACCCAGATCGACCCCGACGGCTTCTGGTTCGCCGTCCCTCGCGAGATCCAGGTCGAGGTCGCCCCGACCGAGGACTTCGAGCTCGTGGTGAGCCACGTCCCGAGCGAGACGCCTGAGGACGACCTCTTCGCAGGCATCACCGACCCCAACTGAGAGACTCCCCTCATGACACTCGTTTCGCTCGTCGTCTGGGTCGTCGAGCAGGCGCCCGAGGACGAGGACGTCGTCGCCGGCTGGACCGCGTTCGCGATCTTCGGTCTGTTGATCGCGGCCGTGATCTTCCTCGGGTTCAGCCTCACCAAGCAGCTGCGGAAGGTCGACCAGGCTGAGGCGGCGGGGCTCTACGACCCGTCCGACCGGAAGAAGCCGAGCAAGGCCGAACCGGCCGAGGACGCCGGCGAGGAGTAGGCCGGTCCATGGGTGTCGTCACCGCCGACCAGGTGCTGGCCTTCGGGCTGGCGGCGTTCATCCTGATCGTGATCCCGGGCCCGAGCGTGGTGTTCGTGATCGGACGAGCGCTCGCCTACGGACAGGGCGTCGCCCTGGCCAGCGTGGTCGGCAACAGCCTCGGCCTGTTCGCGGTGATGGGCCTGGTGGCCTTCGGGCTCGGCGCGGTCGTGGCCGAGTCGATCGTCGTGTTCACGGTGCTCAAGCTGGCCGGAGCGGCCTACCTGGTATGGCTGGGCGTCCAGGCGCTGCGCCACCGGCGCGGCCTGCACGTCGAAGACGGCAAGGTGAGACTCCCGGTCAGCTCGGCCCGGGCGATGCGCCAGGGCTTCGTCGTGGGAGTGAGCAATCCGAAGGGCTTCATGATCTTCGCCGCTCTCCTGCCCCAGTTCGTGGAGCGCAGCCAGGGTGCGGTGCCGATGCAGATGTTCGTGCTGGGCTCGGTCGCCGTCCTCCTGGGTCTCGCGTCCGACGCGGTGTGGGCCACCACGGCGAGCCGGTTGCGCGACTGGTTCAACGCCTCCGCCGGGCGCGGCCGCGCGCTCGGCACCGTGGGCGGGGTCTCGATGATCGGCCTCGGGGTAGGCATCGCGTTCACCGGCCGGCCGGAGTAGCGGCTACGACGACCGCCGGGCCCCCAGCTCGAACGCCGCTGCCCGCTCCCTGACGATCTCGCTCGCCTTGCCCGGGGCGCCGCTGTCGAACGGCGGCTGCGGGTCGTACTCCGTCCAGAGCTGGATCGTCTCCGCCATGGTGCGGTCGGTGATCAGCTCGACCAGGCGCAGCGCCATGTCGATGCCGCTGGAGACGCCGGCCGCGGTGATGATCCGCGACTCCGGCGCCTCGACCACCCGCTCGGGACGCGGCGTGCCACCGAGCAGCTCGAGCGTCGGCAGGTGGATGTAGTGGCACGCGGCGGGCACCCCGGTCAGCAGGCCCGCGGCCGCGAGGATCAGCGAGCCCGAGCAGACCGAAGTCGTCCACGTCGTCGTGGGATGGACCCGCGCGACCCACTCCGGCACCGGGCCCGACAGGTTCTGCTCGGTCCCGGGACCGCCGGGCACCACGACGACGTCGGGGTCGGTGACCTCGGCGAACGACGCGGTGGCCTGCAGGGTGAGGGACCCCCGGTCGTCGAGCACGCCGCCGACGCGCTCCGCGACGAGCGTCACCTGCACGCCCGGGGTCATGGCCAGCATCTGGTAGGGCCCGACCACGTCGAGCGCGGTGAACCCGTCGTACAGGGGGATCGCGACGGTGGTCATCAGCAGTGTGCGTATTCGTCGCGGCGGCGCAGCAGCACCGCCAACATGGCCACCAGCATCACCACGTGCGCGACGCCCATGAACGTCATCGCGCCCATCGCCCCGGCCCACACCAGGGGAACCAGCACGAGGGGCACGAACATCGCCGCGCACATCTCGAGCGTGCTGGCCCAGCCGTGGCCGCGGTAGCGCATCCAGACGGCCATGCCGATCGACATGTCCACCGCCATCAGCAGGTACGCCGTGCCGGGGTGGTCCTCGAAGGGTGTGGTCAGGCCGAGCAGCGCGCGGAGCCCCCCGAGGGCGAGCATGCCGGCGAGCATGGCGACGACCATCTCGACGTAGTGGCGGGCGAGGGGACGCCAGGCGGCGCGGGTCCTGGTGCCCGTCACGGCCTGCGGGATCTGGGTGCTGGTCATGTCCGGCAGCCTGTGGCACCGCGAGCGGGGTCGCGAGCGTGAAGTGACAGTGTGTCCGAAAACTTGGGACACCAGTCTGTCGGACCTGCAGCCAGGGCGCCTGCTCGCGCCGTACGTTGGGTCCATGACCGAAGCGCGGCGGGTCCTCGTCGTCGGCTACCACGCCGCCGAGCTGCTCGACATCTCCTGCGTGACGACGGCGCTGACGGTCGCGAACGACCTGCGTGGCGAGGAGCTCTACCGGGTCGTGCTGGCCACCCCCGGCGGTCGGCCGATCCACACCGGGAGCGGTCTGGTGCTGCAGGCGCAGGACAAGCTCGAGCGGGTCACGGGGCCGCTCGACACGCTCGTCGTCTCGGGCGGCATCGGCTACGTCGAGGCGATGAACGACCGGCGCCTGGTCGCGCACGTACGCCGCCTGGCGGGGGAGTCTCGCCGGATCGCCGCGGTGTGCACCGGGGCCGGGGTCCTGGCCGCGGCTGGGCTGCTCGACGGCCGTCGCGCCGCCACCCACTGGGACCACGCCGCCATGCTCAGCGCCCGCTTCCCGCGGGTCACGTTCGACGGGGACCCGATCTTCGTCACCGACGGGCCGTTCTGCACCTCCGCCGGCGTGACGTCCGCCCTCGACCTCACGCTCTCGTTCATCGAGGACGACGTCGGCGCCGACCTTGCGCGTGGGGTCGCCCGACAGCTCGTGACCTACCTCCAGCGGCCCGGCAACCAGGCGCAGATGAGCATGTTCACCGCGGCGCCCGCCTCGCGGAACTCCCTGGTGCAGGACATGATCGACCACGTCGCGGGGCATCTCGCCGACGACCTCTCCGCGGCCGTCCTGGCCGAGCGCGCCGGGGTCAGCGAGCGGCACCTCACCCGGCTCTTCCTCCGGGAGGTCGAGGTGACCCCCGGCCGGTTCGTCCGGCGGGCCCGCACCGAGGCGGCCGCGCAGCTGCTCACGACGACCGACCTGACCATGGAGGCCATCGCCTCGCGCTGTGGCTTCGGGACCCCCGAGACGCTCCGCCAGGCGTTCCAGAGCAGGTACGGCGTCAGCCCTTCGCACTACCGGGCCACGCAGGCCCGCTGCGCACCCGTTGCCGGCGCGGTCTCGTAGCCCTCGGCGTCAAGCCGCTGCCGCACCGCCGACGGGACGGGTGAGCTCCATGGTTGTTCCACTGCGCCGGAGCTACCTGTGGGCGACCCGTGGGCCCGCTGTACGGCTACCGTCACCCAGGTGACCGTCTTCGTCGCCTGGACGTCCGAGCCGGTGCCCGAGCCGCTTCCCGGTCCGTGGCGGGACATGCATGTCGCCGCGGCGGGGCTGCTGATGGTCGAGAGCGACGAGACGCTGTCGAGGGTCTACCACGAGCTGAAGTGGAGCCTGCCCGAGGGAACGTCGCTGCTGGTCGCGCCGGTCGCGGCCACCCCCAAGCTCAAGGGCCTGGCGCCCGGAACGGTCACCTGGCTCCGCGAGCGCACCTGAGCACGACGGGTCGGGGACCGATGAGTCCCGTCGGCGGGCGGGGTCGGTCTCGTACCGACCGGACGACTCTCCCACGGAGGACCCGATGCTGCGCGACCCCGAACCCCAGACCGCTTCCGGCAAGGTGCTGTGGCACTTCTCGATGACCCTGGACGGGTTCATCGCCGGGCCCGAGCACTCCTTCGACTGGATGACCGGCTTCACGGGTCGGCCCGGCATCGAGGAGGAGTACGTCCAGACGACTGGAGCGGTGCTCTGCGGGCGCGACGCGTTCGACAGCGCGATGGGTGACAGCCGCCCTTACAGCGACGACTGGAAGGGCTCGATCTTCATGCTCACCCACCACCCCGAGGACGCGCGGCCCGCCGAGGGCATCACGGTCCTGAGCTGCGACGTCGCCGAGGCGGTGCGGATCGGGCTCGAAGCGGCCGGTGGCAAGAACCTCGAGGTGTTCTCCGCGAACATCGGGCGGCAGCTGCTCGAGCTCGGGCTGATCGACGAGATCGACATCCACATCGCGCCGGTCCTGCTCGGCGACGGCATCCGGCTCTACGACAACCCGGGCGGTGCGCCGATCTACCTGGACCTGGTCAACCACGACGACCCGACCCGGGAGGTCGACCTGCGCTACCGGCCGAGGTGACCCGCTGCAGCAGAGCATCGAGCCCTGCCTCGAGCGCCGCGACGTTCGCCTGGTCCAACCAGCTCTCGCGCAGCTGTTCGTTGAGCCCGCCCGGGGTCTCGTGGTCGGTCGCCAGCTCTGCCAGGGACCGGCTCGGGTCGGCCAGCCCACCGGCGACGCCCGCGAAGAGGCTGCGGACGTAGCGCTCCGCCTCGGCGCCGTCGACCCCGGCGCGCTCCGTCCAGGCCGCGATGGTCGCGAGGTAGCCCAGGTGGGTGGAGATGGTGCCGGTCGCGGCGGAGAGTGCGGCAAAGGTGTGGCTGTCGGCCACGTCGAGGGTGCCGCCGAGGCGGTCGAAGAGCGCCGTGGCCATCGGGTGCGCGGGGTGGACCGCGGTGACGCCCGCACGCCGTCGTACGGCGGGCAGCGGGATCGCCCGCACGATCGCGACCTCAGGGCCGAGCAGTCGGTGGAGGTCGTCGTGCTCCACGCCGGCGATCACGCTGACCACCAGTGCGTCCCGCGGCACCCGCATGCCGGAGAGCGCGGCGTCGGCGGCGTCGGGGCGTACGGCGAGCACCAGGACGGACGCGCTCTCGGCGACCTCCTGGTTGTCGGCGCAGACGCGGACCGTCGGAAAGCGACGGGCGAGCGTTTCCGACAGGTGCGCACCGCGCGGCGACAGCACCACGTCCGGAGCGCCCTCGTCATCCGTGCACAACCCCTCGACGATGGCGCCGGCGATCTCGCCGACCCCGACGATGCCGATGGTCGGGAGATCGGTGAACGGCATGAACCAGAACCGTAGTCAGGGCTTGCTGGGGAACGCGAGTGCCACGCCTCGCACCGTCTGCCGCTCGGCGCCGTCGTCTGGGATCTCCCGGCGCCGCCACGACAGGAGCAGGTCCTCCAGCTGCTGCCCGAGCTCCGTGAGCTCGGCCGGGGTGAGATGCAGCCAGACGTGGGTCGATGCGGACGCGTCGTCCCACGGCTCGTCCGCCGTCGCGAGGAACTCCCTGGCGCGCTCGAAGTCGCGAGCCAGGAGCACCGCCTGGGCCGCGGTCGCCGCCGCCTCGCCGGCCGCGTCGTCGCGGAACCGGCCCGGCGACCAGCGCATGCCGCGGGTGACCAGCTTCCAGCGACGCTGCCGCCGGTCGGTGGCGGCCTCCGGCGCGGGAGCGACCAGGCCGGCCTCGGAGAGCACCTTGAGGTGGTGGGACACGCTGCCGGTGGCCAGGCCGAGTGTGGTGGCGAGCGAGCTGGTGGTCGACGGACCGCTCACGGCCAGGGCGTCCATCAGCCGGGCTCGGTCGGAGTGGGCCAGCGCGCTGAGAGCGCGAACGTCGTCCAAGGACCTAACGTCGCCCGGCTGCCCATCACGCATGCCGCCCAGGGTAGCCGGACGAGCAAGAGTATTTGCGCAAATCTGCTTGCGGAACTAGCCTCGAGCGAATGACCTCCACCATGAGCTACCGGCCGCTGGGGAGCACCGGCATGACCGTCTCGCCGTACGCCCTCGGGACCATGATGTTCGGCGCCGTCGGCAACACCGACCACGACGAGTGCGTCCGCATGGTCCACGTCGCGCTCGACCACGGCATCAACTTCGTCGACACCGCGGACATGTACTCCTCCGGCGAGTCGGAGGCGATCGTGGGCAAGGCCCTGCAGGGCAAGCGGGACGACGTCATCCTGGCCACCAAGGGCCACTTCGCCGTGGAGGAGGGGCTCAACCGGAGCGGCAACTCACGCCGCCACCTCACCCGTGCCGTCGAGGCGAGCCTCGACCGGCTCGGCACCGACCACATCGACCTCTACCAGGTGCATCGACCGGACTGGAGTACCGACCTCGAGGAGACGCTGGGCGTACTCACCGACCTGGTCCGGGCCGGCAAGATCCGCGCGTTCGGCCTGTCGACCTTCCCCGCGCACGAGATCGTCGAGGCCCACCGCGTCGCAGAGACCCGCGGCCTGATGCGCCCCCGCACCGAGCAGCCGCCGTACAACCTGCTCGCCCGGGGCGTCGAGCGCGACGTCTTCCCGGTGACCCAGCGGTGGGGCATGGGGGTGCTCACCTGGAGCCCGCTGGGGTTCGGGTTCCTCACCGGCCGGCACCGCCGCGGTTCCACGCCGTCCGGCTCCGGGCGGTCGGTGCTGCGGCCCGAGTGGTTCGACCCGGCCGACCCCACGGTGGACCGCAAGCTCGCCGTGGTGGAGGAGCTGTGCGTGGTCGCCGATGACCTCGGCTGCTCCCTGCCTGAGCTGGCCGTCGCGTTCCCGCTCACCCATCCGGCGGTGACGTCGGTGATACTCGGGCCGCGCACCATGCCGCAGCTCGAGGCCTCGCTCGCCGGTGCCTCGCTGGAGCTCGACGACGACACATTGGACCGGATCGACGAGATCGTCCCGCCGGGCACCGACGTCTACGCACCCAACGCCGCCTTCGACGTGCCCTGGCTCAGCGACCCCGCCCACCGCCGGCGCCGCGGCGCGCGAGCCGCCGCCCTTGACCCGGAATTGACGTTGGCCTGACGCCCGACTGACCGCTCCTTCCCCATGCTGGTGGCCACACGCATCGGTCGAGCGAAGGAGCAAGAGGATGAGGACGAGGACGAGGTCCATGGGCGCAGCCGCCGCGCTGCTGGTCGCCACCGCACTCCCGGTGATCGGGGCCGGCACCGCGCACGCGGGAGACGACAACGAGGTGGAGCGCCGCGGGTCGTGCTCCGGCAGCACCGACTGGAAGCTGAAGGCGAAGCCCGACGACGGCCGGCTCGAGGTCGAGGGCGAGGTCGACAGCAACCGGAACGGTCAGAAGTGGCGGTGGACCCTCCGCCGCAACGGCAACGTCGTCGACCGCGGCACGGGGACCACCCGCCCGCCGAGCGGCTCGTTCGAGGTCGAGCGCAAGACCGGGAACGCCGGTGGCACGGACCGGTTCAAGTTCCGAGCCGTCAACAAGCGCAGCGGCGAGGTGTGCGTGGGCAGGCTGAGCATCTGAGCGGAGCGCGATCTCAGATCGCGAGGCTGACCGGGAAGGTGGCGATCCAGGTGATGGCCCCGACGAACACCAGGCAGCCGGCGACGGTGAGCACCCACTTCAGGCGTGGGGACGAGACCCGGGTGCTCATGCCGGCGAAGAACAGGACGATGGCGTACAGGACCACGGTCAGCACATAGTTGCTGGACCGCTGGATGTCCGTACGCACCTCCGCGGCGGACGCCTCGGCCTCCGCGTCCAGCTTCGCGGCCTGGTCCCGTGACTCGAGCTGGTACTCCTTCATCGGGAACGGCGTCGGCGGTGCATCGACGTTGGTCAGCGGCTTCGTGGCCAGCCAGGCGTCGAAGGCGGTCTGGAACTCGTCGCGGAAGCGGTCGACGTAGAACTCGGCCAGGTCCCGCTCACCGCGCTGGTCCGCATCGGCCCAGGCGATGAACGTGGCGACGTCGATCTGCGACTGCGCCTCGGCCAGTCCCTGCGCGCGGGAGGCCTCGATCCGGATGGCGTTCGTACGTCCCGCAGCCGCGGCCTGCTCGCCGTTCCAGCGGGTGGCCTGGTAGCTGCTCCACGACGTCCCGAGGGCGGCCAGGACGAGCAGCACGGTGGCCATCAGCTCCTGCCAGCTCCGGCCGCCGTCGTCGGGCCGGTCAGAGCTGGTCGCCATGCTCGTCACACGGGGGAGTCACGGAGATCCCGGCCACCTCGATCTGGGTGTCGATCAGCTCCAGCGTGCGCTCCATCGCGGTCGGTTGGAGCCGACCGACCCCGGAACCGTGGGGATGGTCGAAGAACACCAGCAGGAAGAGCAGCAGGGTGATCACCACGGTGACGCTGCCCATCAGCATGCTCTGGGTGATCGCGCCCTCGGCCCGGTCCGCGAAGAAGAGCATGTAACCGAAGATCACGCCGGCGATCACGAAGAGGGTCAGCCAGAGGGGTCCGGGGATGATGCCCTCGGCGCCGTGGACGCGGTCGATCCTCGCCTGCTCGCGGTCGGCAGTCTGGTCCATCCACCGGTCGTACGCCGACTGCTCCGTCGCCGATTTGGGGTCCACCGTCGAGATGGAGCGGAACAGCTCCGCTCCCCACGGGTTGATCGCGTTGCCGAGGTTGCCTTCGTTCAGGGCATCCCACTCGGTGCCGGCCACGGAGCGGGCGTAGCAGGTGAGCTCACCGGTCAGCTCGGCGGACGAGTCCTCCGGGAGGAACTGGGCGGTCTGCACCTGCTGGGCCACGATGGTGGCTTCGGTCTCGGCTCCCTGACGGGACGCGTCGTAGGACGAGAAGGCGAGGAAGATGATGAATCCCAGGAGGACCGAGAAGCCGGTCGCGAGCACCCCGAAGACACCCGAGGCCCTGTCCCCGTCGGTGAAGTAGCTCCCCTCGGGAGCACGCCTGCGCACCCTGAGCATCGCGGTCACCGTCAGGGCGGTGACGGCGACGAGGACGCCCACGCCGAGCAGTACGTTCATCAGGGGCCCCGGCTACGTCGTGGCCAGGCCAGGATCGACGTGGTCGATCCGCTCGCGTTCTCGACCGGCACCCACCAGCACCTGGACGCAGGCGAGGAGGACGAGCACCAGCGCCAGGGACCACCACAGCCGGCTCATGCTGACGTTGTTGCCCCAGAGCAGGACGACCGCACCCACGACGACGCTCGCCACCCGCAGCCACCCTGCGTTCGCCTTCACCCAGCGGCCGGCGGCAGTGATCGGGTCGAGGCCGCTGGCCGCGAGCTTGGTGCCGATCCCCTCGAGACCGCCCGACACGGAGGTCCGGACGGCGGCGCCGTACCGGTTCGCCCCGGCGAACACACCGGCCACGACCAGGATGAGCCCGAGCCAGAGCACCACCTCCTGGCCGCGGTCGAGGTAGGCGAGCAGGGTCTCGAAGAACACTCGGCTCGCTGGCCCGAACGTCGTCCCTGCGAGCTCGTTGACGAACAGCTGCTCCCCGGCGGACAGCACCACGGCCAGCAGGAGCGCGTTGGCGGCCATGATCGCGCCGATCCACACCGTCATCCGCGATCGATGACGGGCCAACAGGAACGCCGCCAGGTACAGGAGACCTACGATGGGCAGCAGCCACTTGGCCACCGGATTGCTGAAGGCGTAGATCGTGCGCATCTGCCGGAGCTGGGGAGCGTCCATCAGGACGATCTGCCGGTCGGTCTCGGGGACCGGGAGGTTCTCGGCGATGGTCAGGCCACGATCCACCAGCCGTTCCTTGACCCGGGTGATGACCTCATCGACGTCGAGCACGACCTGGTCGTCCCGCAGGGACACGGCACCGGAGTCGTCGCCGGTCAGGATGCGCTGGAGTGCCTCCTGGGCTCGGACGTTGACCCGCCTCCAGATCTCGGCGAACTCGTCGGAGGCGATGAACTCGCGGACCTCGCGCTCGACCAGACCGTCGATGGCTGCCGACAGTGGCCCGACCAGCAGCTGCAGGCGGGGCGCGCTGGTGATGACACCGGAGAAAACCTCGTTGAGGATCGCCTCGATGTCCACCTGGTCCTGGATCGCTTCGGTGACCCGCGTTGCGATCACGTCCTGGACCTCCGGCGAATTCACCAGCGGCCCCACGGTGTCGATATACCGCTCCGCGTCGTTCAACGTGCGCTGACCCCAGTACGCGACGGCGGCAGGAGTGGTCAGCAGCCCCGCCAGGACCAGACAGATCACCGCCGCGACAGACCGGCCACGCGGTGGTCGCGAGGGGGGCACCGCGGTGGGCGGGGTGTCCGGGGACGGCGAGCTCGGGGCGGGCGCTGTGGGAGACATGTGGCCTCTCTTTCCGACCCATCGTGGGTGGCTAGGCCCCGCCCGGTCCTCACCCAGACCGTGTGAAGAGCCATCTGTCTTCCGCTGAGGTCAGCCTGCCCTGCAAGGGCGCTTGGATCGTCACCCGACGTGGGTGAGACGGTGAGGGTGAGGTGACAGGTGGATGCGGGGTACTGACCCTTCTGCGTTCGCCTTCACGCGAAGCAGTGAAGAGAGGGGCTGAAGGTGGTCAACCGGCTGCGCGACGCGACCTCGCCGTACCTCCTGCAGCACGCCGACAACCCGGTCGACTGGTGGGAGTGGGAGCCGGCGGCGTTCGAGGAGGCCAGGGCGCGTGACGTGCCGGTCCTGCTGAGCGTCGGGTACGCCGCCTGCCACTGGTGCCACGTGATGGCGCACGAGTCGTTCGAGGACGACGCCACCGCGACGTACCTCAACGAGCACTTCGTGAGCATCAAGGTCGACCGCGAGGAGCGGCCCGACGTGGACGCCGTCTACATGCAGGCCACCACTGCGATGACCGGGCACGGCGGCTGGCCGATGACGGTCGTGCTCGACCACGACGGCAACCCGTTCTTCGCCGGCACCTACTACCCCGACCAACCGCGGCACGGCCAGCCGGCGTTCCGGCAGGTCCTGGAGGCGCTGGTCGACGCCTGGGCGACCAAGGGCGACGACGTGCGCCGAGTGGCCGGCACGCTGCGCGAGCACCTCAACAAGCAGGCAGAGCTGGCGGCGGGGCCGGTGGACCGGGAGCTGCTCGGGCGCGCGGTCGCCACCCTGGAGCGCGAGTACGACGCGGCGCGCGGCGGCTTCGGAGGCGCGCCCAAGTTCCCGCCCTCGATGGTGCTGGAGTTCCTGCTCCGGATCGGGGAGGAGCGGATGCTGGGCGGCACGCTGGAGGCGATGGCGCGCGGCGGCATCCATGACCAGCTGTCCGGCGGGTTCGCGCGCTACAGCGTCGACGCCGACTGGGTGGTGCCGCACTTCGAGAAGATGCTCTACGACAACGCCCTGCTGCTGAGCGTGTACGCCGGCACCCGCACCCACGTGGGGGCGTGGGCAGCCGAGGGGATCGCCGACTTCCTGCTCGGCGAGCTGCGCACCGCCGAGGGCGGCTTCGCCTCCGCCCTCGACGCCGACAGCGAGGGCGTCGAGGGCAAGTTCTACGTCTGGACCCCGGCCGAGCTGGCCGGGGCCCTCGGCCCGGACGACGGCGCGTGGGCGGCGCGGCTGCTGTCGGTCACCGACGCCGGCACGTTCGAGCACGGCTCGTCGACGCTGCAGCTGCGCCAGGACCCCGACGACCTGGAGCGGTGGTTCGACGTGCAGCGGCGGTTGCGCGAGGCCCGCGAGCAGCGGGTCCGGCCGGCGCGCGACGACAAGGTCGTGGCGGCCTGGAACGGGTTGGCGATCAGCGGGCTGGTCCGGCTGTGGGGCTGGCTGGGGGAGGCGCAGCACCTCGAGGCCGCGGTGGCCGCAGGTGAGCTGCTGGCGCGGGTGCACCTCGACGGCGGGCGGCTGCGGCGGGTGTCCCGCGACGGCGTCGTCGGCGAGCCGGTGGGAGTCCTGGAGGACTACGGCTGCGTGGCCGCCGGGTTCCTCGACCTCCTCCAGGCCACCGGCGACCCGGTGTGGTTGTTGCGGGCGGGTGCTCTGCTGGACACGGCGCTCGACCACTTCCGCGCCGACGACGGCGGCTTCTTCGACACCGCCGACGACGCCGAGGCGCTCGTGGTCCGACCGCGCGACCCCAGCGACAACGCCAGTCCGTCGGGCTTCTCGGCCGTGCTGCACGCGCTGACGACCTACACCGCGCTGACCGGGGAGACGCGCTACCGCGCTGCCGCGGAGGAGGCCCTGGCCACGGTCCACCAGATCCTCGAGCGGGTGCCGCGGTTCGCCGGCTGGAGCGCGGCGGCCGCCGTGGCGATGCTCGAGGGTCCGCTGGAGGTCGCCGTGGTCGGACCGCCCGGTGCGGAGCGCGACGAGCTCGCCGCCCGCGCCCGGGCGCACCCGACCGCGGTGGTGGTGGTGGCGGAGGGGCCGGTCGACGGCATCCCGCTCCTGGCCGGCCGGACACCGCTCGACGGCCGCCCCGCGGCGTACGTCTGCCGGGGGTTCGTCTGCGAGCGGCCGGTCACCGAGGTCCCGGACCTGGACAGGGCACTGACCGTGACGCGCTGACGCGAGTAGGTTCGGGCGGGTGAGCGAGGACACCTACGACTACGTCATCGTCGGAGCCGGCAGCGCAGGTGCGGTCCTGGCAGCGCGGCTGTCCGAGGACGCCGTCAGCTCGGTGCTGCTGCTCGAGGCGGGCGGCGAGGCCGACGCCGACGAGGTGAACATCCCGGCGGCGTTCCCCTCGCTGTTCAAGACCCGCTGGGACTGGAACTACAACACGACCGAGCAGAAGCAGCTGAACGGCCGCCGCGCCTACTGGCCGCGGATGAAGGCGCTCGGCGGCTGCTCCTCGATGAACGCGATGATCTACATCCGCGGCAACCGGCTCGACTACGACTCCTGGCGCGACCAGTACGGCGCCACGGGCTGGGGCTTCGACGACCTGCTGCCCTACTTCGTGCGGTCCGAGAGCAACAGCCGGCTCGGCGCTCCGCTGCACGGGCGGACCGGGCCGCTCAACGTCGAGGACCGCAGCTACACCCACCCGCTGAGCCACGCGTTCGTGGCCAGCGCGGTGAGCGCCGGTCTCAAGCCCACCGATGACTTCAACGGCGCGGACCAGGAGGGTGCCGGGCTCTACCAGGTGACCTGCCGCAAGGGCCGGCGGTGCTCGACCAACGCGGCCTTCCTGGCGCCCGCGCGGGCCCGCGCCAACCTCACCGTCGCGACCGGCGCCTTCGCCACCGGCCTGGTGATCGAGGGCGAGCGGACGGTCGGGGTGACGTTCCGGCAGGGTGGCGGCACGCACGTCGTACGCGCCCGGCGGGAGGTCGTCCTCTGCGGCGGCGCGATCAACTCCCCGCAGCTGCTGATGCTGTCCGGCATCGGACCCGCGGCGCACCTCGCCGAGCACGGCATCTCGGCGAAGGTGGATCTGGCGGGTGTCGGCACCAACCTGCAGGACCACCCGGTGGTGCCGATGCTCTGGTACACCCGCGGCATCGGTGACCTCGCCCAGCTCAACAACCTGCGCACCTACGGCCTCTGGAAGGCGCGGGGCCGGGGCCCGCTCTCCTCGAACGTCGGCGAGGCCGGCGCGTTCTTCGCCACGCGGGAGGGGCTTCCGGCCCCCGACCTGCAGATCCACGTCGCCCCGACCGGGTTCTACGACAACGGCATGCACGAGCCGAACAGCCGGATGGTCACCGCCGCGCCGACGCTGGTGTCGGTGGCCAGCCGAGGGTCGATCCGGCTGCGGTCCGCCGACCCCGCGTGGCACCCGGCCATCGACGCCGCCTACCTCGAGGACCAGACCGACCTCGACGCGCTGCTCGCCGGGTTGCGACGTACCTGGGAGATCTGCACGCAGGGCGAGCTCGGGTCCTACCTCGACCGGCCGTGGCAGCTGCCCGACCACCCGTCCGACGACGACCTCGTCGAGCACATCCGCGCCTGGGCGCAGACGCTCTACCACCCGACCTCGACCTGCGCGATGGGCTCCGGCGAGGACGCCGTCGTCGACGCGGAGCTGAGGGTGCGCGGCGTCGAGGGGCTGCGCGTCGCGGACGCCTCGGTGATGCCCGCCGTACCCCGCGGCAACACGAACGCCCCCACCATCATGGTCGCCGAGAGGGCGGCCGACCTGATCAGGAGTGCCTCATGACGGTCACCGAGAGCCGCACGACGTTCGACTCGCTCAACCCGATCACCGGTGACGTCGTCGCGACCCACCCCGTGCACACCGACGAGGACGTGCGGGCGGCGGTCGAGCGCGCGAAGGAGGCGGCGGCCTGGTGGTCGGCGCTGACGTTCGACGAGCGGAAGGTCCACCTCACCGCGTGGAAGGGCGTCATCACCCGCCGGGTCGCGCAGCTGGCCGACGTGATGCACCAGGAGACCGGCAAGCCGCACGGCGACGCGATGCTCGAGGCCGCGCTGGCGATCGACCACCTCGCCTGGGCGGCCGGGCACGCGGAGAAGTTCCTCAAGCGGCGCCGGGTGCCCTCGGGACTCGTGATGGCCAACCAGGCGGCGAGTGTCGCGTACGTGCCGCTCGGCGTCGTCGGAGTGATCGGCCCGTGGAACTACCCCGTGTTCACCCCGATGGGCTCGATCGCCTACGCGCTGGCCGCCGGCAACGCCGTGGTCTTCAAGCCGAGCGAGTACACACCGGGCGTCGGTGAGTGGCTGGCCCGGTCCTTCCTCGAGACCGTCGGCCGGCCGGTGCTGCAGGTGGTGACCGGGCTCGGAGAGACCGGCGCGGCGCTCTGTCGGGCCGGGGTCGACAAGGTCGCCTTCACCGGTTCCACCGAGACCGGCAAGCGGGTGATGGCGGCCTGCGCCGAAACGCTCACGCCGGTCGTCATCGAAGCCGGTGGCAAGGACGCGCTGATCGTCGATCTCGACGCCGACATCGAGGCCGCGGCGGACGCCGCGCTGTGGGGTGCCTGCGCCAACGCGGGCCAGACCTGCGCCGGCGTCGAGCGGGTCTACGTCCACGAGCGCGTGTACGACGAGTTCCTCGACGCGCTGGTCGAGAAGTCGCGCGACCTGCGCGCGGACGACGGCCCGGGCAGCCACCTCGGCCCGATCACGATGCCCAAGCAGATGGACATCATCCGCGGGCACATCCAGGACGCCATCGACCGCGGTGGCCGCGCGGTGGTGGGCGGCGTGGACGCCGTGGGGGAGCGGTACGTGCAGCCGACGATCCTGGTCGACGTACCGGAGGACTCGCGTGCGGTGCAGGAGGAGACCTTCGGCCCCACGGTCACCGTCGCCAAGGTGCGCGACATGGACGAGGCGGTGGAGCTCACCAACGGCACCCGCTACGCCCTCGGCTCGACGGTCTTCTCCAAGGCCCGCGGCATGGAGATCGCCGAGCGGATCCGCGCCGGGATGACCGCCATCAACGGCGTCATCACCTTCGCCGGTGTCCCGAGCCTCCCGTTCGGCGGGGTCGGCGACTCCGGCTTCGGCCGCATCCACGGCCCCGACGGCCTCCGCGAGTTCACCTACCCCAAGTCGATCACCCGCCAACGCTTCAAGCCGATGATCGCGCTGACCACCTTCGCCCGCACCGAGAAGGCCGAGCAGCAGCTGGCGAAGATGATCACGATGCTCCACGGCCGCGGCACCACGATCCCGAAGAAGTAGCGCCTGACGGTGGCTGAGGTGTGAGGAGCGTTCGTTGGTCGAGTAGCCCCGGCCGCGCTTGCGAGGCTGGGCGTATCTAGACCCCGGACGGTCAACGGGAACCGGGCGTGACGGTGGTTGAGGTGTGAGGAGCGCTAGCGACGAGCCTCGAAACCGCCACCGGTGAGTGGTCTCGATACGCGCTCGCTCGTTCCTCGCTCGCGCTGCTCGACCAACGAAGTCGTTGGTCGTATCGAGACCTAGCGGGTCGTCTCGTCGAGGTTCCTGACGGTGGTTGAGGTGTGAGGAGCGCCAGCGACGAGCCTCGAAACCACCAGGCGAGAATCCCGCTCAACCATAGGGGTTGT
>DASTDJ010000224.1:0-21080 GCA_035710425.1 Nocardioides sp.
CCTGCCGACGAGATCTCCAAGCTCGCCGCCCTGCGGGACTCGGGAGCGCTGACCGAAGAGGAGTTCCAGACCTCCAAGGCCCGACTCGTGGCGGGTCCGTGATGCAGAACCACCGCGCTACCTGCGCCTGCTGATGCGACACCAGTCCATTCGAATCGAGTCGTCCATGACGAAGATTGCCTACGAGATCCGGGTCGAAGGCGAGCTGCCACAGAGCCTCCTGGAGGACTTCGACGCCATCACGATCCTGGCCGATCCGGCGGGGACGAGCATGCGGGCCTACCTCGCGGACGAGGCCGAGCTGAACGGGATCCTCGACGCACTGCGTCGCGCCGGCCTCGTCCTCGTCGACGTACGCCGGGAGCAGGAGCCCGAGTAGCCGTCCGGGTCAGGCCTGGTGCTCGTCCGCACCGTCGGGCAGGACCGAGCGGATGGGACGCAGCACCAGCTCGAGCAGAGTGGTCACGATGGCGATCACGAGCGCGCCCAGGATCGCGCTACCGAGCCCGTCGATGCCGAACCGCGCACTCAGCAGCGCCGTTACAGCGAGCAGCACGCTGTTCACCACGAGCGCGAACGACCCCAGTGTGAGCACGGACAGCGGGAGTGCGACGAACTGCAGCAGTGGCCCCAGGACCGCGTTGACGAACCCGAGGAGAAGTGAGATCCCGAGGTAGGTCAGGAAGCCTCCGGTGATGTGGAGGCCCGGCACCACCAGCGTGGCGACCCACACCGCAGCGGTCATGATCAGCCAGTTGACCAGGACGCGAACGATCGCGAGCACGTCGTCGGCGGTGAGACCGCCCGCGTAGGCGTCCGAATCCACCTCGACCGGCTCCTGCTCGGGATCCTGCAGCCCGAACCGCGCTTTGAGCTTCCTGATCCACCGCCCGTCCGAGGAGTCGAACTCGGCGCCGAACGCCGCGCACGCCACGACGATGCTCGAGGCGACCAGCAGCCAGCCGATGAGGGCCATCGTGATGCCGAACAACCCGAACTCGGTCGTGTACCTGGCCACCAGGGGCGGCATGTAGATCGTGGTCGCGACCCCGAGGATGGCCGTCGCCAAAGCGGTCGTGGCTCCTGCGACGACGAGCCGGCGCCAGTGCACCTGCCGGTTGAGCAGCAGGTAGGGAATGGAGGTCCAGAGGAAGGCACCGGTGACCGTAGAGATCGGGACGGTCCACAGCCAGTCGAGCGGGAGCTGCCGGACGATGCTGCCGATCAGGTAGACGATGAAGAACTCCAGGATCAGCACGAACAGCCCCAACGTCGCGAACAGACCGCCGCGCACGCCCCCCTTCTCCTGCTCCCAGGCCGCGCGGTACATCGCCCCCATCCGCCGGGTGAACGAGACCCCGGAGTAGATGAGCAGCAGGATGCTGAACAGGCTCAGGCTGCCGGTGGCGTCGGGGGGCGTGGTGAAGAGCTGCTCGACCGCGTCGGCCGAGTCGCCCTCGAGGCCGAACTTCCGGATGAGCGTGTTCGAGATCAGGTTCTCCTGGTCCTCCGGGGTGAGGCTCGCGATCAGGATCAGCAACGGGATGAGGGCGGTGAACGCCTGCGAGGACACGACGATGCACCGGTCGAGTCCCGACATCATGATGAACCGACGCGTGCACCTGCCGAGGAACGACTCACCCAGGCGCTGGTACAGCGCCTGGAGGTCGCGCGAGGGCACCTTCGGAGCCGGCCGCATCTAGCACGACCTCCCATCCGGCGACTGAGCAGCTGCCACGTCGGGGACCATTCCTCGCAGCGTGACCGGTGATGGGTGGCCGGCACTTCACCCCGGCGGGATGAGGCCGTGGCAAGAGGTGCCACACCGACGCCGCAGGTCGCGGGGCCTTGGCGTGTCGTTGCTCGGGAGGCCGTGGACGGAGCATCCTGAGGCCATGGCCGACACCGCCGCCGCCCCGAGGAGCATGACCGTCCCCCTCGTCGCGTTCGCGGTGGGTGCGGCGGTGGCACTGGCCCTCGGCATCTTCGGCCGGGTCCACGACCCGACGATCGACGGCACCACCACGCTGGGCTACGACACCGTCCTCGACATGAAGGTGGTGGTGACCGCCGTCATCGGCGTGCTGGCGGTGCTGCAGCTGTTGGGCGCCCTGCTGATCTACGGGAAGCTCGGCATCCGGGCCCCGTCGTGGGTCGGTACGGCGCACCGCGCGTCCGGCATCCTCACGTTCCTGCTCGCGGTGTTCGTCGGCTACCACTGCCTGTGGGCGCTCGGGCTCGAGTACGGCGAGCTGCACGACGGCGAGCCGGTGCCCGCCCGGGCCGTTGTCCACGGCGTGCTGGGCTGCGTGGTCTTCGGGGCGTTCGTGGTGAAGGTCATCGCGGTGCGCTCCCACCGGGCTCCGGGGTGGTTCCTGCCGGTCGCCGGGGGGATCCTGTTCACCACGTTCCTGATCGTCGTCGGGACCTCGACGGTCTGGTACCTCGGCGAGAACGGCTGGCCGGAGTGAACCAGGCGGACGAGGTCCTGATGGTCGCCGAGCTGCGCGCGGCGGCCTTGGTGGACGGCGAGCCGGACCGGTTGAGGCGACTGCTGCACCCGGAGTTCCGCTGGACCTCGCACCGCGGGGAGCGGCTGGACCGGGAGGGCTACGTGCGGATCAACACCCGCGAGCTGCGCTGGGCCAAGCAGCGGCTGGAGGACCCCGAGGTCACCGTCGTCGGCGACACCGCGCTCCTCCTGTGCACCGCCCACGACATCGTCGTCCGCGACGGCGTCGAGCTGACGTTCATCATGCCGATGACCCAGGTGTGGGTGCGCTCGCACAAGTCGTGGGTCTGCCTGGCCGGCCACGCCGGACCCGACCAGGACTGAGCGCAGAGACCGCAGGCCCCGAGGGTTGGCCACGGGGCCTGCGGTGTCTCGGAGGGCACCAGTCAGTTGCGGTACTGCGCCAGCATCGGGCACTCGAACGGCCCGCGCGCTCGCAGACCGACGTTGTTGAGGTAGCCCACGATGATTCGGTAGGCCTCGAACAGGCCGACCTCCGCGTAGCTCACCCGGTGCTCGTCGCAGTAGGCGCGCACGATCGGCCGCGCGTAGCGGAGGTTCGGGCGCGGCATGCTCGGGAACAGGTGGTGCTCGATCTGGTAATTGAGGCCGCCGAGCGCGAAGTCCACCCACAGGCCGCCGCGGACGTTGCGCGACATCAGCACCTGTCGGCGCAGGAAGTCGATCCGGGAGGTCGGTGGCACGATCGGCATCCCCGTGTGGTTGGGCGCGAACGAGCCACCCAGGCACAGGCCGAACACCGCGGACTGGACCGCGACGAAGGCGGCCGCCATACCGAGGGGCAGGACCATCAGCAGCACGACCACGTACGCCGCCAGCCGGAGCGCCACCACCCCCGCCTCGATCCGCTGGCGCCGATCCGTGTCCTTCGCGAAGGCAGGCTGCACGCTGGACACGTGGAGGTTGAGTCCCTCAAGGGTCAGCAGGGGGAAGAAGAACCATCCCTGGTGCCTGGCCAGCCACTGGGTCAGCGCACTCCGTCGGACCTCCACCGCGTCGGGAGTGAACGCGACGAACCCGGGGGCGATGTCGGGGTCGCGGCCCTCTTGGTTGGGCGCCGCGTGGTGGGCGTTGTGCTTGGCCCGCCACCAGACGTGGCTCAGTCCGGCGAGCCCCGCAAGCACCCGCGACGCCCACGTGTTCCACCCGGCCGACCGGAACATCTGCCGGTGCGCGGCGTCGTGTCCCAGGAATCCGAGCTGGGTCATCACCACGCCCATGCCGCCGGCGAGCAGCAGCTGGAACCACGAGTCACCGAGGAGGAAGAACCCGAGCCACAGGCCGGCGAACGCGACGACCGTGACGGTCATCCGGCTCCAGTAGTAGCCGTAGCGACGGTTCAGCAGCCCGCTCTCGCGGATCTGGGACGCCAGTGCTGTGTAGAGGCTGCGAGCGTTGGGCTGCCGCGGCTCGGCGATCAGGGTGTCGGTCAACCGGCGCTCCTCGAGGACATCGAAACTGATGTCGTCAAGGTCCGGGACGACGTCGTCGCGAGCGCGACGAACTCACCGTCGACTGTACAGGTCGTTCAGCCCTCGGAGGCGGGAACGTCAGCGGTGCCGTCGACCACGGCACGCGCGAGCTCGGCCAGCCGCACCTGGCCGCGTCGGGCGTGCTCCCGGAGCCGGTCGAACGCCGTGTCGACGTCGACCCCCTGACGCTGGGCGATCATGCCCTTGGCCTGCTCGATCACGATCCGGCTGTTCAGCGCCCCCTGGAGCTGCTCGGTCAGCGTCTCTGCGCGGGAGATGGCGCGCTCCTGGATGATGGCGATCGTGGCGATGTCGGCCAACGCCTGCACCACCTTGACGTCCTCGGGACGGAACGAGACCGGGTCCTCGTCGAAGACGTTCAAGGCACCGAGCACTCGGTCCCTGAGCCGCATCGGAAAGGCGTGCACGGAGCGCACGCCGGCCTCACGGGCACGCGACGTGAACGCCGGCCAGCGGGCCTCCTCCGCCGTCAGGTCGGAGATCGTCACCGGCTGCCCGGTGCGGTAGCAGTCGAGGCACGGGCCCTCGGCGTGCTGCAGCTGGAACAGCTCCAGGTGCTTGGCGCCCTCCGTCGAGGCGGCCATGTAGTGCAGCTTTCCGTGCTCGTCGGCGAGCATCAGGCCCACCGACGCGGCGTCGCTGACCGCTGCCGTGTGGTCGGCCAGGTTGTGCAGGAACTCGATCAGGTCGAAGTCGGCGACCAGCGTGTCGGCGACCTCGACGAACACTCTCGACAGCCGCTGTGTGGAGATCATCTCGACCAGCCCCTCCCTATCCGGAGTCTAGGGGACATCCCTGAACTCATTCGTCCTCCAACAGCTCGTGACCGGCCAGGATCTGCAGCGCCAGCGTGAGCAGCGACAGGTCGTGTGCGAAGGCGTGCGCCCGCATCCGGGCCAGCGCCGCGGCGGCGCCCTCTCCGCGAGCGACCATGACCATTCCCTGGGCCTGGTAGATCTCGGCGCGGTGGGCGATCGCGTCCCCGAGCCCGGGACCGCCGTCGAGCAGGATCTCGGTGGCCCGCCGGGCGTACGTCAGCGCGCTGCCGAGCTGCTCGTCAGTGAGTGATCCCGACTGCGCGCCGTACACGTCCATGACTCCGAGGCACATGGCGCCGACCTGTAGTGGGAAGGCGAACACCGCCTCGACACCGCCCGCGAGAGCGGTCGAGGTGTAGCCGGGCCATCGGGCGGTGCCCTCGTTGGCGAGGTCCGGCGTCAGCACTGGACGACTCCACTGCACCGCGTCGTAGCAAGGGCCTTCCCCTGTGCTGAACTGCAGCTCGTCGAGCCGCCGGCACCGGTCGTCCGACGCCGCGATCACCCCGGCGGAACCGTGGCCGGACGTCAGGTTGACGGCCACTCCCAGCAGGCCGAGGCGCTCGGTCAGCTCGCGACACAGGTCCTGGATGGCCGGCACCGCGCTGGGCACGTCCTGTGGGGGTGCCATCACGGACCTTCCTGGGTGTGACCACCGGGGGCCGGGGTGGCGCCGGAGCACGTCCGGCACCGTCCACGCTACTCGCCGGGGCCGGTCACTCCCAGAACGCGTGGTCGACGACCCGGCGGGCCCGCCGGGTTGCGCGCAGGTAGTCATTGACCATCACGTCGGTACCGCCGGGCGGGTAGCCCAGGATCGTGGCCACCGCGGCGCGCTCGCGGGTGTCGCGCGGGAGCTGGTCACCGCTCTTGCCACGGGCGAGGGTGACGGCGTTGCGCATCCTGCTGACCATCCGCCACCCGGTGGCGAGGACCTCGGCATCCTGTTCCGAGAGCAGGTCGGCGGCCGCGGCCGCCTCGAGCGCGGCGAGGGTCTGAGTGGTGCGCAGCTCCGGCACCCGACCGGCGTGGCGCATCTGCAGCAGCTGGATCGTCCACTCGATGTCGGCGAGGCCGCCGCGGCCGAGCTTCAGGTGCAGCTGGGGGTCGGCGCCTTTCGGCATCCGCTCCTGGTCGACCCGGCTCTTGATCCGGCGTACCTCGATGATGTCGTCCTCGCTGATGCCCTCCTCGGGGAACCGTAGCGGGTTGATGAGCTCCTCGAACCGGCGCCGCAGGTCGAGGTCGCCGACGACGGCGTCCGCGCGCAGCAGTGCCTGGGCCTCCCACACCTTCGACCACTTCGCGTAGTAGGCGGCGTAGGCGTCCAGGGTGCGCACCAACGCCCCCTGCTTGCCCTCGGGACGGAGGTCCGCGTCGACCTGCAATGGCGGGTCGCCACCCGGAGCGGCCAGCATCCGGCGGAGCTCGTTCGCGACCGCTGTGGCGTACGACGTGGCCTCGTGGGGGTCGGCGCCGTCCTCCGGCTCGTGCACGAAGAGCACGTCGGCGTCGGAGCCGTAGGAGAGCTCGAAGCCGCCGTAGCGGCCCATCGCGACGAGGGCGATCCGGGACGGCGCGGCCTCGAGGTGCTTCTGGTCCCGCACCGCCCGGCCGGCGACCACGAGGGTGGCCTCCAGGGTGGCGTCGGTCAGCCGGGAGAGCCCGACGCCGACGTCCGCGACGTCGACCAGGCCGAGCACGTCGCCGGCGCCGATCCGCAGCAGCTCGCGCTGACGGACGGCGCGCACGGCGCGGATCGCCTTCTCCGGGTCGTCCTCGTGCCGCCCGGCGGTCGCCAGCATCTCCTCGGTCATCGCCTCGGCGGTGAGCGGGATCAGGTCGTCGGCGAGCATCCGCACGCCCTGCGGTTCGCGCTCGAGCAGGTCGGTGACGTAGCGCGACGTGGCCAGCAGGTGGGCGAGCCGTTCGGCCACCTGGCCCTCGTCGCGCAGTGCCCGGAGGTACCACGGCGTGCTGCCCAGGGTCTCGCTCAGCCGCCGGAAGCCGAAGAGCCCGGCATCGGGGTCGGGCCCCTCGGCGAACCACTGCAGCAGCGCCGGCAGCAGCGCCTTCTGGATCGCGGCGGTGCGGCTCACGCCGCTGGTCAGCGACTCCAGGTTGCGCAGCGCGGCCTGGGGGTCGGCGTACCCGAGGGCCGCGAGCCGGTCGCCCGCCGCCTCGGACGACAGCCGGACCTCCGGGCCAGGGATCTTGGCCACAGCCGACAGCAGCGGCCGGTAGAAGAGCTTCTCGTGCAGGCGCCGCACCTCGCGACGGTGGTGCTGCCAGGCACGGTCCAGCGCTGCGACGGGCTCCTTGAGGTAGCCCATGCTGCGGCCGAGCCGGCGCATCGACGGCTCGTCGGACGGCACCACGTGCGTGCGCCGCAGCTGGTGCAGCTGGATCCGGTGCTCGAGGGTGCGGAGGAACGCGTAGGCCTCGTGCAGCGCGTCGCCGTCCTCGCGGCCGACGTACCCGCCCCGGGTCAGGTCCGCCAGGGCGGAGAGGGTCGCGCCGGCGCGGATCGAGCGGTCGGCGCGGCCGTGCACCAGCTGCAGGAGCTGGACCGCGAACTCGACGTCGCGCAGCCCGCCGGCTCCCAGCTTGAGCTGGCGGTCGGCGTCACGGGCGGGGATGTGCTCGAGCACCCGCCTGCGCATGGCCTGCGTGTCGGCGACGAAGCCCTCACGCTCGGCCGCCGCCCACACCATCGGCGAGACCATCTCGACGTACTCGGCGCCGAGCGCCGGGTCGCCGGCCACCGGCCGCGCCTTGAGCAGGGCCTGGAACTCCCAGGTCTGCGCCCACCGCTCGTAGTAGCCGCGGTGGCTGGCCAGGGTCCGGCTCAGGGGTCCGGCCTTCCCCTCGGGACGCAGCGCGGCGTCGACCTGCCACAGGGTGCCCTCGGCGGTCGGGTCGGAGCAGACCCGGATCAGGTGTGACGCCAGCTGGGTGGCGGCCCGGGTCGCGGCGGTGTCGTCGGCGCCGTCGACCGGCTCGTGCACGAAGATCACGTCGACGTCGGAGACGTAGTTGAGCTCGCGCCCACCGCACTTGCCCATCGCGATGACGGCGAGCCGCACCTGGTCGGCCGACTCCCCCACCTCACGGCGAGCGATCGCCAGCGCGGCCTCGAGGGTGCCGGCCGCCAGGTCGGAGAGCTCGGCGGCCGCGTCGTCGACGCCGAGGCCGTGGGTCAGGTCCCGCGAGGCGAGCCGGAGCAGCACCCGGCGGTACTCCACGCGCAGGGCGTTTGCCGCCCCCGCAGGGTCCGTGCCGGCGATGGGGCGGTAGGCGTCGGGATCGGCGCCGACGGATCGCAGGAGTCCGGCGCGGACGGCGAACGCCGCCGGCCGGGTCGACCCGAGCAGGGGGTCGGTGAGCTCGCGCCACTGCGCGGGATGCCGGACCAGGTGGTCGGACAGCGACTGGCTCGCGCCGAGCACGCTGAGCAGCCGCATCGCGGTGCCCTCGTCGTCGACCAGCGCGTCGACCAGTGCCTCGCCGTCCTCCGCCGCGTCACGGAGCCGCACCAGCCCTGCGAGCGCCGCGTCGGGATCGGCCGCCTGGGACAACGGCGCCAGCAGCGGCTCGACGTCCGGGCCCAGCCTGCCCAGGTCGGCGAGGACCGCGTCGGTGTCCTGGAACCCGAGCCGGACCAGGTTGCCCTTGCCGGTGGCCGGCCTGGTCAACTCCTGCTCCTGGCCAGCGCGGAGAACCCCTCGGCCAGCGGCCGCCAGGCCTTCTCGAGCTCGTCTCGCGCGTCGCCGATCTCTGCGAGCACCCGCTCCTGGTCGATCCCGGCGGCCACGTGCCGATCCTCGTCGTCGTGGGCCCACACCTCCAGCACCGCCCGGTCCACCTCGGGGTGCCACTGGACCCCCCACACCGTCGGCGCGAACCTGGCCGCCTGCACCTCGCCATGCGGCGTCGCAGCGAGCAGCACCGCGTCGTCGGGGAGCAGGGTGACGAGGTCGTCGTTCCACTGGACGCCCCGACGCGGCGTGGTCAACGGTCCGAGCAGGCGGTCGTCCGCTGCCGCGGACGTCCAGCCGATGTCGAGCAGCCCGAGCTGTTGACCGCGCGGGTTGGGCTCGGCACTACCGCCGAACGCGACCGCGCAGACCTGGTGGCCCAGGCAGATGCCGAGCGTGGGCACTCCGGCACCGGCCGCGTCTCGCACCAGGTCACGGAGGGGCGCCAGCCAGGGCTGGGAGTCGGTCGCGGCCATCGAGCCGCCGAGCACGAGCAGGGCGTCGTACTCGGCGAGCGTGGGCAGCGGGTGGCCGGCGTACGGACGAGCGACCACCACCTCGCAGCCGGCCTCCTCGAGCCAGGCTCCGAAGAGCGCAGGCGGGCAGGTGGCCTCGTGCTCGATCACCAGGACCCGGGGCATCGAATGCCTAGATGACCGGGAGCATGCGGTCGCGCTCGAAGCTGGAGACCTGGACGCGGTACTCGTCCCACTCGGCGCGCTTGTTGCGCAGGAAGAAGTCGAAGACGTGCTCCCCCAGGGTGTCGGCGAGCAGCTCGGACCCCTCGGCGATCTCGATGGCCTCGCTGAGGTTCTTCGGCAGCGGCTCCATGCCGAGGCTCTGCCGCTCCCGCTCGCTGATGCTCCACACGTCGTCCTCGGCCTCGCGGGGCAGTTCGTAGCCCTCCTCGATGCCCTTCATGCCGGCGGCCAGCATCGCCGCGAACGCGAGGTAGGGGTTGCAGGCCGCGTCGACGGTGCGCAGCTCGATCCGCGTGGACTGGCCCTTGAGCGGCTTGTACATCGGCACCCGGATCATCGCCGAGCGGTTGTTGTGCCCCCAGCAGACGTACGACGGCGCCTCGCCGCCCGACATCATCCGCTTGTAGCTGTTGACCCACTGGTTGGTGACGACGCTGATCTCGCGGGCGTGGTGGAGGACCCCGGCCATGAACCCGCGGCCGGTCTTGGACAGCTGGTACTCCGAGCCCGCCTCGTAGAAGGCGTTCTGGTCGCCCTCGAACAGCGAGACGTGGGTGTGCATGCCGGAGCCGGGGTGCGTCGTGAACGGCTTGGGCATGAACGTCGCCCAGATCCCCTGGCTCAGCGCCACCTCCCGGATGACGGTGCGGAAGGTCATGATGTTGTCGGCCGTGGTCAGTGCGTCGGCGTACCGCAGGTCGATCTCCTGCTGGCCCGGGCCGCCCTCGTGGTGGCTGAACTCCACCGAGATGCCCATCGACTCCAGCATCGTGATCGCCTCGCGGCGGAAGTCCGACCCCATCGACTGCGCGGTGTGGTCGAAGAAACCGCTGCGGTCGACCGGCACCGGGTCCGCGCCGTCGGTGGGGGTGTCCTTGAACAGGTAGAACTCGATCTCGGGGTGCGTGTAGAACGTGAAGCCCTTCTCGGCCGCGCGGGCCAGGGTGCGCTTGAGCACGTAGCGCGGGTCGGCGTACGACGGGCTGCCGTCGGGCATCACGATGTCGCAGAACATCCGTGCCGTGGACGGCCCCTCGCCGCGCCACGGGAGGATCTGGAACGTCGCCGGGTCGGGCTTGGCCAGCATGTCTGCCTCGTAGACCCGCGCGAAGCCCTCGACCGCAGAGCCGTCGAACCCGATGCCCTCGGCGAACGCGCCCTCGAGCTCGGCCGGCGCGACGGCGACCGACTTCAGGAAGCCCAGGACGTCGGTGAACCAGAGCCGGACGAACCGGACGTCACGCTCTTCGAGAGCTCGGAGAACGAAGTCTTCCTGCTTGCCCATGGGGTCAGCGTAGTGGCGGCTACTTGTCCGGGACGTGCGCCTCGATCTCGGCGAGCCAGGCGGCGCCCTTGGCGTCCGACGGCATCCGCCAGTCGCCGCGGGGAGACATGGTGCCTCCGGAGCTCACCTTGGGTCCGTTGGGCAGCGCGGAGCGCTTGAACTGGCTCGCGAAGAACCGCTCCACGAACACCACGAGCCAGCGCCGGACGGTCGCGAGGTCGAAGGCCACCCGACTGTCCTCCGGGAAGCCCGGCGGCCAGTCGCCGACCTGCTCGTCGTGCCAGGCGTGCCAGGACAGGAAGGCGATCTTGGCGGGGTGGTAGCCGCGCCGGATCACGTGGAAGAGCGTGAAGTCCTGCAGCGAGTAGGGACCCACGGAGTCCTCGGTGCGCTGCGGCATCTGGTCCTCGCGCGACGGGATCAGCTCGGGGGTGATCTCCTGGTCGAGGATCTCCCTCAGCACGTCGTTGGTCTGCTCCTCGAACTGGCCGTCGTCGATCACCCAGCGGATCAGGTGCTGGATCAGGGTCTTGGGTACGCCTGCGTTGACGCCGTAGTGGGACATCTGGTCGCCGACGCCGTAGGTGCACCAGCCGAGGGCGAGCTCGGAGAGGTCGCCGGTGCCGAGGACGATGCCGCCGCGATGGTTGGCGAGGCGGAACAGGTAGTCGGTGCGAAGGCCGGCCTGGACGTTCTCGAACGTGATGTCGTAGACCTCCTCGCCGTCGGCGAACGGGTGGTCGAGGTCCTTGAGCATCTGCTCGGCCGCGGCGGTGATGTCGATCTCCTCGAACGTCACGCCGAGCGACGTCGAGAGCCGGGTGGCGTAGGACTTGGTGGCGGCGCCGGTCGCGAAGCCGGGCAGCGTGAAAGCGTGGATGTCGCTGCGCGGGCGACCGAGCCGGTCCATCGCCTTGGCGGCGACGATGAGTGCGTGGGTGGAGTCGAGGCCGCCGCTCACGCCGATGATGATCTTGGGCTGGCCGATCGCGTCGAGCCGCTGCTCCAGCCCGGAGACCTGGATGTTGTAGGCCTCGTAGCAGTCGAGGGCCAGCCGCTCGGGATCGTCGGGCACGAACGGGTAGCGGTCGACCTTGCGGCGCAGCCCGATGTCGCCACCGGGCGGGCTGAGCTCGAACTCGACGGTGCGGAACTCGGGCACGCCGACGCCGCGCCGGTTGTCGTCGAAGGTGCCCTGCCTCAGCCGCTCCTGGCGAATCCGGTCGAGGTCGACGTCGGTGACCGAACGCCGCGGCCCGTCGGGGAAGCGCTCGGTCTCGACCAGCAGGTCACCGCACTCGTAGACCATCGTCTGCCCGTCCCACGACAGGTCGGTGGACGACTCCCCCTGTCCTGCGGCGGCGAAGACGTAGGCCGCGTTGCAGCGGAAGCTGGCGCTGCGGACCAGCAGCCGGCGGTCCTCGGCGCGGGCCACCGTGATCGGGCTGCCGGAGAGGTTGGCGAGCACCGTCGCGCCCGCGAGCGCTGCCTCGGCGCTCGGCGGCACCGGCACCCACATGTCCTCGCACACCTCGACGTGAAGGTCGAGGCCGGGAGCATCGGCCGCCCGGAAGATCAGGTCGGGGCCGAACGGCACCTCGTCGCCGTTGACGGTGATCGTGGAGCCGTGGCGGTCGTCGCCGGGAGCGAACCAGCGGCGTTCGTAGAACTCCCGGTAGGTCGGCAGGTAGGACTTCGGAGCCACCCCCAGCACCCGGCCCCGGTGGATCACCACCGCGCAGTTGAGCACCCGCGTCCCGTGGACCAGCGGCGCACCGACCACGAGCACCGGCATCAGGTCGGCGCTCGCCTCGACGATCTCGGCGATCGCCGTGCGGACGCCGGTGAGGAGCGTGTCCTGCAGGAACAGGTCGTCGATCGCGTAGCCGCTCAGGCACAGCTCCGGGAACACCGCCACCGCGACGTGGTCGTCGTGGCAGGCGCGCGCCTCCGTGAGCACGGCCGCGGTGTTGGCGGCCGGGTCGGCCACGGTCACCGGCAGCGTGCACGCCGCCACCCGCGCGAAGCCCTGGGCGTACGCCGAGTAGAAGTCCACGTGTCGAGTCTAGGGTTCGCCGCCGTCGTACCGATGAGTCGGCGTGGCGCGCGCGGTCTTCATGACCATGCCCCTCAGCAAGCAGACATCCCTGTCTTCGATCAGCCCGTGCCTGTGGTTCGACGACAACCTGGAAGAGGCTGCGACCTTCTACACCTCGATCTTCCCGAACTCCTCGATCGGGCACCTGAGCCGCTACACCGAGGCCGGCCCTGGCGAGCCGGGCACGGTGATGGCCGGGGAGTTCACGATCGACGGCCTGACGTTCAAGTGCATCAACGGCGGACCCGAGTTCGCCCGCTTCAGCGAGGCGATCTCGTTCAGCATCACGTGCCGCGACCAGGCGGAGGTCGACTACTACTGGGACTCCCTCGTCGACGGCGGCGAGGAGTCGGTGTGCGGATGGCTCAAGGACCGGTTCGGGCTGTCGTGGCAGATCGTCCCGCAGCGGCTCTACGAGCTGGTCTCCGACCCGAACCCGGCGCGCGCCAGGGCCGCGACCGAGTCGATGTTCACGATGCGCAGGATCGTGATCGCCGAGATGGAGGCGGCGGCCAACGCGGCCGCGTGATGTGATCCGCGGGTGCGAGAGTCCCCGGAGGACGTCACCGACGACGAGATCCTCGCCGCCGTTCGCGACGCGTGGCTGCCCTCGGCCGACGCCGTCGAGCACCTGCCGGTCGGCTTCGGCGCGCACCACTGGCGCGCCCGCTGCGACGGTGAGCCGCGCCTGTTCGTGACCCTCGACTCCCTGGGCGACCGGCACGACGCGCGCAGCCTGCACGCGGCGTACGCCGGCGCCGTACGCCTCGCTGCCGACGGGCTGGAGTTCGTGCACCCCAACCTGGACCCCGTCACGGTCGTGCTCGGCTCCGGCGTGCTGAGCGCCACTGGATGGCGAGAGGGTGAGGTGCGCGAGCGGCTGGATCTCGCCTCGACCGCGTCCATGCTCGCTCGGCTGCACGCGGCCACGGTGGACGATCTTCCGCGCTGGAGGCCGCTGGTCCGGGCGGACTTCGCCGCCGCTCTGCGCGCCCGGCTCGAGACGACCTGGGACGGCGGGCCGTTCGCGGCGCAGGCGCACACCGCCCTCCACGACCGTCTGGACGCGATCACCGAGTGGACGAGGCGCTACCACGAGCTGGCCGCGCTGGCTCGGGATCATCGCTGGGTGCCGACCCACGGCGAGCCGCACGAGCGCAACCAGCTGATCACGCCGGAAGGCACCCTGCTCGTCGACTGGGAGTCGCTGAAGCTGGCGCCCGGCGAGCGCGACCTGCGGGTCCTCGTCGGCGCCGGTGCCACCGACGTCGAGGCGAGCTGGCCGATGATCGAGATGTTCGACCTGGAGTGGCGGCTCGACGAGATCAGCCAGTACGCCGACTGGTTCGAGTCACCGCACTCGGGCACCGCCAGCGACTACGTCGCGTACGGAGGGCTGCTGGAGGAGCTCGCGCGCCCGGAGTGGGCTCAGCCCGGCCGGTGATACTCGGCGATCCAGCGGGGTCCGGGTCGCTCGTCGAGCCGCGCGAGCTCCAACGCACCCGAGCCCAGCCTCTCCATGAAGCGTCGACCGAGCGGGAACGGCGGACCCTGCGGTGCGGCCCCCGAGCCGTCGTCGCGGAAGGCCACCGCCACCAGGCGGCCTCCAGGCGCGACCAGGCCGACCACCGCTTCGGCGGCGTCGGCGCGGGGCGGGTCCGGAAGGGCCTGGAGGGTGAAGACCTCGACCACCAGGTCGAACCGCCCGACCAGGTCCGGCGACAGGTCCAGCAGGTCGTCCACCCGGTAGGCGACAGCGCTCTCCGGGCGGCGCCGGCGTACCTCCTCGATCGCCGCCGGGGCGATGTCGAAGGCCGTGGTGTCGAAGCCGCGCGAGGCGACGTACTCCGCGTCGGCGCCCAGGCCGCAGCCGACCACCACGGCGCCCCGGCCGGCGCCGTCCAGGGCGACACTCTCGGCCCACTCGGCCAGCTGCGGGTTCGGGTCGTCGCGGTCCCACGGCACCGAGATGTCGCCGGCGACCCCCTCGGCGTACAGCCGGTCGAACCACGCCGTCGGCTCGCCGCGACCGATCGCCTCGCCCGCGAGCTCGTCGGCACGGAGATCCCAGTCACGCGTCATGCAGGCACCCTAGAAGGTTGCCGTTTGGTCACCAACGCCAGCTCTGAGGGCCGATTTGTTGTCGTTGGTGACCAAACGGCATCCCCGGACGGCCCCACAGTGACCAGCGACACAGGCCGGAGAGGGGCCATCCGGGGCTAGCCTGAAGCGAGTCCGTGGACTCCATCAGGGAGCTGCGAGATGACCCCCGAAGGAGCTCGACGATGAGCACGCCCGAGGAGACAGCGCCGTACGGCAGCGGCCCCGCACCGAGCAGTCAGGGGCCGGCGCCCGTCAGGCGCGTCCGCACCCATCACCTGCGCGAGATGAAGGAGCGCGGCGAGAAGTTCTCGATGCTCACCGCCTACGAGCAGTACGCCGCGGCGACGTTCGACGAGGCCGGCATCGAGGTGCTGCTCGTCGGCGACAGTGCCTCCAACAACGTCTACGGCAACGAGACGTCCCTACCGGTGACCGTGGACGAGCTGATCCCGCTCACCCGGGCGGTGAGCCGTTCGGTGCGCCGGGCCCTCGTGGTCGGCGACCTCCCGTTCGGCAGCTACCAGGCCTCTCCCGAGCAGGCCTACCTGACCGCCGTGCGGTTCATGAAGGAGGGCGGCGCCCACTGCGTCAAGCTCGAGGGCGGCGTCGAGATGGTGCCGCAGATCGAGCGGCTCACCCAGGGCGGCGTCCCGGTCATGGCGCACATCGGGTTCACCCCGCAGTCCGAGCACGCGTTGGGCGGCTACCGGGTCCAGGGCCGCGGTGACACCGCCACCCGGATCCTCGCCGACGCCCACGCGGTCGAGGACGCCGGCGCCTTCGCGGTCGTGATGGAGATGGTGCCCGGCGACGTCGCGGGTCAGGTGACGAAGGAGCTGGCGATCCCGACGATCGGCATCGGCGCGGGCGTCGACTGCGACGGCCAGGTGCTCGTGTGGCAGGACGCCTTCGGCCTGCGTACCGGCAAGATGGCGCGGTTCGTGAAGCAGTACGCCGACCTGCACGGCGTCCTCCTCCAGGCAGCCAAGGACTACGACGCCGAGGTGAAGGCGGGCAAGTTCCCCGGCCCGGATCACACCTTCTGACCGTCGGCGCCCGGGTGCATGCTGGCTGGTGACACATCCCACCACCAGGAGGCTCCCATGGCTGTGCAGCTCGACCCCTACCTCACCTTCGATGACGGCAAGGCCCGCGAGGCGATGGAGTTCTACAGCTCCGTCTTCGGGGGCAGTCTCGACATCAACACCTTCGGCGAGCAGCCAGACATGCCCGGCAACGATCCCTCCCTCGCCGACAAGGTGATGCACTCACAGCTGACCGGAGACAACGGCATCCACCTGATGGGTGCCGACACCGCGCCGGGCATGGGTGAGGCCACCGCGTCCTCGACCCAGATCTCGCTCAGCGGCGACGACGAGTCGGTCCTGCGCGGCTACTGGGATGCACTCTCCGACGGCGGCTCGGTCACCGTGCCGTTGGAGAAGGCGCCGTGGGGCGACAGCTTCGGCATGCTGGTCGACAAGTTCGGTGTCCCGTGGATGGTCAACATCGCCGGCGCCGACCAGGGGTGAACCTCCCGCCCCGGGATACCGTGCCCGCATGCGCACGCTGATTCTCGGTCTGCTGTTCGCCCTCACCCTCTCCACGGCTCCGGCCGTGGCCGAGCCCGACACCTCGACCGGGCCCGCCGGCGCCGATCGCGCGGCGCCCGGGTTCCGGGTGACGAAGCTGGTGCGGGGCCTGGAGCATCCCTGGGACGTGCAGCCGATCGGGGGCGGGCGGGTGCTGATCACCGAGCGCGACAGCGCCCACCTGATCGTCGCGGACGGCAACGGCAAGCGCCGGGTGCGGTTCCCGAGCGGCAAGGTCTGGGTCTCCGGCGAGACCGGGCTGATGAGCATGGAGATCGACCCGGGCTTCGCCCGCAACGGCCGGTTCTACACCTGCCAGGGCGGGTTCAGGGCCGGTGGCGGGCACGACGTACGAGTCGTCGCCTGGCGGCTCAACAAGGCCGCGACGAGGGCGACGCGGATCCGCACCCTGCTGAAGGGGCTGCCCACGTCGTCCGGCCGGCACGGCGGCTGCCGACTGCTGATCAGCCGCAACGGCGCCCTCCTGGTCGGCACCGGTGACGCCGCCGTCGGCTCCAACCCTCGCAACCTCGGCTCGCTGGGTGGCAAGACCCTGCGGCTCAACCGGACGACCGGCAAGCCGTGGCCGACCAACCCGTTCGTCAAGGGCAACGGCAACCGCCGCTACGTGCTCACCTACGGTCACCGCAACGTCCAGGGCCTGGCCCAGCGCCGCGACGGCTCGCTCTGGTCGGTCGAGCACGGCTCGTTCCGCGACGACGAGGTCAACAGACTGGTGGCGGGCGGCGACTACGGGTGGCACCCCGTGCCCGGCTACAACGAGTCCGTCCCGATGACCGACTTCGGCCTGCCCGGCAGGCAGCACGGCGCCCGCTGGCGGTCCGGCAACCCGACCCTCGCGACCTCCGGTGCGACGTTCGTCCGGGGCGGCCAGTGGCGTGGGCTGCAGGGGACCCTCGCGGTGGCCTGCCTCAAGGCCGGGCGGGTGCTGTTCGTGAAGTTCGACTCTCGCGGGCGGCTGAAGAGCGTGCGGGCGCCGAGGGCGCTGCGGCAGTACGGACGGCTCCGCTCGGTCACCAACGGACCGAACGGGTCGCTGCTGATCACCACCGATGGCGTCTCCGGCGGCGACTCGGTGCTGCTGGTGCGGCCCCGCTGAGCCGGTGCTGCTTTAGTCGAGCCAGTCGAAGGCCAGTCCCCCGCCGAGTATCACCGCGAACCAGACGACGAACGCGAGCAGCGCCACCCACGGCAGCCGGTCGGGGTGGACGGACCACCAGGCCAGGCTCACCAGCATCAGGAACGCCCAGAACAGCAGCAGGGGCACGGAGACGTACCACGGCACTACGGCGACGCTCCACCCGTAGAGGAACAGCGCGGCCACCAACATGGACATCCCGATGAAGGGGCGCGGGGAGATCGCGCGCGGGCTCTGGACCCGGCGCCGTCGGGCCATCGATCAGTCCTCGAGGTCCGCGTCGTTCCAATTCGGGTCGCTGTCCCACTCCTCGTTGCGCTCCTCTGCCTTCTGCAGAGCGCGCGAGGCCTCCTCCTCGGACGAGTACGGCCCGAGTCTGTCGATCGGCGGGCAGAGGTTCTCGGTCTCCACCCGGTGATGCTTCACGCAGTACCAGTACTTCATGAGGGCGAAACTACACTCGACGCTCGTGACTCCCGTGGCCCCGATGACCGTGTCCCCGCGTCGGGAGGTGCCGGCCCACATCCCTCGGCCTGAGTACGTCGACCAGCCGGCGCCCGCCCCGTTCGAGGGCTCCGAGGTGAAGGACGCCGACACCATCGAGCGGATGCGCCGAGCGGGTCGGCTGGCCGCACAGGCCCGGGAGCTGGTCGGGTCGCACGTCACGCCGGGCGTGACCACCGACGAGCTCGACCGGATCGGCCACGAGTTCCTCTGCGACCACGGCGCCTACCCGTCGACGCTCGGCTACCGCGGGTTCCCCAAGTCGCTGTGCAGCAGCGTCAACGAGGTGATCTGCCACGGCATCCCCGACAGCCGGATGGTCGAGGACGGCGACATCGTCAACATCGACATCACGGCGTACCTCGACGGCGTCCACGGCGACACCAACGCGACCTTCCTCGCCGGCGACGTCGACGACGAGACCCGGTTGCTCGTCGAGCGCACCCGCGAGGCCCTGGAGCGCGGGATCAAGGCGGTCAAGCCCGGCCGCCGGATCAACATCGTCGGCCGCGTCATCGAGTCGTACGCCGCGCGCTACGGATACGGCGTCGTCCGCGACTTCACCGGCCACGGCATCGGCACCGCCTTCCACAGCGGCCTGATCGTGCCGCACTACGACGAGCCGATGTACGACGACCAGATCGAGGTCGGGATGACGTTCACCATCGAGCCGATGCTCAACCTCGGCACCCACGAGTGGGACATGTGGGACGACGGCTGGACGGTCGTCACCCGCGACCGCCGGCGGTCCGCGCAGTTCGAGCACACGCTGCTGGTCACGCCGGACGGCGCCGAGGTGCTCACGAACCCCTGAACCGAGGGCGCGGGCACCGGGGCGGCGGTGACCTTTCCGTCGTTCGCTCGCGGTGGTCCCCGGATATCCCACCGCTGCCCCGGGCGCCGCTACCCTGATAGTGCGGATGGGCTGGCCGGGCGACCGCGTGGGGCGACCCACGAGGAAGGTCCGGGCTCCGCAGAGCAGGGTGGTGGGTAACGCCCACCCGGGGCGACCCGCGGGAACGTGCCACAGAAAGGAAACCGCCGCTCCATCACGGTGGAGAGGTAAGGGTGAAACGGTGGGGTAAGAGCCCACCAGTACGCCGGGCGACCGGCGTAGCTAGGTAAACCCCACCCGGAGCAAGGTCAGACAGCGCACGTTCGAGGGTTGCTCGCCCGAGTGCGCGGGTGGACCGCTGGAGGCGGCCGGCAACGGTCGTCGTAGATGGATGGTCGCCCGTCGGTCTCGTACCGGCGACAGAACCCGGCCTACAGGCCAGCCCATCCGCTCCGTCTCACACCGAGGTGGAGAACCGCTCCCACACCCGGTGAGACCCGAGCAGCTCCTGAACCTGCTCGAGCGCGGCCGCCGCCTCCTCCTCGGCCACCACCCCGGCGCTGGTGATCCCGGCAGCCTCGAGCACCGCCCGGCCCTCGCCCCAGGCGCCGATGGCCTTGGCGTGCCGGAAGCACTCCTCGAGCAGCAGCACGACCCGCGGGTCGACGGAGACGGTGTCGGCGGCCCCTGCCTTGCTGTCGCGGTTGACCAGGGCATCCGGGGCCGGCGGTGCCGCGCCACCCACGAGCACCGCATCGAACTCGACGGAGCGACCCGTGCCGAAGGTGCGCTGCACCGCGAGGCCGTCGTCGAGCATCCCGCCGTGCGGCCCGATCACGAGCGGGACCATGCCCGCGCCGAGGATCGCGTGGCGCACTTCCTTGACCGAGTCGAGGTCGCCGTCCGGGTCCGCGAGGATGCCGATCATCCGTCCGTCGGGTGGCCAGGTCTCACCGACCTGCGACAGCGCCGGGCTCGGCTCCGGGTCGTCGTACTCGACCGTCGGCGCCGGCGCCGGCAGGCCCAGCCCCTCTGCCACGCGGGCGCAGAGGCCCTCGTCGATGTTCGCGAGGGCGAGCAGCTGGCGCTCCCTGATCGCCTGCTCGTAGCACTTGCCGAGCTCGAAGGTGTAGGCGAGCACGATGTGGTCCTGCTCGACCGGCGTCATGCTCTTCCAGAAGAGCCGCACCTGGCTGAAGTGGTCGTCGTACGACGCCGGCGCCTCGCGCACCTTGCGGCCCTCCGCCACCACGACCGGGAGGTCGGTGAAGGGCCGATCCTCGGCGCCCGCATGGAACGGGCAGCCGCCGTCCAGCGAGTTCGGCTTGTACGGCGCCGCGCCCGCGTGCACACCGTGCTGGTGGAACCCGTCGCGGAGCATGTCGTTGACCAGCGCGTGCGGACGGTTGATCGGGATCTGCGAGAAGTTCGGGCCGCCGAGCCGGGTGAGCTGGGTGTCGACGTAGGAGAACAGCCGGGTCTGCAGCAGCGGGTCGTCGGTCACGTCGATCCCGGGCACCAGGTTGCCCACGTGGAAGGCGACCTGCTCGGTCTCGGCGAAGAAGTTGGTCGGGTTGTGGGTCAGGGTCAGCATCCCCACGGGCTGCACCGGTGCGAGCTCCTCGGGGACGAACTTGGTCGGGTCGAGCAGGTCGATTCCGTCGAACATCTGGTCCGGGCTGTCCGGCATCACCTGCACCCCGAGCTCCCAGGCCGGGTAGGCGCCGGACTCGATGGCATCGGCGAGGTCGCGCCGGTGGAAGTCGGGGTCCATGCCGCAGAGCAGCTGCGCCTCCTCCCACGTCAGCGAGTGCACACCGAGCCGCGGCTTCCAGTGGAACTTGACCAGCGACGTCTCACCGTCGGCGTTCTCGCATCGGAACGTGTGGACGCCGAACCCCTCCATGGTCCGGTACGACCGTGGGATCCCACGGTCGGACATGTTCCAGATCGTGTGGTGCTGCGCCTCGGTGTGCAGGGACACGAAGTCCCAGAACGTGTCGTGCGCGCTCTGCGCCTGCGGGATCTCGCGGTCCGGGTGCGGCTTGGCGGCGTGGATGATGTCCGGGAACTTGATCCCGTCCTGGATGAAGAACCCCGGGATGTTGTTGCCGACAAGGTCGAAGGTCCCCTCCGCGGTGTAGAACTTCGTCGCGAATCCACGCGTGTCGCGCACCGTGTCGGCGGAGCCTCGCGAGCCG
>DASTDJ010000225.1:0-3908 GCA_035710425.1 Nocardioides sp.
CTCAGGCGCGCGCCTCGATCACCAGGTTGTACGGCGTGGCCGCGGCGACCCGGGCGTGGCCGAAGCCGGCGTCCGCGAAGGCGGCGACCAGCCGAGCAGGCCCCGCCTGGGCGCCCAGGGCCGCGCCGCCGTCGGACACGCTGTGCGGGACGCACAGGGCCGAGCTGGCGGCGTAGAACGTGAGCGCCACCGGGTTGGCCAGGTTGGCCTCGAGGGTGTCCTCGGCGTACGGCTCGACCGCGAAGACCTGCCCGCCGGGGGCGAGGGCTCGCCGAGCGTGCCCGAGCGCACCGACGGGGTCGCCCATGTCGTGCACGGCGTCGAAGTAGCAGATCAGGTCGAACTGGCCGGCGTACTCCGAGGCGTCACCGACCACGAACTGCACGCGGTCGGCCACCCCCGCTGCCTCGGCGGCGGCCGTCGCCCGGCGCACCGACTCCTCGTGGTAGTCGATGCCCACGAACGTCGAGGCCGGGAAGGCCTGGGCCATCAGGATCGTGGCCGAGCCGAGGCCGCAGCCGACGTCGGCCACCCGGATCCCGGACTCGAGACGCTCGACGAGCCCGCCGACGGCCGGCAGCCACTCGGAGATCAGCGAGCTGCGGTAGAACGTCGAGTAGAACCGGTCGACACCGGTGAAGAGCCGGGAGTCGTGCTCGTGCCAGGCGAGACCGTCACCGGTCGCGTAGGCGTTCGCCAGCCGGTCGACGGACGACCAGATGGCGGCGATCACCTCGAAGCCGGCAATGCCGGCGGCCGGGCTGTCCTCGTCCGCGAGCACCATGGCGTGCTCGGTGGACAGGCTGAACGACTCCGACGCGGCGTCGTACGTGACGTAACCGGCGGCCGCCTGGGCCGCGAGCCACTCCCGCAGGTGCCGCTCGGAGAGCCCGGAGCGTTCCGCCAGCTGCCGACTGGTCACGCTGCCGACCGAGGCGAGCTGCTGCCACAGTCCGAGCCGGTCTCCCAGGTAGACCAGGATCGAGTGGTACGCGATGGCGCGGTCTCCTGCGACCCTGAGGGCGAACTCCTCGACCGCGGTGAGGTCGACCGCGTCCGCGGTCGACTCGATGGTGGTGGTCATGCTGTTTCCTTTCCTGCGCAGCACCCGTTCGGTGCCGCCGTCCGCACAGCGTCGAGGCCCCACCTGTCACCTCGATGTCCGCAGGTTCGCGCGCCACCACCGCTCGTGACAGGTGCGTGACAGCCGTATCGGCCAGACTGCGGGGTATGACGCACGACACGCGCGCCACGACGTACGACGCCACCTCGCTGGGGACCGTTCTCACGGTGTGGGCACATCCGGACGACGAGGCCTACCTCGCCGGTGGCCTGCTGTCGGCGGTCCGCGCCGCCGGCAACCGCGCGGTCTGTGTGACGGCCACGCGTGGCGAGGCGGCCGACCCGGACGCCAGTGCCGCGGAGCGGGCCGCGCTGGCCGCTGTCCGCACCCGTGAGCTGGAGACAGCCCTCGGCATCCTGGGCGTCACCGAGCACCACTGGCTGGACCTGCCCGACGGCGGCCTGGCAGGGCTGGACCCCGAGACCCAGGTGGACCGATTGTCGGCGCTGGTCGACGACGTCGGTCCCGACACGGTGGTGACCTTCGGTCCCGATGGCTTCACCGGGCACACCGACCATCAGGCCATCAGCCACTGGACCGACCTCGCACTCGAGCGGTCGGCGCACGGCGCCGGCCTACGGCTCTGGCACGCGGTCACCCAGAAGGAGCTCGTCGACGAGGAGCTGGTGGACAGGTTCGGTATCTACGCCCTCGGCGAGCCCAGGTTCTGCACCGACGACGAGCTCGCGCTGAGGCTGCCGCTGGAGGGTGCCGACCTGGAGCGCAAGGTGGAGGCGCTGCTGAGCCAGACCTCGCAGACGAGTGACCTGGTCGGCGCGATCGGTCGCGACCGGTTCGCCGCCTGGATCGCCACCGAGTGCTTTGCCCCACCGCTCGTAACCAGATGACGCCGCTGCCCCTGCTCGGGCACGCTTCACAGGACGCGCCCCCTGCAGGAGATGACGATGAACGCCGACCGGTCCGCACTCACGCTGTGCGTGGACGTGCTGGGGTCGCTGGTGCTCCGGGTGCGTGGCCAGGAGGTGGCCGTCCCTGGGGCCCGCCGCCGGGCGCTGCTGGCGGTGCTGGCTCTGGCCGGGGGTCGGGCGGTCGGCACCGAGCGCCTCGTCGAGGCGCTGTGGCCTGACGGCCCACCGGACAACGCGGCGCAGGCGCTCTACAACCACGTCTCGCGGCTTCGCGGTCATCTCGGGGCCGAGTCGGAGCGGCTGCGGCGGTACGGCGTCGGCTACCTGCTCGACGTCGGGCCCGACGAGGTGGACGCGGGCGCGGCCCGTCGGCTGGCCGACATCGCCGCGGCGCCGGCGACCCCGGCCGCGGCCGCGGCAGCGGCTGCCCGGTCCGCCCTCGAGCTCTGGCGAGGGCAGGCGCTGGAGGAGTTCCGCAGCCTGCCGGCCCTCGAGCCCACGGCTGTGGGACTCGACGAGCTCCGTCTGCGGCTCACCGACGACCTGCTCCAGGCACGGCTGGCGCTGGGGGACGCCGACGTCTCCGTGGACGCGATCGCCGCGGCTACCTCGGCACCGCTGCGCGAGCGGACCGTCCTCCTGCTCGTGCGCGCCCTCGCGCAGGAGGGTCGGACGGCCGAGGCGATGGCGGCCGCGCAGGACTACCGCAGCCGGCTCGCCGAGGAGACCGGGCTCGACCCGGGGACCGCGCTCGCCGAGCTCGAGCAGCAGGTGGCAGGAGGCGGGCTCGGCAACGGGGCGGGACGAGCGGACGGCCGACCACTCGGCGTGGTGGCCCGCCCGGACGGACCACTGGTCGGGCGCCAGCTGGAGCGTGAGGAGGTACGACGGCTCCTCCGCGACAACGCGGCGGTCACCCTCACCGGGCCAGGAGGTGTCGGCAAGACCCGGCTCGCGCTCGAGGTGGCCGCCGACGTGTCCGCCGACCTCGAGCCCGACGGCGGCGAAGAGGTCGTCGTGGTGGACCTCGCGGCCGTCGACCGACCCGACCGCGTCTGCCAGGCGGTCGCCTCGACCCTGGGCCTCCGCACGTCCGGAGAGGTCAGGGCGGTGGACGTCGCCGCCGCGCTCGCGCGGCGTCGGCTGCTCCTGGTCCTGGACAACTGCGAGCACGTCCCCGAGGCCTGCCGCGACCTGGTGACCACCCTGCGGCGCACGGCCCCCGGCGTCCGCGTGCTGGCGACGTCCCGGACCGTGCTGCACGTGCCCGGGGAGCACGTCGTGCGACTCCAGCCGCTGCCGGTCCCGCGGGAGCCGGCCGACCTCGACTCGCTGACCCGGCAGCCGGCGGTCCGCGCCTTCCTGGAGCACGCGCGGCGGCGCCAACCGTCATACGAGCTGACCGCGGCTGACGCCGACGACATCACCGACGTGCTACGCCGGCTCGACGGCCTGCCACTCGGGATCGAGCTGGCCGCGCGACAGGTGGCGCTGATGCCCCTGGCCGACGTCCGGGAGCGCCTGGACCGGGCCCTCGACCTGGCGATCGCCCCGGGCGCGGTCGACGACGACCGCCAGCGGACGCTGCGCGCCACGATCGACTCGTCCTACCGGTTGCTGCCCGACCACGAGCGGTGGCTGCTGCGGGCGATGGCGCCGTTCCCCGGCGGAGTCGACCTCGCCACGGTGGAGGCGCTCGCCCGGGGTGGGGTGGGCGACGGTGACCCGCTCGACGTGCTGCACCGCCTCGTCGACGCGTCGCTGGTGGTCGCCGACCCCGGTGCGGGGAGGTACCGCCTGCTGTTCACGGTCCGGGCGTTCCTCCTCGACGAGCTCCGGGCCGAGGACGAGCTGGCCGACGCCGAGCGGCGCTTCCTCGACCGGTGCGTGGGCGTCGCGGAGGAGGTGGGGCGTGC
>DASTDJ010000226.1:0-4621 GCA_035710425.1 Nocardioides sp.
GCTGCCGTCGCGCACCCGGATGCCCGCCAGCACCTCCGAGGAGGGATCCTCGCCGCGTCCCGGATGCTCGCCGCCGACATCGAGATCTACCGCGTTCTCCACGCGATGGGCCGGCTCGACCCCGACTCGGTTGGCGGCGCCATCGACAAGATGGAGAAGGAGCGGCGCGGCGGCATGCGCTACCTCGCCAAGCGGCTGAAGGAGGACGGCGTGCTCCGCGACGACGTCACCCAGGCGCAGGCGACCGACCTGCTCTGGATGCTGTCCAGCTTCGAGGCGTTCGACCGCCTCCACACCGACCGAGGGATGTCAGTCGAGCGCGCCGCGGACGTCCTGGCGACGACGGCCGAGCGCACGCTCTGCCGGTGAGTCACGCCGGTCGGCGATGTGCACGCGCGTCAGGTGGGTGGTCGCGTCCACGTCCGCCACCCGGAACCTGCCGGGTGGGGCCGGCCCGGCGAACGAAGCGGCGACGACGGCGTGCCAGTAGCCGTACGTCGTGCCCCGCGGCGGCGCCAGCAGGTCGAGCCACGAGCGGTCGAACGGCTGCTGCGCCTCGACCACGAACGTCCAGTCGGTGCCGTGGCTGACCGTCAGCAGGTCGTCGGCCCACAGGGTGAGCACCCGCTCGGGCGACGGCTCGTGGCCCAGGCCCTGGAACCCGCGCACCGGGTCGGCGAAGTCGATCGACCGGCCGGGTTCGACGGCGAGCTGCAGCATCGGCATCGGTAGCACCGGCCGCCAGCTCCTCCTCCGGCGGCCGCTCGGCTGCAGGAAGCCGAGCTGGTAGACGCGCACGATCTCGCCGTACGCCGCCTCGCCCCAGTGGTCGAAGCAGCGGGCGTAGGCGGCCCCGTCCGCGAGCCGGGGGGCGCGGGCGGGCCAGGGGTTCGGTCGGTGAGCCATCAGCAATACGACGTCGGACGACGCTCCGTTGTGACACCCCTGTCACAAATCGGGGCCCCGCGACGTCGTATGCGCAAGGACGACGCCGAGGTCGTCCGGCCGTCGTGCCCGGAGAAGGAGGGACAAGTGTCCGATCGCCAGCGAGCCAGCATGGTCGCCTCGTGGGCCGACGACCGCCTCGGCCTTGCGAAGATCAACCGGCGCGTGTTCTCGCTCCGCAAGGTCTTCCCCGACCACTGGTCGTTCCTCCTGGGCGAGATCGCGCTGTGGAGCTTCGTCGTGCTGCTCGTGACCGGGGTCTTCCTCACCCTGTGGTTCGACCCGAGCATGGCCGAGGTCACCTACCAGGGCTCCTACGACCAGCTGCGCGGCGTACCCATGTCCTCGGCGTACGCCTCCACGCTCGACATCACCTTCGATGTCCGCGGTGGGCTGCTGCTCCGCCAGATGCACCACTGGGCGGCACACATCTTCATCGCGGCGATGCTGATCCACCTGCTGCGGCACGCGCTCACCGGCAGCTTCCGCAAGCCCCGCGAGGTCAACTGGATCATCGGCTGCCTGATGCTGCTCCTCGGCACCATCGAGGGGTTCGCCGGCTACTCACTCCCCGACGACCTGCTCTCGGGCACCGGCATCCGCGCCGCCGACGGATTCGTGAAGGCCACGCCGGTGGTCGGCACCTACCTGTCGTTCCTGCTGTTCGGTGGCGAGTTCCCCGGCGATGCGGCGATACCGAGGCTGTTCATCCTGCACGTGCTGCTGATCCCGGGGCTGCTCGTCGCGCTGGTGGCGCTGCACCTGATCCTGATCGTCTACCACAAGCACACGCAGTGGCCCGGCCCCGGCCGCACCGAGCAGAACGTCGTCGGCTACCCGTTCCTGCCGGTCTACATGGCCAAGGCGGGCGCGTTCTTCCTCATCGTGTTCGGCGTGATCGCGCTGATGGGCGCGCTGATGTCGATCAACCCGGTGTGGAAGTACGGGCCCTACGACCCGACCAAGATCACAGCGGGGGTGCAGCCCGACTGGTACCTCGCCTGGCCCGACGGCCTGCTGCGGATCATCCCCGCCTGGGAGACCCACCTGTGGGGCCACACGATCTCGTGGAACATCGTCCTTCCCATCATGGTCGCGCCGATGGTGATGCTCACGGTCGTGATGCTGCTGCCGTTCGTGGAGGCCCGGATCACCGGCGACAAGCGGGAGCACCACCTGCTGCAGCGCCCCCGCAACGCGCCGACCCGTACGGCGTTCGTGGCCGGGCTGGTCACCTTCTACGGCATCGCCTGGGCGGCGGGCGGCAACGACATCATCGCCACGCAGCTGCACCTGTCGATCAACCAGATCACCTACGCGTTCCGGGTCCTGGTCTTCCTCGGCCCAGTGGTCGCCTTCCTCGTCACCAGGCGCTGGTGCCTCTCCCTCCAGCGCGCCGACAACGAGCGGCTGGCGCACGGCTACGAGACGGGCGTGATCACCCGCTCCCCGGAGGGCGGCTACAGCGAGAAGCACCGCCCCCTCGAACCCGCGGAGGCCTACACGCTCGCGGCCCGGGACCCGGAGCGGTGACGGGTCAGGGCTCGGGCAGACCTCGCTTGAAGACGTCGGCCGCTGCCGCGATGCGGTCGACGTAGCCGCTCCACCACTGCCGGTTGCCGATGTCGTCGTGGTCCGGGCCGCCGCGGCCGTCGATGGTCTCCCGGACGATGTCGGCGTGCCCGGCGTGCTGCGCCGTCTCGGCGACCATGCGGGCGAGCAGGTGCCCGAACGTCGTGGTCCGCCGCTCCTCCGGCCACCAGGAGACCGTGGCGGCGGAGTCCAGCGGCAGCTCCGCGATCGCGGTGTCGCTGTGGGCCCACGCGGCGCGGTAGAGACCCACGATGTAGTCGCGGGACTGGTCCGCCGTGGCCCACATGTCCGCGGAGTCCCAGATCGAGCCGTCCTCGACCCAGGGGAGCCGGAACGGCGCGGGACGACCGAGGCAGTCGCCGAGGTAGCCCGCTTCCATGCTGGCGAGGTGCTTGACCAGCCCCAGCAGGTTGGTGCCGCTGGGCGTCACCGGCCGGCGGACGTCGTACTCGCTGAGGTCGTCGAGCGCACGCACCATCGCGTCGCGTCCCTGCTGGAGGTAGTGCTGCAGGTCGGCTGCGAAGGCGTCCATCGGCCGATGCTAGAGCGCCGGTCGTACCGCCGCTCAGCCACGCAGCTGCTCGTTGAGCCTGGCGGCCTGTCGCAGGAGGTGGTCGTGCTCGGGGAGGCTCGTCGCCGACTGGGCGGCCTCGGCGTAGAGCCGCGCCGCCGTCTCCGGGTCACCGTCGCGCTCGTGCAGGTAGGCCGCGGCGGCGGTGTGGCGGGGCAGGGCGGGGTCGAGCTCCGCCAGGGCGGCCAGGCCGGCCCGCGGGCCGTCGGCCTCGCCGACGGCGACGGCCCGGTTGAGACGGGCCACCGGGCTGTCGGTGAGGCGCACCAGCTCGTCGTACCACTCGACGATCTGCACCCAGTCGGTCTCCTCGGCTGCCTGTGCGTCGGCGTGCAGCGCGGCGATGGCCGCCTGGGCCTGGAACTCGCCCAGGCGGTCGCGGGCGAGGGCCGCCTGCAGCACGTCGACACCCTCGGCGATCAGGCGGGTGTCCCACAGGCTGCGGTCCTGCTCGGCGAGGGGCACGAGCCGGCCGTCGGCGTCGGTCCGCGCCGGGCGCCGGGCGTGGTGCAGCAGCATCAGCGCGAGCAGACCGGCGACCTCCTCGTGCTTGATCCTGGAGGCCAGCTGGCGGGTGAGCCGGATCGCCTCGGCGGCGAGGTCGACGTCGCCGGAGTAGCCCTCGTTGAAGACCAGGTAGAGCACGCGCAGCACCGTGGCGACATCCCCGGGCTGGTTGAACCGGACATCCGAGACGGTCCGCTTGGCCCGGCTGATCCGCTGCGCCATGGTCGCCTCCGGCACGAGGTAGGCCTGCGCGATCTGACGCGTGGTCAGGCCGCCGACCGCGCGCAGGGTGAGCGCGACGGACGACGCCGGGGTCAAGGAGGGGTGCGCGCACAGGAAGTAGAGCTGGAGCGTGTCGTCCACCGACCCGACCGTTCCCGGCTCGGGCTCGCCCTCGATGCGTTCCTCGCGCCGGCGCCGGGAGGTCTCGGCCCGGGTGGCGTCCAGGAACTTGCGCCAGGCCACGGTGACCAACCAACCCTTGGGGTCCCGCGGCGGCTCGTCCGGCCACGCCCGCACCGCCTCGACCAGGGCCTCCTGGACGGCGTCCTCGGCCGACGCGAAGTCCGCTCCGCGTCGGACGAGGACACCGATCACCGCGGGAACGAGGTCCCGCAGCAGGGTCTCGTTCACTCGGTGACCGTGGGCGAGCCGCCCCAGAACGGTCGGACCTCCAACCACTCGTTGATCGGCGTGCCGCCGGGCCCGGGGGCTGCCGACAGCTCCCCGGCCACCTCGACCGCGCGGTCCCACGACTCGACGTCGATGATGTACCACCCTGCGATCAGGTCCTTGGTCTCGGCGAACGGCCCGTCGGTCACCGGCGGCCGCCCCTCTCCGTCGTACCGCACGAACGCGCCGTCGGGCATCAGCGCCTGGGTGTCGACGAACTCGCCCGACTCCTCCAGCCTGGCCTGGAAGGCGTACATGAACTGCATGTGGGCGTCGACCTCCTCCGGCGTCCACTGGTCCATCGGCTCGTAGACATGGGTGGGGGTAGGTCCA
>DASTDJ010000227.1:0-10535 GCA_035710425.1 Nocardioides sp.
CCTCAAACAGCTGCTGGGACCCGGATGCCTGACGTCGTGACGACGCCGGGGACGACGCGGGAGACGCTGCCGGCGGCGACGCGCTTCCGGCAGGCGCTGCCGTACGCCGTGGAGGCGGCCGCCGTCCTGGTGCTCTTCGCCGCCGTCGGCGCCGCGTGTGGGTGGATCTGGTTCCGGGTGTGGCCCCAGCCGACCGGCACGGTGTTCGGCAACGACTGGTTCGCCGACGAGGAGGGGCTGCGCAACGTCTTCGACGGCACCGCCTGGTACGTCGTCCTCGCTGTCGCCGGCGGGCTGCTGGCCGGGGCGCTGGCGACGGTTTTCGGGCGCCGGTCGCCGCTGGTCACCATGGGCACGGTGCTCGTCGGGAGCTTCCTGGCCGCCTGGCTGATGCTCCGGATCGGCCTGCAGCTCAGCCCGCCGGACCCCGAAGTGCTGGCCAAGACCGCCGACGACGGGACCAAGCTCCCCGGCCGGCTCTCCCTCGAGGGTGGCCACAGCCCCTACCTCGTCTGGCCGCTCGCCTCGCTGATCGTCCTGATGGTGCTGAACTTTTTGCTGTCCTCTCGTGAGGATTTCCAGGGTCGGGAGGCCAGTGATCCGCGATGGTTGTCGCGGAACCAAGCTGGGTAGGTTCCCGTCGAATCGTGCGTCTGAGCCACCACACCACAAGGGGACCCGATGTCCAGTGACCTGCCTCCCACCGGACCGCCGAGCGGGCCTCCGCCCATGCCCCCGAGCGGACCGCCTCTGGGTGGCCCGCCGCCGAGCGGTCCGCCCACCATGCCAGCGGGCCCGCCGCCCCCCATGCCGCCGGAGTACCTGCAGCAGGGTGGTGGGCAGCCGATCCCGCCCTCGTCGGGCGGCGCCTCAGGGCGTCGGAAGGCGGTGATCGCCAGCGGCGCGATCATCGGGCTGGGTGCCGCGACCGCGGCCGTGTTCGGCGCGATGTGGTACTTCGGCACCGGTCCGCAGCCCTCCGAGGCGCTCCCGGACAGCACGATCGCCTACGTCAGCATCGACATCGACCCGAGCGGCGAGCAGCTGCTCGAGGCGAAGGAGGCGCTGGAGAAGTTCCCGGCGTGGAACGACCAGGAGATCGCCGGCAAGAAGGACCTGCGCAAGGCGGTGTTCGACGAGGTGCTCGCCGAGGCGCCGTGCGACCTCGCATACAACGACGACATCGAGCCCTGGCTGGGCGACCGGGCGGCCGCGGCAGCCGTCGACCTCGGCGAGGACGAGCCCGTGCCGGTGTTCGTGGTGCAGGTCAAGGACGCCGACAAGGCCGAGGACGCCTTCGCGAAGTTCAACGACTGCGAGCCCGGTGAGGGCGAGTCGGCGGGCTGGGCGATCTCGGGCGAGTGGGCGGTGCTTGCCGAGACCGAGGAGATCGCCACCCAGGTCGCCGAGGACGCCCAGGACAACCCGCTCTCCGAGGACGACGACTTCGAGAAGTGGACCGATGAAGCCGGCGACCCGGGCATCCTCACGGCCTACGCCGCGCCCGAGGCCGGCAAGTGGCTCGCCGAGAACGCTGGCGGGTTCATGGGCATGGGCTTCGGTGTTGACGGGTGCGCGTTCGCGCCTGCGCCCGACGTACTCGGTGAGGACGCCCCCGAGGGCGTCGACCCCTTCGAGGCCGACTGCGACGAGCCGTCCGGCGACGTGATGCCCGACGAGCTGACGGAGGTTCTCGAGGACTTCAGCGGCGCCGCGCTCACCGTCCGCTTCGACGACGGGGGCCTCGAGATCGAGACGGCGACCAGCGTGGAGGACTTCGGGTTCGAGGCACTCACCAGCAGCGACAACGCGGGCGAGTCGATCGAGACACTGCCCGACGACACCGCCGCCGCGATCGCCTACGGCTTCGAGGAGGGTTGGTTCGAGGACTTCCTCGACTATGCGGAGTCGTTCTCCGGCATGGACGTCGACGTCGACGAGCTGCTCGCACAGGTCGAGGACGAGCTCGGTGTCGACCTGCCCGAGGACGCCGAGACGCTCACCGGCGAGTCGGCCGTGATCGCGCTGGGCTCCGACTTCGACCCCGAGGTGTTCTTCGGCTCCGACGTCGATGTCACCGAGCTGCCGATCGGCGTGAAGATCAAGGGCGACCCCGACGCGATCCAGGACGTCATCGACAAGATCCTCGACGGCCAGGACGTGCCGGAGGAGGACAAGGAGCTCTTCGTCAGCGACAGCGACGGCGACTTCATCGCGATCGGTCCCAACGAGGACTATCGCGACCAGATCCTCGACGACGGTGACCTCGGCGGGTCCGACACCTACCAGGACGTCGTGCGCGAGTCGGGCAATGCTGCCTCGGTCTTCTACGTCAACTTCGACGCCGGTGACGGGTGGCTGGAGGCCCTCTTCGAGGGCGACGACGAGGTCCAGGACAACGTCGCGCCCCTCGAGGCCGCCGGTCTCTCCGCCTGGGCCGACGATGGCATCGGGCACGCCGTACTCCGAATCACCACGGAGGACTGAGTCCGTCAGTGGCCGATCTGGGCCGTGATCGCATCGGTGATCCGGACCAGGTCGGCCGGCGCGAGCTCGAGGTCCAGGCCGCGCTTGCCTCCTGAGACGAAGACCGTCGGCCAGTCCAGCGCGCGCTCGTCGAGCACGGTGGGGTGGGCGCGCCGCTGACCGATGGGGGAGATGCCGCCGACGACGTACCCGGTCACCCGCTGCGCGACAGCCGGGTCGGCCATCACCGCCTTCGACCCGCCGACGGCCCGCGCGAGCGCCTTGAGGTCGAGCTGGCCCGCCACCGGCACGATCGCCACGGTCAGCCGGCCGTCCACCGCGGCCATCAGGGTCTTGTGCACCCGCGCCGGGTCCAGGCCGAGCGCCTCCGCCGCCTCCAGGCCGTACGACGTCGACCGCGGGTCGTGCGGGTAGGTGTGCACCGTGTGCGCGATGCCCGCCTCAGTCAGCGCGACCGTGGCCGGCGTGCCCCCGGCCGTCTTCTTCCTGGCCATCTCAGCTCGGCTCAGTTGGGGGACCAACGGGTGCGCGCGACCTCCGTGGCCGGGAGCGAGGCGATCACGTTCATCGCCCGCAGCTCCTGGCGGAGCAGGTCGGTCACCAGGATCAGCCGGGTGCCGGCGTCCTCGGCCTCCAGCAGCGCCTGCCGTTCGGGCATCGGCAGCGGCGCGCAGGCCGCCAGCGTCCAGGAGAGGTACGTCGGGTCGCGCGGCAGGCTGCCGGCGTAGGGGTCGGACCGGATCTCCGCCAGCGCGCTGCGGTAGGCCGTGAACGTCGCCCGAGCCCGCTCCAGCACGTGGCCGGGGACCGGCGACTCGTCCTCGGGGCTGTCGACGACGTGCCCGACCGGGAAGCTGCCGCTGGTGTCCAGCCGCTCGAGCTGGATCCGGTCCAGGCCGATGGCGACGATGTCGAAGGTGCCGTCGGAGTGGCTCTCCACCTCAGACAGCTGCACCCGGCAGCCGACCCGGAACAGCGACTGCGCCCCGTGGTCGCCGACCTCGTAGCCCTCGCGGATCGCCACCGAGCCGAACACCCGCTCGGTGGGGTCCTCGACCCGGAGCAGGTGGTGCACCAGAGCGCGGTAGCGGTCCTCGAAGACGTGCAACGGCACGCTGACCCCCGGGAACAGCACGGTGTTCAACGGGAACATCGGCAGCGTGTCGTTCACCCTTCGCACGTTAGTCCAGCCACCGTCGCCGATCGGGGCGAACCGGCCCTCCACACCTAGAATCGGCCCATGATTCGCCGGATCGACCTGCGCGGCGCCGACGGCGCCGTCGACTACCGAGCCGCCGTGCCGCGCGCGGAGTTCGACGTCGAGGCAGCGGTGCCGGCGGTCCATGAGATCTGCGAGGGCGTGCGCACCCGCGGCCTCGAGGCGATCCGGGAGTACTCCCAGCGGTTCGACGGCGTGGCCGCCGACGACATCGCGGTGCCCACCTCGGCGCTCACCGACGCCCTCGAGCGCCTGGATGCCGGCGTACGAGCCGGTCTGGAGGAGTCCGTCCACCGGCTCCGCGCCACCTGCGCGGCGGAGCTCGAGGCCGACGTGACCACCGACCTCGGACCCGGCGCCAGGGTCACCCACCGCAAGGTTCCGGTGAGCCGGGTCGGGCTCTACGTGCCCGGCGGGCTCGCTCCGCTGGTCTCGAGCGTGCTGATGAACGTGGTGCCCGCGCAGACCGCGGGCGTCGGCTCGATCGCGCTCGCGTCACCGCCGCAGCCGGACAACGACGGCCTGCCGCACCCGACGATCCTGGCCGCCTGCGCGCTGCTCGGCGTCGAGGAGGTCTACGCCGTGGGCGGCGCCCAGGCGATCGCGATGTTCGCCTACGGCGTCGGGCCGTGCGCTCGCGTCGACCTGGTCACCGGCCCGGGCAACATCTACACGGTGACCGCGAAGCGGCTGCTCAAGGGCCTGGTCGGCATCGACTCCGAGGCCGGCCCCACCGAGATCGCGATCCTGGCCGACGACACCGCCGATCCGGCGTACGTCGCCGCCGACCTCGTCAGCCAGGCCGAGCACGACCCGCTGGCCGCCTCGGTGCTGGTCACCACCTCCGAGGCGCTCGCCGACGCGGTGGACACCGAGCTCGACACCCAGGTCGCCGCCACCAAGCACAGCGAGCGGATCCGCACCGCGCTGACCGGCACCCAGTCCGGTGTGGTGCTCGTCGACGACGTCGACCAGGGCCTCGAGGTGGTCAACGCCTACGCCGCCGAGCACCTCGAGATCCACACGTCGAACGCCGCGGCCGACGCCGCCCGGGTCCACAACGCGGGGGCGATCTTCGTCGGTCCGCACGCCCCGGTCTCGCTCGGCGACTACTGCGCCGGCTCCAACCACGTGCTGCCCACCGGCGGCTGCGCCTGCCACTCCTCGGGGCTCTCGGTACGGGCGTTCACCAAGTCGGTGCACGTCGTCGACTACAGCCGAGACGCCCTGGCCGAGGTGGCCGACCACGTGGTCACCCTGGCCGAGGCCGAGGACCTGCCGGGCCACGGCGCCGCCATCAAGGTCAGGTTCGAAGAGTGAGCTTCCCGCCGCTGCGGGAGGAGCTGCGTGGCATCGAGCCCTACGGGGCCCCGCAGCTCGACGTGCCCGTCCAGCTGAACGTCAACGAGAACCCCTATCCGCCCGGCCCCGAGGTCGTGGCGGACATCGCGGCGTGCGTGTCCGAGACGGCCGGCACCCTCCACCGCTACCCCGACCGCGAGTTCACCCGGCTCCGCGAGGCGTTCGCCGACTACCTCGGCCACGGCGTCGTCCCCGAGCAGGTGTGGGCGGCCAACGGGTCCAACGAGGTGATGCTCCAGCTGCTGCAGGCGTTCGGCGGTCCCGGACGCAGCGTGCTCAGCTTCGCGCCGACCTACTCCATGTATCCGGAGTACGCCCGCGGCACCCACACCGAATGGGTCGCCGGCCACCGCGAGGAGGACTTCAGCCTCGACCTCGACCACGCTCGATCGCTGGTCGAGGAGAGTGGGCCGTCGGTGGTGCTGCTGCCGTCGCCCAACAACCCCACCGGGACCGCGCTGCCGCCGGAGGCGGTCACCACCCTCTGCGAGGCGATCGGCGAGGGGGTTGTCGTCGTCGACGAGGCCTACGGCGAGTTCCGCCGTGCGGGCACCCCGAGCGCGCTGGAGCTGCTGCCGCGGCACCGCAACCTGGTGGTCACCCGCACCATGAGCAAGGCGTTCGCGCTGGCCGGGGCGCGGGTCGGCTACCTCGCCGCCGACCCGGCGATCGTCGACGCGATCCGCGTGGTCCGACTGCCCTACCACCTGTCCGCGGTCACCCAGGCCGTGGCGCTTGCGGCCCTGCGGCACGCGCCCGCACTGCTCGCCAGGGTCGACGACCTGCGCGCCGAGCGCGACCGCACCGTCGACTGGCTGCGTGAGCGCGGTCTGCGGGTGGCGGAGTCCGATGCCAACTACTGTTTGTTCGGGACCTTCGAGGACCGTCATGCTGTCTGGCAGGGCCTGCTCGACCGGGGCGTGCTGATCCGGGAGACCGGGCCCGACGGGTGGCTACGGGTGTCCATCGGTACGCCAGAGGAGATGACCGCGTTCCAGGACGCACTCACCGCCGTGATGGGAGAGACGACATGAGCCGAGTGGCCAAGATCGACCGGGAGACCAAGGAGTCGAAGGTCCACGTGGAGCTCGACCTCGACGGCACCGGCCGCACCGACGTCGCGACCGGGGTGGGGTTCTTCGACCACATGCTCTCGTCGTTCGGCCGGCACGCCCTGATCGACCTCACCGTCCAGACCGACGGCGACACCCACATCGACGCCCACCACACCGTGGAGGACACCGCCATCGTGCTGGGCGAGGCGATCCGCGAGGCGCTGGGTGACAAGGTCGGCATCCGCCGCTTCGGCGACGCCACCGTGCCGCTCGACGAGACCCTCGTGCAGGCCGTGGTCGACGTGTCCGGACGGCCCTACTGCGTGCACACCGGCGAGCCGGAGGGCCAGGAGTTCGTGACCATCGGCGGCGACTACCTGGGCTCCCTGACCCGGCACGTCTTCGAGACGCTCGCGTTCCACGCCCACCTCGGGCTGCACGTGCGCGTGCTCGCGGGCCGCGATCCCCACCACATCGTCGAGGCGCAGTTCAAGGCGTTCGCCCGGGCGCTGCGTGACGCCGTCGCCTTCGACCCGCGCGAGACCGGCGTGCCCTCCACCAAGGGCACGCTCTAGGGACGTGGCCGAGAACGTCGTCGTCCTCGACTACGGGTCGGGGAACCTCCGCTCTGCCGTGCGCGCCCTCGAGCGCGCCGGCGCCGAGGTGACGCTCACCCCCGACCTCGGGCTGGCCCAGGAGGCCGACGGCCTGGTGGTGCCGGGGGTCGGCGCGTTCGCCGCGTGCATGGCCGGTCTGCGCCGGATCCGCGGCGAGCGGGTGATCGGCCGCCGCCTGGCCGGCGGGCGGCCGGTGCTCGGGATCTGCGTCGGCATGCAGATCCTGTTCGAGCGGGGCGTGGAGCACGGGGTCGAGACGGAGGGCTGCGACGAGTGGCCCGGCGTCGTCGAGCGGCTGCAGGCGCCGATCGTGCCGCACATGGGCTGGAACAACGTCTCCGCGCCGGACGGCACCACCCTCTTCGAGGGGATCCAGGACGAGCGCTTCTACTTCGTGCACTCGTACGGCGTGCGCGAGTGGACCCTCGAGACCAACGACCGCACCAGGGCGCCACTGGTGACCTGGTCCGAGCACGGCGGTGACCGGTTCGTCGCGGCGGTGGAGAACGGCCCGCTGACGGCCACCCAGTTCCACCCCGAGAAGTCCGGCGACGCCGGCGCGGCGCTGCTCCGCAACTGGGTCGGATCGCTGACATGAGCAAGGAGCGGGCGCAGCGTCGCGCCGAGCGCGAGCGCGAGGCCGCGGTGCGCGCGGCGGCCCGGGCCGCCGAGGCCGAGCGTGCGGAGCGGCGGGCGGCCCGGAAGCGGGCGCTGACCCGCTGGCTCCCCGCACGCCATTCACGGCAGACCGGCGTGCTGGCCGAGCGCCGACGCCGCCAGCTCGGAGCGACGATGGCGGTCCTGCTCGCCGTCAACGTGCTGGTGTGGGTCTTCTTCGACGACTGGGCGGCGCGGGCGATGGTCGCGGTGGTCTCGGTCCTGGCCGCGCCCGTGCTGCACACGATGATGTTCCGACGCTGAGAAAGAGCCAGATGAGTCACTACCTCGAGCTGCTGCCCGCCGTCGACATCGCCGGCGGCCAGGCCGTACAGCTGGTCCAAGGAGTGGCCGGCTCCGAGAAGCGGTTCGGCGACCCGGTCGAGGCCGCCTTGCGCTGGCAGGAGGCCGGCGCCGAGTGGATCCACCTGGTCGACCTCGACGCGGCGTTCGGCCGTGGCCACAACCGGGAGCTGCAGGCGAAGATCGTCGGCACGCTCGACATCCAGGTCGAGATGAGCGGCGGCATCCGCGACGACGAGTCGCTCGCTGCTGCGATGGCCACCGGCTGCCGCCGGGTCAACATCGGCACCGCCGCCCTCGAGCAGCCGGGGTGGTGCGCCGCCGCGATCGCCGAGCACGGCGACCGGGTGGCCGTCGGGCTCGACGTGCGCGGCCGCACCCTGGCCGCCAGGGGCTGGACCCGCGAGGGAGGCGACCTCTACGACGTGCTCGCCCGGTTGGACCGTGAGGGGTGCGCCCGCTACGTCGTCACCGACGTCAACAAGGACGGCATGCTGCAGGGTCCCAACCTCGATCTGCTGCGCGACGTCTGCGCCGCGACCGATCGGCCCGTGGTGGCCTCCGGCGGGATCACCGAGCTCGCCGACCTCCAGGCGCTGACCGGCCTCGTCCTCGAGGGTGTGGAGGGCGCGATCATCGGGACGGCGCTCTACGAGGGGCGGTTCACCCTCGAGGCGGCACTGGCGCTGACGAAGCCATGACCCTCGCCGTGCGCGTGATCCCGTGCCTGGACGTCGACGCCGGGCGGGTGGTCAAGGGGATCAACTTCAAGGAGCTGCGCGACGCCGGGGACCCGGTGGAGCTGGCCCGGACCTACGACGCGGAGGGCGCCGACGAGCTGACCTTCCTCGACATCTCCGCCTCCCACGAGGGCCGCGCCACCACCATGGAGATCGTGTCCCGCACGGCGGAGGAGGTCTTCATCCCGCTGACCGTCGGTGGCGGGGTGTCGTCGACCGACGACGTCGACCGGCTGCTCCGGGCCGGCGCCGACAAGGTGGCGGTGAACACCGCCGCCATCGCCCGGCCCGAGCTGGTCGCGGAGATCGCCGACCGGTTCGGCAGCCAGGTCCTGGTGCTGTCCGTCGATGCGCGCCGGGCCGCCGAGGCCGGATCCGGGTTCGAGGTCACCACTCACGGTGGTCGGCGCTCAGCCGGGCTCGACGCGGTCGAGTGGGCGGTCCGGGCCGCAGGGCTCGGCGCCGGCGAGATCCTGCTCAACGCGATGGACGCCGACGGCACCCAGGACGGGTTCGACCTCGACCTGATCCGCGCGGTACGCCGCGAGGTGACGATCCCGGTGATCGCCTCCGGTGGCGCCGGGGCGACGGAGCACTTCCCGCCCGCCGTCGAAGCCGGTGCGGACGCCGTACTCGCCGCGACGGTGTTCCACTTCGGGACCCTGCGGATCGCCGACGTGAAGGCAACTCTTTCAAACGCCGGTCATCCGGTGCGCTAGCGGGCACAATCCCCGCGTGCGCACCCTCCTCGCAGTACTCGCCCTCGTCCTCACCCTCTCAGCGTGCGGCGACGACGACGAACCGATCTCCTCGGGCGGCGCCGACGATGAGTCGGAGAGCTCGTCGGCCAGTGCCTCGGAGACGACTGGCCCCGTGGAGGTGCCCGAGGGCCCTGAGGTCTGCGAGCTCGCCGACGAGGCAGACGTCGAGGCGGCGTTCGCCGAGGACCTGGGGGTCGGGACGTTCTCCAGCGGCAGCACCGACGAGGACGGCGTGCAGTGGCAGAGCGACAACTGCAACTGGGAGGTCGACGAGGGCACCGAGGTCTCGCTCGAGGTCTCCACGGCGGAGGACTTCACCGACGGTCAGCTGCAGTGTCCCGAGCTGGACTCGTTCGACGTCCCGTCGACACCGGTCGAGGGGCTGGACGCCGAGGCCTCCTGGGTGAACGACAAGATCGACCCCAACGAGGGCACCCTCCGCATCTGCACCGACACCTACCTGCTCGGCATCGACGTCGAGTCACCCGACGGCAGCCGCGACCCCGAGACCATGCAGTCGCAGGCCGTTGCTCTTGCCGAGGTCGTGCTCGCCAACCTCGGCTAGGAGAGGGCGGGAATGAACGATCGCGGACCCGAGTTCGACGGCGTCCGGATCGGTCGCCCGGCGACGGGTGCGCTGAACGACGCCGGCTGTCGCACGCTCGCGGACCTGCCGCGCGATCTCGAGGAGCTCGCACGGCTGCACGGGGTGGGGCCTCGTGCGATCCGGTTGCTCCAGGACGCGCGTCGGGATCGCTGACCCGCCGCCGTCGGGGAGCGATGGGTTGGGACGGGTGGGGGTGCGTGGACCGGTCCTGGGTCACCGCTCGTCTGGTCGACCCGGTGGGGCGGTGGGTTGGGACGGGTTGGGGGTGCGTGGACCGGTCCTAGGTCACCGCCCGCCCGGTCGACCTGGTGGAGCGCAGGGCCAGCGCGTCTCCCGGAGCCAGGTGAGCGGGAGCCTCCAGCCGGCTCAGAACCCCAGGTCCGCCTGCCGCAGCCTCGCGACGCTCTCCGGCGGCCCTTCGATGTCGACATCGTGGATCTGGTCGCGGCCGAAGAGGAACAGCACCACCTCGCCCGGTGGCCCGCTGACGGTCACGGGGTCGTCGCCCGACGACAACGTGGCTTCGGCGCCGGTGTCGGTACGCCGGATCCGGAACGGGCCTCCGACCCGGCGGGCCATCAGCCGGCCCGAGCCGCGACCGAGCTTCCAGATCAGGTCGACGTCGTCGGGGTCGAGGTCGCGCGGCTTCCAGCCCGCCTGAGCCCGGCGGACGTCCTCGTGGTGGACGAAGTACTCGAGGGTGTTGAAGGCCACCTCCGCGGGCGGG
>DASTDJ010000228.1:0-14588 GCA_035710425.1 Nocardioides sp.
AGCATCTCGCGCGATCCGCAGTTCTTGCAGGCCAGTGCCTCCCGTGTGATCCACGGTCGACCGTCCCCTCTGCGGACGGCCTCTCCGGCTTCGATGGTCAACGATCCGAACCAGGAGTGGACCCATGTACGAGATGTACCCCGCCGAGTGGGGCCCGGCCAAGCACAACCCCGAGAACCCCTACAACACCCAGGCCCTGCAGGCCGCGCTTGACCTGCGAGACAACGGCGGCGAACGCCCCGACGACAACTAGCGTTCGGCCACATGACGACCCCCGCCACACCCGGCCCTGGCAGCACCCTCGCGCTCGCCGTCATCCCCGGTGACGGCATCGGGCAAGAGGTCACCGCCGAGGCGCTGAAGGTGCTGGAGGCGGCGGCGCCGGCAGGCGTGAAGTTCGAGCCGACCGGGTCCGACCTCGGCGCCGAGCGTTACCTCGCGACCGGTGAGGTGCTGCCCGACTCCGTGCTCGCCGAGATCCGCGACCACGACGCCATCCTGCTCGGCGCGGTGGGCGGCAAGCCCAACGACCCCAACCTGCCGCCGGGCATTCTCGAGCGCGGACTCCTGCTCCGGCTCCGCTTCGAGCTCGACCACTACGTCAACCTGCGTCCCTCCCGGATCTTCCCGGGCGTGACCTCGCCGCTCGCGGACCCGGGCGACGTCGACTTCGTGGTCGTCCGCGAGGGCACCGAGGGCCCCTACACCGGCAACGGCGGCGCTCTTCGTGTCGGTACGCCGCAGGAGGTCGCCACCGAGGTGTCGGTCAACACCGCGTTCGGCGTCGAGCGGGTGATCCGCGACGCCTTCGCCCGGGCCGATCGGCGCCCGCGCAAGAAGCTCACCCTGGTCCACAAGACCAACGTGCTGGTGAACGCCGGCTCGGTCTGGTGGCGCCTGTTCGAGTCGGTCGGCCGCGAGTTCCCCGAGGTGACGACCGACTACATGCACATCGACGCGGCGATGATCTTCATGACCACCGACCCGTCCCGCTTCGACGTGATCGTCACCGACAACCTGTTCGGCGACATCATCACCGACCTGGCCGCCGCCATCACCGGCGGCATCGGTCTCGCCGCGTCCGGCAATGTGAACCCGGACCGCACCACCCCCTCCATGTTCGAGCCCGTGCACGGCTCGGCCCCCGACATCGCCGGCCAGCAGAAGGCCGACCCCACCGCCGCGATCCTGTCCGCGTCGCTGCTCCTCGACCACCTCGGGTACGTCGACGACGCCGCCACCATCGAGAGCGCCGTGATCGACGACCTCTCCGCGCGAGCTGCCGGCACCACCCGGCGTACTCCTGAGGTCGGCGACGCGATCGCTGCCCGAGTAGCCGGCTGACGGCCGGCGCGAGGAATCGCCGGTCGACCGGCGATTCCTCTACTTGTCGGCTGTTGCAACGCCGGACAAGTAGAGGGAATACCGGACAAGTGGCTCAATGCCCCATCCCATTTAGTAGGAAGACCGACTAAATTGAGCGCCATGCAGATCAGCACCACGCTCTCCGAGAACCAGGTCGACGACGCACGGCTCGCGGAGATCCTGGCCAGTCCCGGGTTCGGGATCTACTTCACCGACCATATGTTCACCGTCGAGTGGACCCCCGAGCGTGGCTGGTACGACGCCCGGATCACGCCCTACGGTCCCCTCAGCCTCGACCCGGCAACGGCAGTGCTGCACTACGCCCAGGAGACCTTCGAGGGGATGAAGGCCTACCGGCGCGACGACGACTCGATCTGGACGTTCCGCCCGGAGGAGAACGCCGCCCGGATGATCCGGTCCAACACGCGGCTGGCGCTCCCCGAGCTACCGGTCGAGTCCTTCGTGCAGGCCGTCGACGAGCTGGTGAAGGTCGAGCAGCGTTGGGTGCCCGACCCGGCGGGGGAGAAGAGCCTCTACATCCGGCCGTTCATGATCGCGACCGAGGTCTTCCTCGGCGTCCGGCCGGCCCAGCACGTCACGTTCATGGTGATCGCCAGCCCGGCGGGCTCCTACTTCAAGGGCGGGGTCCAGCCGGTGAGCCTCTGGCTCAGCGAGGACTACACCCGGGCCGGCCGCGGCGGCATGGGCGCGGCCAAGACCGGCGGCAACTACGCCAGCTCTCTCCTCCCTCAGCAGGAGGCGATCGCCAAGGGGTGCGACCAGGTGGTCTTCCTCGACGGCCAGGAGGTCAAGTACGTCGAGGAGCTCGGCGGCATGAACATGTACTACGTGTTCGACGACGGCCGCATCGTCACCCCCGAGACCGGCACCATCCTCGAGGGCATCACCCGCGCCAGCATCATCGAACTCGCCGGCAAGCTCGGCCACCAGGTCGAGGAGCGGAAGTTCTCGATCGACGAGTGGCGCGAGGGCATCGCGAGCGGCAAGATCCGCGAGATCTTCGCCTGCGGGACCGCCGCCGTGGTGACCCCGGTCGGCGCGCTGCGGTCCGCCAACGGTGACGTGGCGGCACCCCCGTCGACCGACCTGACGATGCGGATCCGCCAGGCGCTGGTCGACATCCAGTACGGCCGGGCCGAGGACACCTTCGGCTGGATGCACCAGGTCTGCTAGGGGTTAGGCGTCCTCGAGCGTGTGCAATCCGGCGACGAAGACCTCCAGCGCGCCGACCCAGAACTCCTCGCCCATAAGTGGCTCCCGCAGCGGCCAGAACCGTGAGCCGACCGGCGGGGCCTGGGCCTGCAGCTCCACCGTGGCCAGCCCTTGGCTGAGCGCGTGGAACCGCGCCGCGGTCAGCAACGACGCCTCCCGGTCCAGGCCGAGCGGCTCGGTGACCCGCCGGACCCGGCCCAGCATCTGCCGGTAGGAGTCGGTGGCCGCGGCCACCACGGTCGACTCCTCGGAGAGCTCCGGGGTGACCCGCTCGAACGCCAGCCGGAACAGGTGCGGGTGGGCGACCGCGAAGCGACGGAAGGCGAGCCCGACCTGGACCAGGTCGGCCGCCGGATCATCGGTCTCCGGAACTGACCCGACCTCCTCCATCAGGGCCAGGTAGCCACGTCGACAGAGCTCCTGGAGGAGCAGCTCCATCGATCCGAAGACGCTGTAGACGGCCCGGGTCGTGGTGCCAGTGGCGTCGGCCAGCCCGCGGGCGGACACGGCGCCCGGTCCCCCCGTCGAGAGCGCCCGCTCGGCGGCCTCGAGCAGCGCCGTCCGGGTCTGCTCGCCGTGCTCACGTCGTCGTCCCATGCTTGACAGGTTAGCGTGACGATGTAACGTTACGCCGTAACGAAACGCTGTTGCGAAAGAGGTGGGCGATGACCGGACGGGCACTCGTGATCGGCGGCAGCGTGGCCGGCATGACCGCGGCGCTGCAGCTCGCCGACCTGTTCGACGAGGTGGTCGTGGTCGACCGCAGGGTGCTGCCGCCGCCCGGCGCGGTCGGCTCGGTCGCGCCCCACGGCCGGATGCCCCACGTGCTGCTGGGTGCGGGCGCGGAGGCGCTCGAGAGGATCGCGCCGGGTTTCCTGGCCGACCTGGCGGCGTACGGCGGCGTGCTGGCCACCGAGCAGACCCACGGCCGGTGGTGGGTGGCGGGATCCCACCGGATCGCCGGCCCGAACGGGGTCGACAGCGCCTTCGCCACTCGCGCGCTCCTCGAGACGGTGGTGCGCGAACGCGTTGACGCGCGGCCGAACGTGACGTTCCGCGACCCGATGCGGGTCCGGGGCCTGCGCGTCGACCGCGGGCGGGTGACCGGCGTCCTCTCCTCCGAGGGTGACGTGGACGCCGATCTCGTGGTCGACGCCAGCGGCAGGCACTCCTGCGCCCCGGCGTGGTTGCGCGCACTCGGCCGCAGAGAGCCGCGGGTCAGCTCGGTCTGGATGCGGCTGGCCTACACCGGGGTCACCGTCCGTCGGAGGCCCGACGACCTCGGCGGGGTCGACTTCGTCGTCGTCCAGAACTCCGCCGACCTGGCGCGGATCGGCGTGGCACTGCGCGGCGAGGATACGACCTGGCAGATCGCCCTGGGTGGCTACTTCCGCGACACGCCGGGGACGTCCCGTGAAGAGATCATCCGGTTCGCCCGCTCGTTGCCCGACACCTGTCTTGCCGACCTGCTCGATGCCGAGTGGCTGGGGGAGCCGGTGCCATGGGGCTTCCCCGCCAGCGTCCGTCACCACTACGAAGGACTCCGTGACCTGCCGCCCGGGTTCGTCGTGATCGGTGACGCGGTGGCCAGCTTCAACCCCATCTACGGACAAGGCATGTCCTCGGCAGTGCTGCAGGCAGAGGCGCTGAAGCGGAGCGTCGAACGGCACGGCAACGGGAGCGACCTCCCCCGGCGAGTCGCCCGAGCGTGCGCGCGGATCGTCGACAACCCGTGGCGGGTCGCCACCGGAGGGGACTTCCTCTACGCGTGCACCGTCGGGCGGAAGCCGGCCGGCACCGACCTCGTCAACCGCTACCTGGAGCAGGTCTTCCGCGCATGCTCGGTCGACCCGGTGGTGAACCAGGCGCTGTATCGCGTCCAGCACCTGTACGCACCGCCCACCTCCCTGATGCGACCGGGCATGGTGACCCGGGTGCTCCGCGCGAACCGGCACCGGGTGCCCGTGGGCACTCGACCGCACGAGGCGGCGCTCGGCACCTGAGGCGGTCCAGGATGGTTGACTCGTGCGCATGGCGCACCCGGTCATGTTCAGCGACGACGACCCCGGCCTGGCCGAGCTGCGTGAGCTGTGCCTGGGCTTCCCCGGCGCGGAGGAGCACGTCTCCCACGGCCGCCCGACGTTCCGTGCGGGCAAGATCTTCGCCTGCTTCGGAGGCTCCGAGAAGGTCCGCCCGGGCGAGCACCGCATGGTGCCCAGCGCGCTGATCTTCAAGGCCGACGAGGTCGAGCTGCCGGCGCTCGACGAGGACGACCGCTTCTTCGTCCCGGCCTACTACGGGCCGTCCGGCTGGCGTGCTCTCGACCTCGCCGACCCGGCCACCGACTGGGCGGAGGTGGGCGAGCTGGTCGACACGTCGTACCGCTCGATCGCCACGCGTCGCCTGATCGACCAGCTCGACGCGCGTGAGAGCCCGGGTCCAGGGCCGACCCGCGGGTAATCTCGTTGCGTGACGACGCAGCCCGGGGGTGAGGCGTCCACGGCTGCGACCGTGGGCGGCTACACGCTCCTGCACCGGATCGGTGAGGGCGGCATGGGCGTCGTTCACCTCGCGCGTCGCCCGGGCGGGGAGCGGGTGGCCCTCAAGATGCTGCGCCCGCACATCGTCGGTGACGAGGAGGCGCGGCAGCGGCTGGCGCGCGAGGTCGGCTCGCTGAGCCGGGTCCGCAGCAAGTGGGTCGCCGAGATCGTCGATGCCGATCCCTGGGCCGACATTCCGTACGTCGCCACCCGCTACGTCCCCGGCCTCTCGCTGCACGACCACGTGCAGGAGGAGGGGCCGATCGAGGGTGACGACCTGCTGTGGTTCGCCGCCTGTCTCGCCGAGGGCCTCGCCTCGGTCCACCAGGTGGGCGTGCTGCACCGCGACATCAAGCCGTCCAACGTACTGATGGAGGGCCGCACACCGATCCTCATCGACTTCGGCCTGGCCCGGGTCGCCGACGATCCCAAGCTCACCCACACCGGCTGGCTGCTCGGCACGCCCGGCTACCTCGCGCCCGAGATCCTGTACGGCGAGAACGCCACCCCCGCCGCCGACGTGCACTCGTGGGCGGCGACCGTGGCGTACGCCGCCATCGGCGGGCCGCCGTTCGGTCGCGGGCCGTCGATGGCCATCATGGACCGGGTCCGGCGCGGCGAGCACGACCTCAGCGCCATGTCCGGGCCGCTGCGCGACGTGATCGCCGCGTGCCTGCTCCCCGAGCCCCTCGAGCGGCCCACGCTGGACGCGGTGCTCGGCTGGCTCCGGCCGCAGACCACCCGCCCGGCGCCGCTGACGGTGCCGCCGCCGATCGATCCCGACGCCGACCCGTTCACAATCCCGCTGGCGGTTGCCGGCCCGGTCGCCGCCGACCACGCCACCCGGCCCGAGACCGAGGCCCCCCACACCCTCGTGATGCCCGGCTCCGAGCCGCCTGCACCGGCCGCCCCCACCCTCGGCTACCACGACCCGCCGCCGCAGCCGGCACATCCGTTCCCGCAGCGCCTCGACCACCCCTGGGAACAGCAGTGGGAGCCGGCGTACCCACCGGCGAAGCCGCCGCTCGCCGAGCGCGTGCGGCGCGGCGCCCTGGTGTTCTGCGGCGCGCTCCTGGTCGGCGCTGCCTGCGCCGTCGCGCCCTGGGTCGCCGCCACGCTGATCGTGCTGGCGGTCTGGCTGCTGCGCAGCGGGTCGCTCGCCGCCAGCGCCGCCGGTGACCGCCGGATGCGCCGCGGTCGCAAGTGGTACGACGGCGCCCAGGTCATCGTGCACACGCCCTGGCACCTCGTGCAGTCGATCCCCGGCACCCTGATGCTGGTGCTGTGGGCCGCCGGCCTGGCGGTGTCGGCCGCGCTGATCTGCTACGCCGTCGCCGCCGCCGACACGGTCACCCTGTTCGTCAGCGGCCTGGTGCTCGCCGGGTCGCTCTGGTGGGGTCCGGGCGGCAGCAGGCTCCGCTCGCCGCTCAACCGGGTGGTGGTCCCGGTCTCCCGCCCCGGCGGACTCTGGGTGGCCGCCGTGGTCCTGCTGCTCGGCCTGACCGCGGCCCTGGGGCTGATCGCCGCCGACGCGGGCGTCCGGTGGTGGCCCGACCAGGGCCAGCCGTTCCGCGACGTCTCCCTCTGACCTCTCCTCCTCAGGGGTCTACCCCTGGGGAGAGATGAAGTTCTGACCTCGGGTCGATGTGCCGACCGGCTCCGGCCGGAACCCTGGAGCCATGACCACAACAGATGCCATCGTGAGCGTCCGGGGGCTGACCAAGGCCTACGGCGGACGCACCGTCGTCGACCACCTCGACCTGGACGTCGCTCCGGGTGAGGTCGTCGGCCTGATCGGCGCCAACGGCGCCGGCAAGACCACGACCGTCGAGTGCCTCCAGGGACTCCGGCGCCCCGACAGCGGCAGCGTGCGCGTGCTCGGGCTGGACCCGGTGCGCGACGCCGACCGGCTCCGCCCGATGATCGGCAGCCAGCTGCAGGAGTCCGGGCTGCCGGACCGGCTCAAGGTCCGCGAGGCGGTCCGCCTGTTCGCCGGGCCGGACGCCGTGGACGCCGACGAGCTGCTCGAGCGGTTCGGCCTCAGCCACCGCCGGGGCTACGCGTTCGGCACCATGAGCGGCGGCGAGAAGCAGCGGCTGTTCCTCGTGCTCGCCCTGCTCAACCGGCCCCGCCTGGTCATCCTCGACGAGCTGACCCAGGGCCTCGACCCGGCGGCCCGCCGCGAGGTCTGGGCGTCGGTCACCCAGCTGCGCGACGCCGGCACCACCGTGATGCTGGTGACCCACGAGCTCGACGAGGCCGAGGAGCTCTGCGACCGGGTGGTCGCGATGCGCGGCGGCCGGGTCCTCGACGCCGGCACCCCGGCCGAGCTGGTCGCCCGGCACGCCGCCGCCGCCACAGTCAGGTTCGGGCTGCCGGCGGGACGCCCGGCGCGCGACCTCGCGGCCCTCCGCGACCTGAGCGGCGTCGCCGACGTCGTACGCACCGGTGACCAGGTCGCTGTCCACGGCGACCGCTCCACGATCGCCCACGTGGGGGCGTGGCTCGTCGGCCACGGCCCGATCCCCGACGACCTGCGGGTCGAGGCGCCCGACCTCGAGGACGCCCTGCTGACGCTGCTCGAAGGCCCCGCCGACCAGAAAGAGGCTGCGTGATGACCGCCCAGACCCTGACCCGTTCCACCGAGACCGCCGTCGAGCCGACCCGCTCCCGGCGCCACCCCTCCGCCGGCCGTCGGCTGCTCACCACTGAGCTCCGGCTGATCGGTCGCGACCCGATGACGCTGACGTTCGTGCTGGTGTTCCCGATCGTGTCGATGCTGATCATCGGCGGCTCGTTCGGGACCGAGCCCGACGAGGTGTTCCCCGTCAACCCGTCGCACTGGTACGTCGCGTCGTACTTCTCCGTGGTGATCGGCGCGACCGGCCTGATCATGCTGCCGGTGCGGATCGCCACCTACCGCGAGCGGGGCGTGCTGCGCCGGTTCGCCGCGGCCGGCTTCCCGCGGTGGTCGTTCGCGGTGGCGCAGATGGCCGTCGGTCTGACCGCGATCGCGGTCTCCGGCGCAGTGCTGCTCATCGCGGCCGCACCCGTCTACGGCGTGCCCACGGTCGAGGACCCCGCCCAGGTCGCTGCCGGCGTCGTGATCGGCTCGGTCCTCTTCGTCAGCCTCGGCGTCCTGCTCGGCACGCTGCTGCCCTCGGCGCGCGCGGCGCAGGCGGTCGGCCTGATGCTGTTCTTCCCGTCGTTCCTGCTGGGTGTCGGTGGTCCGCCGCCGGCCGTGATGTCCGACGCGCTGGCCGACATCGCGGACAAGCTGCCGCTGGCGATGGTCACCGACGTGATCCGGCAGGGCTGGCTGGGCCTGGGCGACGCCACCGGCACCCTGGCCACCGTCGGCGTGCTGGCGGTCGCCGCCACCGCGCTCGCGGCCCGGCGTACCGCCCTGTGAAGGACCTACCCTGACGACCATGCGAGACCGAAGAGTGCGACTGGCGGCACCGGCCGCGGTCGCGCTCTTCGGCGTGGTCGCGGTGGCCATGTCCCAGCGCAGCGCGACGACACTGGTGGTCACGGGCGTGGCGCTGGCCGCGGTGCTGGTCGGCACCACCCTGATCCGCACCCACGGCTGGGCCCTCACCGTCAGCCTGCTCGCTGCCGGAGCGCTGCTCACGGTGATCACCCACGACCAGTCGGCCAACGTCGGCTGGTTCGGGATCTGCGCCCTGGCCGCGTGGGCCGGGTTCGAGCTTCCGGTGCGTCTCGCCGCGGTGGTCATCAGCGCCGGCGCGCTCGGATTCGCCGGTCAGTGGGTGGCCATGACCGACGAGCCCGGTTGGGGTCCCTGGATCACCGGCACCGTCTTCAGCGGGCTCGCCTGCGTCCTGGCCCGCCGCCAGAAGGAGCTCCTCGACCAGCTGCGCGAGGCCCAGGCCGGGCTAGCGGCCCGCGCCGCGGCGGAGGAGCGCAACCGGATCGCCCACGACCTGCACGACGTGATCGGGCACGCGCTGACGGTGTCGCTGCTGCACATCACGTCCGCCCGGCTGGCGCTGGACGAGGACCCGGCCGAGGCCGGCGAAGCACTCGCCGAGGCGGAGCGGCTCTCCCAGCAGAGCCTCGCCGACGTGCGCGCCGTCGTGGGGCTGATGAAGGACCCTTCGGCCGCAGCGCCGCTCCCGGGCGTGGACCAGATCGACGAGCTGGTCGCGTCGTTTCGGCGGGCGGGCTCGCCGGTCGCCTGCGAGGTCGTGGGTGACCTCTCCGGGCTCACCGCGACCGAGGGGCTGACCGTCTACCGGATCCTCCAGGAAGCCCTCACCAACGTCGCTCGGCACGCACCCGGCGCTGCCGCATCCGTGCTGCTCGAGGTCGGCGACGGCGGCACCCGGGTCCAGGTCGACAGCGAAGGCGCACCCGCACGGCCGAGCCCCGACGGCGCCGGTCTCACGGGGATGCGCGAGCGCGCCGAGGCGATGGGCGGCCGGCTCACGGCCGGACCGTGGGGAAACGGGTGGCGCGTGGAGGCCGTGCTCCCGGCATGATCGAGCCGTGACCCCCGTGAAGGTGCTGCTGGTCGACGACCAGGAGCTGATCCGGGCCGGCCTGCGCGGGATCCTGCGGGCCAGCCACGGGTTCGAGATCGTCGGCGAGCTCGGCGACGGAGCAGGAGTCGTCGACGCGGTCGCCGAGCTTGCTCCCGACGTGGTGCTGATGGACGTGCGGATGCCCGGCGTCGACGGCGTGAGCGCGACCGAGACGCTGCGCCGTGAGACGGACCCGCCGCCCGTGCTGGTGCTCACGACGTTCGAGGACGACGAGGTGCTGGCGGGCGCGCTCCGGGCCGGCGCGGCCGGCTTCCTGCTCAAGGGGGTGCCCGCCGAGGACCTGCAGCGCGCGGTCCGGACCGTGGCCGCGGGCGACTCCTGGCTCGACCCCGCGGTGACCGGCCGGGTGCTCCACGCCTACCGCGAGGGCGCGGCCCCCGCCGGCCCTGGGGCCGAGCTCGACGTGCTGACGCCCAGGGAGCGCGAGGTGCTGGCGCTGATCGGGGCCGGGCTGAGCAACGGCGAGATCGCCGACCGGCTGGTCCTGGGGGAGGGCACCGTCAAGACGCACGTCGGCCACGTGTTCGCCAAGCTCGGCCTCCGCGACCGGGCCGCGGCCGTGGTGTTCGCGTTCGACAACGGCCTGGTCGTGCCCCGGTCGCGCTGACCGGATCGCGGAATCCGTGCGCGCCGCGCGCCGCTCGTGGCAGCATGGGAGGCGTGCACCAGCACCGCATCATCATTCGCTAGCGCGTCGAGCATCCGCCCGGCGCGCCAACCTCTCGTTCCCCGAGAGGTTTTTTTGTTGCCCGACCCTGGAAGAGAGCCATGGACCTACACGGCGAGTTCCACGTCTACGACACGACCCTGCGCGACGGCGCCCAGCAGGAGGGGCTGAACCTCTCCGTCGCCGACAAGCTGACGATTGCGCGTCAGCTCGACGACCTGGGCGTGGGGTACATCGAGGGCGGCTGGCCGGGCGCGAACCCCAAGGACACGGCGTTCTTCCGCCGGGCCCGCGAGGAGCTGAACCTCAAGCACGCCAAGCTGGCGGCGTTCGGGGCCACCCGCCGGGCCGGCGTCAAGGCTGCCGACGACCCGCTGACCGGCGCACTCCGTGACAGCGGGGCGAGCGTGGTGACGCTGGTGGCGAAGTCGCACGAGCGGCACGTCGAGCTGGCGCTGCGGACGACGCTCGAGGAGAACCTCGCGATGATCCGCGACACGATCACCCACCTGCGCGAGGAGGGTCAGCAGGTGTTCCTGGACGCCGAGCACTTCTTCGACGGCTACCGGAGCAACCGCGACTACGCCCTCGAGGTGCTGCGGACGGCGTACGACGCGGGAGCGGACGTGATCGCGCTCTGCGACACCAACGGCGGGATGCTGCCGCCGTGGGTCTCCGACGTGGTCCACGACGTCATCGAGACCACCGGCGTCCGGGTCGGCATCCACTGCCACAACGACACCGGCTGCGCGGTCGCCAACACGCTCGCTGCGGTCGACGCCGGCGCCAGCCACGTCCAGGGCACGATCAACGGGTACGGCGAGCGCACCGGCAACGCCGACCTGATCGCCGTCGTCGCCAACCTCGAGCTCAAGCTCGACCGCGAGGTGCTGCCGAAGGGGCTGCTGCGCGACTCCACCCGGATCGCGCACGCGGTCGCCGAGGTCACCAACATCCCGCCCGCGACGCGGCAGCCGTACGTCGGCGCCTCGGCGTTCGCGCACAAGGCGGGCCTGCACGCCAGCGCCATCAAGGTCGACCCCAACCTCTACCAGCACATGGACCCGGTGGGGGTCGGCAACGACATGCGGCTGCTGGTGTCCGACATGGCCGGCCGGGCCTCGATCGAGCTCAAGGGCCGCGAGCTGGGCTACGACCTGTCCGGCGACAAGGACCTGGTGGTCCGGGTCACCGACCGGGTGAAGCACCTCGAGTCGCACGGCTACACGTTCGAGGCCGCGGACGCTTCTTTCGAGCTGATGCTGGCCGAGGAGGTGGAGGGCCGGCGACCGACGTTCTTCGAGATCGAGTCCTGGCGGGTGATCACCGAGACCCTCACCCACGCCCAGCCCGACGAGGAAGCGGTGTCGGAGGCCGTGGTCAAGCTGACCTCCGGGGGAGTCCGCTACGTCGTCACGGGCGAGGGCAACGGTCCGGTGAACGCCCTCGACTGCGCGCTGCGCGCCGCGATCGGGCAGGCGTTCCCCGAAGTCGCGAAGCTCGAGCTCGTCGACTACAAGGTGCGCATCCTCGACCTCGGCCACGGCACCGACGCGATCACCCGGGTGCTGATCTCGACCAGCGACGGCGAGTCGACCTGGGTGACGGTCGGCGTGGGCGCCAACGTGATCGAGGCGTCGTGGGAGGCCCTGGTCGACGGGTTCACCTATGGGCTGCGGCGGCACCACTCGGATTAGTCGCGAGTGGTGCCGCCACAGGCGGCGTCAGCCGTTGAAGGACGGCTGGGACTGCGGGTTGAACACGTCCATCCGCTGGGTCTTCCTGACGCGCTTGTCATCGAGCTTGATGACGTCGAGGCCCTTCTGGATGTCGTTGGAGATGATGTAGCCGTTGTACCAGTACGCCGACCACGAGCCGCCGAGGATGAGCCGGTCGGCCGAGAGCGGTCCGCGGTCGAACCAGCCGATCTCCTTCGGCTTCCGCGAGTTGGTGAAGTCGAAGACCGAGATGCCGCCCTGGTACCACGCCGGCACCATCAGGTCCTTGCCCTTGACCGGGATCAGCGAGCCGTTGTGGGCCACGCAGTTCTCGGTGTTGGCCTGGGTGCGCTTGAGCTTGTAGTAGCTACGGAACTCCAGCTGGCCGTGGACGATGTCGTAGATGCCGTTGGCGCCACGCTCGTTGCCGACGGTGGGGTTGCAAGCGCGACGTCGCGGCCGGCGCGTTCATGGCAACGGCATCCTGATGGACATCTCCGACCGGGTGAACCCAGGCGGGGCACGACGATCCGATGATGGGGATGCTCACCGAGCAGGAGATGTCCCAGCTGGCGCTGGCGCGGGGGAGCGCCTTCGACCGGCTGTTCCTGCAGGGGATGATCCGGCACCACCGCGGCGCGCTGACGATGGCGGAGACGGTGGCGGCCGACGGCGTCGACGTGCTGGTCGGCGAGCTGGCGGCCGACGTGCACCTGACGCAGACGTCCGAGATCGCGACGATGCAGGCGCTGCTCGCTTCTCTCTAGTCCTCGCGGATCACTCGGCGGACCAGGTCGTCCCAGCCGTCCCGGACGCGGTCGAGCGGTAGCTGCTCACGCTGCGTCTGCTGCACCAGGATGATCGCCTCCAGCGGCGACAGCAGCGCCGCCGCGAGGAGGGCGATGTCTCCCCGTACGCCGAGCTCGTTGAGCAGGTAGCGCATGTGCATCGCGGCGAACGACTCCGCGGCGTAGCTGCGCGCCCCGGCCCGTCCCGCGGCCTCGATCAGCCGTGCGTGCCGGAGGTTGAGCTCCATCCGGGAGTGACCGAACGCGAGCAGCCGGTCCAGCGCAGGCGCCCCCGGCCCCAGCGGCGGGGGTCCGGAGATCACCTCGGCCTGCCAGGCGGTCTCCGAGCGGTCGAGCAGGGCGGCCATCAACCCCTCGCGCGAGTCGAAGCGCCGGAAAACGGTGCCCTTGCCGACGCCGGCCCGGGCGGCGACCGCGTCCATCGTGACGCCGTCGGTGCCGCAGTGGTCGACCAGCTCCTGCGCCGCGCGCAGCAGGGCCTCCCGGTTGCGCGCGGCGTCGCTGCGCTCGGGGGTCGGGCCGTCGGCGAGAGGGAGGAGGTCCATGACGGGGACATCTTGTCGAAAACTTCCTGCCCGTGGCCCGGAATAAAAACGGACTACGGTCCGTTTCAGCCGTCATGACCGATACCACCCGCATCGTCGCACTCGTCGGCAGCCTCCGCGCCGACTCCCTCAACCGTCGCATCGCCGAGGCGCTGCGCGACCAGGCTCCCGACGGCGTGGTCGTCGAGATCGCCGCCGGCCTGCACGAGCTGCCGTTCTACAACGAGGACATCGACAGCGACGCCGCTCCGGCCGCCGCCGCAGCGCTCCGGACGTTGGTCGGGGGCGCGGACGCCGTCCTCGCCGTCACGCCCGAGTACAACGGCACCATGCCCGCGGTGCTGAACAACGCCATCGACTGGCTGTCCCGCCCCTACGGGGTCTCCGCGATCACGGGCAAGCCCTTCGGCGTGGTCGGCGCCACGCCCACGCCGTACGGCGGCAAGTGGGCGCACGAGGACGCACGCCGCTCCGCCACCATCGCGGGCGCTCAGGTCGTCGACGCCGCCCTGGTCTCGCAGTCGGCCGTCGAGGTCGACGTGCTCAACGACCCCGAGGTGATCGCCCGCTTCACCGACGCGCTTCGGTCGCTGAGCAACTTCCAGCCCGCCGCCTGATCGTCACTCCAGCACCACCCGGCCGGGCGCCCCGTCGCCGAGGAAGGCGGCGAGGCGCTCGGCCTCGTCCTTCACGTCGCGTCGCTCGTCTCGGGTGAGCCGGCGGAGCGGCTGCACGCCCACGGTGACGCCCTGGTCGTCGTCTGCTGCACTCGTCCAGGACCCCGCCACCCGGCCGTCCACGAGCACGTAGCGCGTGCCCATGATGCTCAAGCCACGGTGCTCGTCGTCGATGATCCGGGACCGGTCGTCGTACCCGAGCACGGCGTTGTCGAACGCCGGCAGGAACCGCGGCGGCGCCGGCAGGTCGGGGTCGGGGAGGGTCGCGTCCGCGAGGTCGAGCAGCACGCGGCCCCGCTCGTCGCGGTAGGACACCAGCTCGGGACCCAACCGCTTGATGACCGCGGGCAGGCCGGTGAGACCGGACCAGGACCGGATGTCGGAGCTGCTCGCCGGCCCGTAGGCGCGGAGGTACCTCCGCACCACGTCCTCGAGGCTCACCTCCGGGCGTGGCTCGGCGCCGAGC
>DASTDJ010000229.1:0-16962 GCA_035710425.1 Nocardioides sp.
ACGTACGCCGGCGCCTCGGGCTCCGGGAAGAACGTCGCCGACCACAGCGACTCGGGTACGTCGGTGGCGAACCCGCGCGCCCACTCGTTCAGGTACGCCGCCACGCCGGGCTTGTGGGCGTAGGGCAGCGTCGGGAAGTGCCGGACCCCGAACGAGCGCAGCTGCTCGACCCGCTCCTCGACGTCGCCGCGGTAGCGGATCGGCCACTCGCGGCCGATCTTGGGGCCGGCGTGGTCGAACTGCATCCACACCGCGCGCTGGATGTTGGGCGGCAGGAAGTGGACGTGGGCGTCGAACAACCCAGGGAGCCCGAGTCGGCGCCAGAACGCGGTGACGGCCTCGGCGTCGTCAGTCATCCATTCCCTTGAGCCGACGGCCGATCGCCTGCTCCTTCTCCCGGTCGGCCTGCCGCTCGGCGAGCGTGTGTCGCTTGTCCCACGACTTCTTGCCCTTGGCCAGGCCGATCTCGATCTTCGCCCGGCCGTCGACGAAGTACAGCGCCAACGGGACGACGGTCAGGCCGCGCTCGTTGACCCGGCGCTCGATCTTGTCGATCTCCGTGCGGTGCAGCAGCAGCTTCCGCTTCCGGCGGGCGGCGTGGTTGGTCCAGGTGCCCTGCGTGTACTCCGGGATGTGGACGCCGTGGAGCCAGGCCTCGTGGTCGTCGATGTCGACGAACCCGTCGCCGATCGTCGCCCGGCCCATCCGCAGCGACTTCACCTCGGTGCCCTGCAGCACCAGACCCGCCTCGAACGTGTCCTCGATGAAAAAGTCGTGGCGCGCCTTCTTGTTCTGCGCGATGAGCTTGCGCCCCTGCTCCCTGGCCATCCGACCAGCGTAGTTACAGGTATTGCATGGGATCGACCGGATTGCCGTTCCGCAGCACGGTGAAGTGCATGTGGCAGCCGGTCGACCATCCGGTGGTGCCGACGTACCCGACGACGTCGCCGCGGCCGACCCGGGCCCCGTTGGAGACGTTGTAGCTCGACATGTGGTTGTAGACGAGCGTGAGGTTCGCACCGTTGACGGTGCCGACGCTCAGGTAGAGCCGGTTGCCGTAGACCTCGTCGTAGTAGGTGCTGGTCACGGTGCCGGCGGCGCCGGCGAACACCGGGCTGCCGCAGCCGGCGCCGAAGTCGGTGCCGTTGTGCAGTCCCCAGTAGCCGTAGATCGGGTGCCGGCGATAACCGAACGGCGAGGTGACCGGGCCGTTGACCGGGGCGGCCAGCAGGCCGCCGGTGGCGCCGTTGTAGTTGCCGCCGCCCGCGGCGGCGGCCGCGGCCAGGATCTGCTCACGGATCCGGTCCTCGCGGGCCTCGAGCCGCTTCAGCGCTGCCCGGTCGGCCTGCCGCGCCCTCATCGCTCGCTGCCGCGCGTCCCGGCTCTCGACCACGAGCTGGTCGACGGCCTGCTTGGCGTCCTGCGACTCCTCGAACAGCCCCTCCACCACCACCAGGTGGTCGGCCGCCTCGCGGCGCCGGTCGGCGACCTCGTCCCTGGCGTCCTGCACCCTGTCCTGTTGCGCGGCCAGCACGTCCTCCGCCTCGTCGAGGTCGGCGTAGACCGAGGTCTGGTGCCCGACAACGGCCTTCTCCGTCGCCATCCGCCGCATCAGGTCGGTCGGCGACTTGGCCTCGATGTACGACGCGAACGCCGTCAGCCTCGGGTCGCCCTCGGTGTAGAAGCGGGTGACCGTGTCCTTCACCTCGCCCTGCTGCAGGTCGACGGCGTACGCACCCTCCGCCAGCTCGACGGTGGCGAGGAGCAGCTCGTGCCGGGCTCCGGTCAGCTCGATCTGCATCCGGGCGTCGGTCTCGCGGGCGACCGCGAGCTTGTCGCGTACGGCGGCCAGCTCGTTGCGGGCGTCCCGCAGCTGGGCCTGCGCGCTGACCAGGTCGGTGGACGCCTGCCGCACCGCCTTGCTGGAGTGCTCGAGGTCGTCGTGCGCGTGGTCGATCTGCTGCTCGACGCGGCGCTTCTTGTCCTTGAGGTCGTCGTCGGCGAGGGCGGGGATCGCCATCGCGCCGAGCGAGACCGCGCCTGCCATGGAGGCAGCAGCGATCACCCGCCGACGGGAGGCGCTGGGGAAGAAGCGCACAGATCAGCCTTGCGTTCGGGGAAGAGAACGCATCGACCGTAAGCGCTGGCGATCAGACTTTGATGTATTTGCGGGTCAGCAGGAGTGTCGGAACCAGCGTCAGCACCGGCCCGAGCAGCGCGATGCCCGGCGGCAGGTAGCCGAACAGCGCATCGAAGTACTCCTCCCAGCCGATCCAGGGCAGGAAGTCGATCAGGTCCTCGAGCCCGTCGACGATGCCGAACTGGACGAACGCCGCCAGCGCGCCGGCGGCCAGTAGTACGCCGAACACAGCGGTGACCAGGGCCTCCAGCAGGAACGGGAGCGTGATGTAGAGCGTGGAGGCGCCGACCAGCCGCATGATGCCGATCTCCCTGCGCCGAGCCAGCGCGGCCAGCCGGATGGTGTTGGCGACCAGCAGCAGGGCGGCGAGCACCAACATGCCGGCCGCGATCCAGGAGCCGTACTTCAGAACGTCGATGATCGTGTAGACCGGCTCGAGCTCGTCGCGCACGTCGCCCACGAAGCTGACGCCGTCGAGGCCCTGGACCGCGCTGGTGATGCCGTCGGCCTCGTCGGGGTCCTTCAGCGTCACCCAGTAGGACTGCGGCATGTCCTCGGCCGTCATGGCCGCGTCGTCGCCCTCGAAGTCGAGGTCGGGGTAGAGCTCCTTGGCCTTCTCGAAGGCGACGTCCTTGGACTCGTAGTGGTAGTCCTCGACCTCGGGGCTGTCCTCGATGGCCTGCTCGATCTGCGCCTTCTGCGGGTCGGTGACCTCACCGGTGCACGCGTTGTTGCTCGGGTCCTCCGGCGTGCACAGCCACACGATGACCTCGAGCTGGGAGCCGAGGTGGTCGGCGGTCTTGTTGGCCTGCATGTTCAGCAGGGCGCCGATCCCGACCAGGGTGAGCGAGACGAAGAGGGTCAGCACCACCGCGATGTGCATCGAGAGGTTGCGGCGCAGCCCCTGTCGGAGCTCGCTGAAGACATAACGCAGCTGCATGAGGTTCGGGGGTCTCCTTGGTCGTGCAGGTGTCAGTGCTGGAAGCCGTAGGCGCCCTTGGCCTCGTCGCGTACGACGCGGCCGTGGTCGAGCTCCACGACGCGCTTGCGCATCTGGTCGACGATGCCGTGGTCGTGGGTGGCCATCAGCACGGTGGTGCCGGTCTCGTTGATCCGCTCGAGCAGGCTCATGATGCCGACCGAGGACGTGGGGTCGAGGTTGCCGGTGGGCTCGTCGGCGATCAGGATCATCGGCCGGTTGACGTAGGCGCGGGCGATCGCGACCCGCTGCTGCTCGCCGCCGGACAGCTCGTCGGGGAGCCGCTCGGACTTGTCCTTGAGCCCGACCAGGTCAAGGGTCTCGGGCACCACGCGCCGGATCTCACTGCGGGACTTGCCGATCACCTGCTGGGCGAAGGCGACGTTCTCGGCGACGGTCTTGTTGGGCAGCAGCCGGAAGTCCTGGAACACGGTGCCGATCTGGCGGCGCAGCCGGGGCACCTTCCAACCGGCGAGGCGGTTGATCTCCTTGCCCGCGACGTAGACCCGACCCTGCGTGGGGCGGGTCTCGCGGAGCACGAGTCGGAGCGCGGTCGACTTGCCGGACCCGGAGGCGCCGACGAGGAAGACGAACTCACCCTTCTCGACGTCGACCGTCACGTGATCGAGCGCAGGGGCGCCCGGCCCCGGGTAGCTCTTGGTGACCTTTTCGAAGCGAATCACTGGCCCGACAGTACGCGACCACGCAACGTAGGTTGTGCGGCATGCCCGTGGTTCTCCGCCTGCTGCTGGCGATGGTGTTGACAGCGGTGGCGGTCGGCGGCGGCGTGGTGCTGTTCACGGACGACGAGTCCGGCGACAGTCCGCCACAGGCCACCAGCGCACCGCTCTCCTCCTTCGACACGTCGCGACTGACGGTCCTGCGCACCGGTTTCTGCGACGGCGTGGCTGACTCCGCCGTGGCCGAGGCGCTGGGGGCAGACCCGGAGCAAGAGTCGTCCTACGCCAACGGCGACCGGGTCCGGCTCACCGAGGAGGTCCGCGACCGGGCGCACGAGCACGGCTGCCAGTGGAGCGCGGGCGGCGTCACCGCCGCCGGCTGGGTCTTCGCACCTCCGGTCCCCCGCTCCACGGCCGAGACCCTGCTGCGGCGGGCCCGCGACGCGAAGGGCTGCGAGCCGATCCCCGACGCCCCGGCGTACGGCGAACCCTCGGTCGGTCTGGTCTGTACCAGCGACCGTGGGCAGGAGGTCTCGTTCCGGGGGTTGTTCGGCGACGCGTGGCTGGTCTGCAGCCTCCGGAGTTCGGACGTTTCCGCAGGTCAGACGCCGGATGATGCGGTCGACCGGACCGGTCGGTGGTGCGTCGCGGTGGCCCGGGCAGCGAGCGCGGTACCTACTTCGCGGTAAAGGCTTCCGCTTTCCCTCTTGGGCCGCTGCAGGCGCTCCTACTTTTGGAAAATGAAGACCTCCCCGCGACGTCTGACGGCGACGGCCGTCCTGCTGGCCACTGCCCTCGCGGGCACTCTTTCCTCCGTCACTGTCGCGGACGCGGCGCCGGCTCGTGGGGACGACGCGGTGGGCCGGGCGGCCGATCGCTACGACGTGAGCGAGAGCACTCTGCGCACCCGGCTCCAAGAGGACTCGAGCCTCCGGTTGACGCCCAACGGCTTGGCCTACTTCGTCGAACCGGCAGTGACCAGCAAGCCGGGGCCGACGCGACTCACCGCGCAGGCGTTCCCGCTGCCCGACACGTTCCTGCTGCACAGCAAGCCGGACTCGTCGAAGACGATCTACCTCGACTTCAACGGTCACAACGTGAGCAACACCCTCTGGAACGGCGCCCCCGGCAACAACCTGCCTGCCGGTGATCACCCGGCGATGGACCTCGCCGGCAACGGTGCGTCGTTCACCGACACCGAGCTGCTGCAGATCCAGGACATCTATCAGCGGGTGGCCGAGGACTACGCACCCTTCGACGTCGACGTCACCACCGAGGAACCGCCCGCCACCGAGATCGAGCGCGCCAACGCCGGAGACAGTGTCTACGGCACGCGGGCGCTGATCAGTCCGAGTGCCTCGGCGTTCAACACGATCTGCGGCGGCCAGTGCGGCGGTGTCGCGTTCATCGGCGTCTTCGACCGCTACACCGGCAAGGACGGATTCATCGAGACGCACAGCCAGACGCAGCCGGCCTGGGTGTTCCCGCAAGGGCTCGGGAACGACCCCAAGAACATCGCCGAGGCGACCACCCACGAGGTCGGCCACAACCTCGGGCTGGACCACGACGCCACGTCGGTGCAGGGCTACTACGCCGGCCACGACTCGTGGGCCCCGATCATGGGCGTCGCCTACGACCGGCCGATCGGGCAGTTCGCGCTCAGCGACTACCCGGACGCCGACCTCGGCGGCCCCAACCCGTCACTGCAGGCCAACCCCGACGACCTCGCCACGATCAACGCCTTCGGTCCCGCCGACCGTTCCGACGAGGCAGGAGGGACGATCGGGACCGCCGGTGCGCTTCCGTCCGGCTCGGCGTACATCCAGGACCGCAACGACGTCGACGTGATCGCGCTCGGCACGTGCTCGGGCAACGTCACGGTCGCGGCCAACAACGCGGCGGTCAGCCCGAACCTCGACATCGAGCTGCAGCTGCTGAACTCCGGCGGCACCGCCATCGACACCGACAACCCGCTGTCGGCGTTCGTGAACCGTGACATCGCTTCCGGGATGGACGCGACCGCCTCCGGCACGTCGCTGCCGTCCGGCCAGTACTATGCGCGGGTGGACGGCGCCGGCCGGGGCAACGCGACCACGTCGTACACCGACTACGGCAGCATCGGCGCCTACACCCTGCAGGTCTCCGGGTGTGGCGGCGTCGTGGTCAACCCGCCCTCTGCCCCGCAGAACCTGGCCGGTCAGGACCTCGGTGGCGGTTCGGTGTCGCTGACCTGGTCGGCGCCCGCGAACAACGGCGGCGGCGCCATCACCGCGTACCGGGTGTTCGTCGACGGCAACCAGGTTCCGGGCGACGTGCCCGGTAACGCCACCGGCGCCACCGTCGGTGGTGTCCCCTCCGGTAGCCACGAGTTCGGTGTCGTCGCGGTCAACAGCGCCGGTCCCGGACCGGCCGCCGAGGTCAACGTCGACGTCTCGAACGAGGAACCGGAGGAGGCGAAGCCGGGCAAGCCGCGGATCGGGGCCGCGACGGCCGGTCCGCGAGGCGGCGCCAAGACCGCGAAGATCTCCTGGCGGCCGCCGGTCGGGGTGACCAACCCGGCGATCAACGGCTACCAGGTGATCGCCTACCGGGAGAACAACCGCGGCAAGTTCGTGAAGATCTCCACGTCGCCGGTCTTCTCTGCCAACACGCGCTCGACGAAGTTCACGGCCAGCTCCGGGGCGCGCCTCAAGTTCGCGGTCAAGGCCCGCAACGCGCTCGGGTTCGGCGCCCTGAGCGCCAAGTCCAACGCGGTGCGTCCGAGGTAGCTAGAGCCACCCGCGCTCCTCGGCGACCCGGGCCGCTTCGGCCCGGGTCGTCGTGCCGGTCTTGCCGATCGCCGAGGACAGGTGGGTGCGAACGGTGCCGGCAGACAGGTGCACCCGCCCTGCGATCGTGGCCACCGGTGCCCCGGTGAGCGCCTCGCGGAGCACCTCCTGCTCGCGAGCCGTGAGCGGGTTGGGCCCACCAACCAGCGACTCCGCGGCCAGCGCCGGGTCGACCACCCGCAGCCCCGCGTGCACCCGGCGTACGGCGTCGGCGAGCTCGCGGGCCGGGGTGTCCTTGACGACGAAGCCGCTCACGCCGGCCTCGAGGGCTCGGCGGAGGTAGCCGGGCCGGCTGAACGTCGTGACGATCAGCACCCGGACCGGCGGCTGCCGGCGGGCGAGCTCGGCGGCGACGTCGATCCCGTTGCCGCCCGGCATCTCGATGTCGAGCAGGCAGACGTCCGGGGCGGCTCGCTCGACCGCCTCGAGCACCTCGTCGCCGCGACCGACCTCCGCCACCACCTCGAGGTCGGGCTCGAGGCCCAGCAATGCGGCGAGCGCGCCGCGCACCATCGCCTGGTCGTCGGCCAGCAGCACCCGGATCGTCGTCACAACCGCACCCTCAACGTCGTACCGCCATCGGGCCCGGCGTCGACGTCGACGCTGCCCCCGGCAGCGGTGACGCGTTCGCGCAGGCCGCGCAGGCCGTTGCCCTCGGCTCGTCCGCGCAGTCCGTGACCGTCGTCGCGCACCGTCAGCGCGGCCGGTTCGAGCTCGACGGTGCAGGAGGTGGCCGCACTGTGCCGCACCACGTTGGTGACCGCCTCGCGCAGCGCCCAGGCGAGGACGATCCGGTGCCGCGGGTCGACGACCGACGGGTCGTCGGGCACGTCGGCGTCGATCCCGGCGGCCTGCAGCGCGGCGCGGCTGGCCACGATCTCGTCGGCCAGCCGGGCGACCCGGAGCCCACCGACCGTGGCCCGGATCTCCGCGAGCGACTGCCGGGTCAGCGACTGGATCTCCGCCAGCTCGGCCTTGGCCCGCTCGGGGTCGTCGTCGACGAGCCGCTCTGCGAGCTCGGCCTTGACCGTGACCACGGTGAGCGAGTGACCCAGCACGTCGTGGACGTCGCGCGCCACGCGTTCGCGCTCGGCCACCATCTCGAGGTCCTGGCGCAGGCGGCGGTGCTGCTCACCGCGCTCCTCCAGCACCCGCACCGTGCCGGTGATCGTGCCGACGAGCAGCACGACGACGATGATGAACCAGGCGTCGGAGTCCACCACGGCGACCAGCACCGCGAGCCCCGCAGCGGTGAACCCGAGGACCGCGATGCCGGCTCGGAGCGGCAGCGCGAACATCGCGAAGGCCACGATGAACGGCGCCATCGAACCGGCCTCGGTGCCGACGACCGCCGCGGCCGCTGCCGCCAGGACCACGAGCACGCCGACGACCAGCCAGGCCTGGCCCTGCCGGCCGTCCGGCCCCACGAAGGTCTCGAGCCGCACGAAGGCCACCACGTAGACCCCGGCGAACACCAGCACCAGGCCCACTCCCAGGGCGCGCCAGCCCCAGGGCTCGTCGAGGGTGAGCGCAGCCTGCAGCGGGAACGCGAGGAACACCAGCCAGATGACGCTCATCACCCAGCCGTAGCGGTCCCACGGGTCCGCCGGGAGGTCGGGCTCGGTCACTGGCGTTCGCGCCCGCGGCGGACCAGATGGGTCGCCGCCAGCACGAAGATCCCCGCCCACACGGTCACGTTAGCGAGGATCATCCACAGTGGGTCGTGACCGCCTGCCTCGAGGTCGCCGCCGGTCAGCGGATAGCGGACCAGCGCGTTGTAGCCGTAGAGCGGCGTGAACCGGCCGATGTCGAGCAGGGTGCCGGTGATCGGCATGAACACGTTGCCCAGGAAGGCCATGATCACCAGCAGTCCGCTCGCGGCGCTCACCGCGGCCTCGGTGCGGAACGCGAGCCCGACGGCCAGCCCGTAGACCCCGAAGACCGCCGCGCCGACGAGCACCAGCGCACCGCTCAGCAGCCAGGCCAGCGCGGTGGCGGACGCGCCGGTGAGGGCACCCAGCAGGTAGATCAGCACGATCGGGATCGTCGCGACGACCAGGGCGACCAGCGTCTTGTTGCCGACGTATGACACGTCGCGCATCGACGTGAGCCCCAGCTGACGGCCCCAGCCCTGCATCCGCTCCACCGCGGCCATGCCACCGATGCCGGTCGTGGCCGTCACCGCGCCGTACGCCGCCATCGAGATCATGATCAGCATGCCGACGTTGCCGTTGCCGATCCGCTCCGAGGAGTAGCTCTGGGTGCCGAAGATCAGGAAGAGGAAGGCAGGCAGCACGCCCACGAAGAAGACGTTGACGTAGTCGCGGAAGATCCGGCGCAGCTCCAGACCGACGTAGACCGTGTTCATCGCGCGTCCTCCATGACCCGCTCGGTGATCGACAGGAACGCCGTCTCGAGGCTGGCGGCGGAGATCTCCAGGTCGCACGCGCCGTGCTCCATCAACAGCACCCGGGCCACCGCATCGGAGTCGCGGGCGACCACGGTCACCCGGTCGCCGCGCAGGTCGACCCGCACCACCTCCGGCCGGGCACGCAGCGCCTTGGTGACCCGCCGTACGTCGGGCCCGGGCAGTCTCGCCGCCAGGCTGCGACCGGCGGCCCGCGCCCGGATCTCGGAGGTGCTCCCATCGGCCAACACCTTCCCGCCGGCCATCAGCACGATCCGTGCCGCGAACGACTCGGCCTCCTCGAGGTAATGGGTCGCGAACACGACGGTGCGGCCGGCGGCAGCGTCGGTGTGCATGGCGTCCCAGAACTCGTGCCGTGCGGTGACGTCCATGCCCGCGGTCGGCTCGTCGAGGACGAGCAGGTCGGGGTCGGGGAGCAGCGCCAGCGCGAAGCGGAGCCGCTGCTGCTCCCCACCCGAGCACTTGGAGACCATCCGGCGCGAGATCGGGTGCAGTCCGGCCCGCTCGAGCACCTCGTCGACGGGTCGCGGGTCCAGGCACAGCGAGGCGACCAGCTCGACGGTCTCGCGCACGGTCAGGTCGCGGAGCAGACCGCCGGACTGGAGCACCGCGGAGACGCGGCCGGCGGCGACGGCCTCGTGCGGCGGCAGGCCGAGCACCCGGGCGGAGCCGCCGGTCGGCCGGGTCAGCCCGAGCACCACGTCGAGCGTGGTGGTCTTGCCCGCGCCGTTGGCGCCCAGCAGCGCGACGACCTCGCCCTGCCCCACGGTGAGGTCGACCCCGTCGACCGCGTGGACGGTCTCGCCGCGCGCCGTACGGAACTGCTTGGTGAGCCCGGCGAGCTCGATCGCCGGTGTCGCGTCGTGTGTGTGCATGTCGATCAGCGTGCTGGCGCGCGCGGCGTCGTACTTCCGTCTCCTGTCACGGATCACCCATGACAGTTGTCAGCGCCCACCACGTACCGTGTCCCCGTGTTTCGACGCCGCCTCCTCGCCCTCGCTGCCCTGCCCTCGGCCGCAGCGCTCGGCCTCGCCGCCCTCACCGCCCCCTCGGCCGGATCGGTCTCACCCGCGGGGTCGGACGACGACCGCGGGCGGGTGACCCGGCTGGCCGAGGTCAACGGGCTCGATGTCGCGGCGATGCGCGACCTGCTGCGCGACCCCTCGGTCCGTCTCACCGACGACGGGCGCGCGTACGTCGTCGACCCGGCCGCGCAGGGCGAGGTCGGCCCGACGACCGCGGCCCGCGGCGTGGCGCCGCTCTCGCAGACCTTCCGCCTGCACAGCAACCCTCGGGCGCGGCGCACGATCTTCCTCGACTTCGACGGCACCGACGTGAGGGGCACCGCCTGGAACAGCCAGGTCGGCGTCCAGGGCGGGCGGCACGCCGGGTGGGACCCCGCCAACAACGGGCGGGGGTTCACCGACCGCGAGAAGCGGGTGGTGCAGAGCGTGTGGGCACGGGTGGCGGAGGACTACGCGCCGTTCGCGATCGACGTGACCACCCAGCAGCCGTCCGACGCCCGCATCACCCGCAGCCGTCGAGGCGACAAGGTCTACGGCACCCGGGTGCTGATCAGCGACAGCCGCAACGCGCACGCGCGGATCTGCGACCGCCAGTGCGGCGGCGTGGCGTTCATCAACGTCTTCTCGGCCGTCGGCAAGGCGCACCGCCGGCACCAGCCCGCGTGGGTGTTCCCCGCCGGGCTGAGCCAGGACACCAAGGCCGTGGCCGAGGCGGCGACGCACGAGGCCGGTCACACGTTCGGGCTCGTGCACGACGGCGGCCTGCTGAGCAGCTACTACGAGGGCCACGGCCCGTGGGCGCCGATCATGGGCGCGGCCTACTTCCGCCCGATCACCCAGTGGAGCCGCGGCTCCTACTCCGGCGCCACCAGCCACCAGGACGACCTGGCGATCATCGCCCGCCGGGGTGCGCCCTACCGTCGCGACGAGGCCGGCAGCAAGCCGAGGTCGGCCGCCCGCCGGGTGCCGTCCGGGACGGCGTACATCACCCGGCGCAGCGACGTCGACGTCTTCCGGCTCGGCCGGTGCTCCGGCCGGGTGAAGGTCCGCGCCGTCGTCGCCCGGATCAGCCCCAACCTCGACATCCAGCTCCGGGTGCTCCGCAAGGGCAAGCCGGTCGGTACCTCCAACCCGCCCTCGGGCACGATCAACCGCGACCGGGCGCGCGGCCTGAACGCCACCGTGACCAGGAAGCTGCGCCGCGGCATCTACTACGCCGAGGTCGACGGCGTCGGCCGCGGCGACGCGTCGACGTCGTACAACGACTACGGCAGCCTCGGCGCCTACAAGCTCACCGTTCGTGGCTGCTGACCGGAGCTGCCTCGCGGTGCCGGGCCGGATGCTCGGCCCACACGTGCCGACGCTGTACTACTGCTGCGAGGCGGCCGAAGCACGTGGCGCACGCGTCGAGGTGCTGCACTGGCCGGGGCATCCCGCGCCGGTGCCGCTCGGCGCCGACACCCCTGTGTTGGTCGAGTCAGTGGTGGAGTCGGCGCTCGACGACCGGTTGGCCGACAGCAGCCCGGTGCTGTTCGCGAAGTCGTTGGGCACCCTCTCCGCGCCGGTCGCGGCACGCCGCAACCTCCCTGCGGTGTGGCTCACCCCGGTCCTGACGGACGTGGCCGGACTGGACCCGCAGGTGTTCGCCGAAGGCGTCGCGGCGAGCACCGCACCGTGCCTGATCATCGGCGGCACGGCGGACCGGCTGTGGGACGGGGAGGCGGCCCGCCGGCTCAGCCCGCACGTCGTGGAGATCCCCGACGCCGACCACGGCCTGCACCTGCCCGGCCCACTGTCAGCGACGCTGGCCGTGATGGCCGAGGTGATCACCGCCGTCGAGCGCTTCCTCGACGGGCACGTCTGGCCGGGTCGCGGCTAGTTCTGCGCGGCCGCGCGCTCGGCGCCGCGGCGCCAGCGGATACCGGCCTCGAGGAAGCCGTCGAGGTCGCCGTCGAAGACTGCTGAGGGGTTGCCGACCTCGTAGCCGGTGCGCAGGTCCTTGACGACCTGGTAGGGGTTGAGGACGTAGTTGCGCATCTGCTCGCCCCAGCTCGCGTCGACGTCGCCCTTGAGCTCGCGGAGGTGCGCCTCCTCCTCGGCCTTCTTGATGGCGAGCAGCTTGGCCTTGAGGATCACCATCGCGCTGGCCTTGTTCTGGAGCTGTGACTTCTCGTTCTGGCAGGACACGACGGTGCCGGTGGGGATGTGGGTGAGCCGGACGGCGGAGTCGGTGGTGTTGACCGACTGGCCGCCGGGGCCCGAGGAGCGGTAGACGTCGACGCGGACGTCCTCCTCCGGGATCTCGATCTCGTCGGTCTGCTCCAGCACCGGCACCACCTCGACCGCGGCGAAGCTGGTCTGCCGGCGGCCCTGGTTGTCGAACGGGCTGATCCGCACGAGACGGTGGGTGCCGCCCTCGACCGACAGCGTGCCGTAGGCGTACGGCGCGTGCACGGCGAACGTGGCCGACTTCAGGCCCGCCTCCTCGGCGTAGGAGGTGTCGAAGACCTCGACGGGGTACTTGTGCTGCTCGGCCCAGCGGACATACATGCGCATCAGCATCTCGGCGAAGTCGGCGGCGTCGACGCCTCCGGCCCCGGAGCGGATCGTCACCAGGGCCTCGCGGGCGTCGTACTCCCCGGACATCAGGGTGCGCACCTCGAGCGACTCCACGGCCTTCTTGACCTTGCCGAGCTCGGTCTCCGCCTCGGCGAGGGTCTCGTCGTCGCCCGCCTCGCGGCCGAGCTCCACCATCAGCCCGATGTCCTCGATGCGGGTGGAGAGCTCGCTGAACCGGTCGACCTGGCCCTGCAGGTCGGAGAGGCGGCCGGTGACCCGGGTGGCGTTGGCCTGGTCGTCCCACAGGTCGGGAGCGGCGACCTGCACGCCGAGCTCGTCGATCTCACGGCGCATCTCGTCCAGGTCGAGCACCTGGCCGATGGTGCTCATCGTCGCCTGGAGCTGCTTGATCTCGGTCTCGAAGTCGGGGCCTGCCACGAGGGTCAAGCCTACGCGGTCACTCCCGGGTCAGCCCTTGCGGCCGAACACCTGCGCCGCCCACCACTGACCGCCGCCCCTGCGAGCCGCGACCCCGGTGATCCGGTACTGCCGGAACAGGATGTTCGCCTTGTGGCCGGACGAGTTCATCCACAGACCCACCATCTGGTTGGCGGAGATGTTGCCCCGGGCGACGTTCTCGCCGACGTACCCGACGCCGCAGGCACGCTGGATCCTGCCCAGGTCCTGGTGGAACAGCCGCCGCTGGTTGGCCATCCGCTCGGCCTGCCTGTTGGCGAACCGCTGGAGGCACTTGTTCTTCTTGAGCTCCACGCGGTCGTTGTTGTCGCGGATGTTGTTGACCAGCCTGATGATCTTGTTGCCGTACCTCACCTCGCCGGGCGTGGCGGCGGGCGCCGGCGCCGCGGTCAGCGCGATGACGGCCGCCAGGGCGACGGCCAGGAGACGGATGACCCGAGCTCGATTCGTCATGGGCTCACGTTAACGCGACGGGATCGCCGTGCTGGCGAGTAGGTGCCATGTCCTGACGCGCCAGCCGCGGGCCGGCTCGGAGCTGTGCCAGCGGATCATCCGGGCGTGGTTCGTGCGCTGATCTTTCGGCCGCCAGCCTCCCGAATTCCGATGATGTGGCATGTCCAGGGGGCGACCTACGGTGAGCCATGCTCACGCCCGGATCGCTCTCGTAGGCGAGCGATGTGCCCGATTTCGAGGTCGCGCTGGCGGGTCATCGCGTCGAGCCTCTGCAACAGATGCGGCAGCAGGACGACGCCGAGACCGGTGACGTGTTCCAGGTCCTGGCCTGGCTGGTGCAGCTGCACGCCCCGCCTTCAGCGGCCGATGCGAACGCACTGAAGGCCCGGCACCGCCTGGCCCTGACGGAGTACGTGCCCGACCTGGCGTACGTCGAACGGCTCACCCGCGGGCGCGCCCGGCTGCTGCGCCGGGACCCTCTCGTCCGGGCCGTCCTGCACTTCGAGTCCCGGTTCAAGGTCTCGCCCCTGCTCGCCGGCCTGGACGAGCTGTTGGAGCACCGCGCCGCGATCGTCGACGTGAAGGTGTTCGACGACGCCGACCTGGACGACGTCATCCACCGGCTGGCGGTGCTCGACGTCGTACCGCGGGCCGCCCTCGACGACCGGCCTCGGGGCGGGCACGCCACGCTCCGGGTGGTCCTCACGGATCCGGCACAGGCCCGGCAGATCTCCGGCATCCCGGAGGTGCGCTGGCTCGAGCCCGGCTCCGAGGTGGTGGACGACGCGGTCGGCACCGTCGGCATGATCGGCGCTCCGGGCCACCAGGGTCTCTCGACGGCCTGGGACCACGGCCTCCACGGCGAGCGCCAGGTCCTGGGACTCCTGGACAACGGCCTGCCCGATCTGGGGCACTGCTTCTTCCGGGACCCTGCCGTGGCGCAGCCGGGCACCACCCATCGCAAGATCCACCACGTCCGCGACGCCAGCGGCACCCCGCCGGGCGGTCACGCCTCGTTCGTGGCGGGCTGCCTCGCGGGCGACTCGTGGGAGCAGCCGGGGCTCCACCCCTGGCGTGGCGCGGCGTGGGCCGCCCGCCTCGTCTGCGGCAGCCACCGCGACCTCGCCACGACCACGCTGCTGACACAGCTGACCAGGGCGGCGGGGTACGGCGCGATCGTGCACTCCAACAGCTGGCACTCGCGACCGCAGGGCAGTGGCGCACCCGCCGTCTACGACGCGCACGCGATCGACGTCGACACGTTCACCTGGCTCAACGAGGACCACCTGGTCATCGGGTCCAGCGGCCACGCCGGGACGGAGCTCGGTTCGCCGGGAACGGCGAAGAACGCGCTGTGCGTCAGCGCCGGACGGCGGGCACCGGAGTCGTCGGAGCTGGGTGACGGCGCCTCCGGCCCCACCGTCGACGGTCGCCGCAAGCCGGACCTGATGGCCGCCGGGTGCGGCGTCCACTCAGCCCTCCCAGGCAGCGGCTGCGACATCGGGCCGCACGACCCCTGCTCGAGCAGCTACGCCGCGCCCGTCGCGGCGGGTGCGGCGGCGCTGGTCCGTCAGTACTTCGAGGACGGGAAGAGCCTAGGGTCGGCCCGGCAGGACGGCGGCTACGTCGCGCCGACGGGCGCTCTCGTGAAAGCGATGCTCGTCGGTTCGACCGTCGTGCCGGGTGCGCTGCCCAGCGGGCTCGTCGACGGTCGCGGCTGGGGCGCCATCGACCTCGGCAGGGTGCTCGACTTCGGCGAGAGCACGCGACGTCTGCTGGTGCACGACGTACGCCACGCGTCCGGGCTGGTCACCGGCGACGCCTGGACAGCCGACCTCTTGGTGTCATCAGGCATGCCGCTCGTGGTCGTCCTGGTGTGGACGGACCCGCCCGGGGCGCCGGGCGCCGACCCGGTCGTGAACGACCTCGACCTGGTGCTGACGAACCCCGCCGGTGACAGCTACCTCGGCAACGTGACGGTCGGCGGGAGCTCCGTCGTCGGCGGACAGCCGGACCGGCGCAACAACGTGGAGGTGGTGGCGATCTCCGACCCCGCTCCCGGGCGGTGGCAGGTCGGCGTCCGCGCCGAACGGGTGAACGCCGGCCGTCCCGGGCAGGGCTACGCCGTCGTGATCACCGGTCAGGCGACGTGGGAGACGTCGTACCCGTTCACCCGCTGAAGCGCTTGGTGGCGACGACCGTGCCGTTCGCCTTCAGGGCCACCATGCCCGACGGGCTCCCTGACTCGACGTTGACGGCAAGAGACACCGGCGGCGGCTTCGCACCCGCAGCGGCGAAGGTGCACGTGAAGGGCCCGTCATCGGGCTCGTCGCCCACCGGCCCGGTGCAGGACCAGCCGGCCCCGCTCTGGCCGACGACCGTGACCGCGTCATCGAACAGGAACTCCACGGAGAGGGTGCGCTTGTCCCGCTCGGAGATCGTCGTAGCCACCGTGACGTACCACGGGTCGGTCTCGCCGGCTGGCGGCGTCGTCGCCACCCCCTTGATCGACGGACACTTGAAGTACTTGCCGAGGTTGCCGCTCCACCGGGTCGTGGCGCTGCTCGTGAAGACGTAGCCCTTGCGAGGGAACGCGCGAACGACCCAACGCCCCTGACGTGCGTTGCCGACGGTCAGCTCGTAGCGGACGCCCTTGGTCTTCGTGACCTTCACCGAGCCGTAGGTGCCGCAGCGGGTGATCTTGGTGGCGGTCGGCGCGGCCGGGGTGATCGTCGTCGGGGTCGCCGTCGGCGACGTGGTCGGGCTCGTCGTCGGGGAGGTCGACGTCGACGTCGACGGCGAGTACGAGTACGTGCTCGTTGGGTACGAGTAGGCCGACGTCGAGTAGGTCGGGAAAGCCGGCGCCGATGCGGTCGGGAACGTCGGCGTCGTGAAGAGGTCGCTGTAGCTCGGGGTCGTCGCCCCCGGGAACGTGGGGAAGGACGTCGTCGGACTGGTGGCGGGCTGGTTCGGGCCGAAGGTGATCTCGCTCGACTCCGGGGCGTTCGGTGCGGCCTTCTCCTTGCCGTCGTGGCGGGCCAGGCCCCAGCTCGTGGCGGCGATCGCGACGACCGCGATGACCGAGGCGGCGACGGTGAGCGACGTGCGCGCGGGCAGGTCGCCCAGTCCGCGCGACCCGGCTCGTGCCGCGCCGGCCGCGTCGGAGACCGAGGCCCCACCGGCGCGCGCCATCAGCTCGGTGACGAGCGGGTTGTTCTCGTTCATCGGCCGTCCTTCGGGAGAGTGGGAGATCCCTGGGGGGCGGCAGGGGGTGCAGCAGCCGGCGCGGCCTCGACGGCGGCATCGACCAGGCCCATGGCGCCGACGAGCACCACGGGGACGAGTGAGTCGGCGAGCTGCGTCTGCGCCCCCTCCATCTCGGTGCGTGCCGCC